>NZ_JAUEYJ010000014.1:112500-219970 GCF_032489615.1 Bradyrhizobium sp. SZCCHNR1051 | reverse complement strand
GCGGCTGCGCTTCATGCTCTGGTCCTCGTTGGGCCAGAACGAACTTCAAACTGGATTAAGCCCCAGGGGCAAGGTCACAATCTATCGCCATCCGTACTAGTTTGTCGTGGATTGCAACGTTCTGGCGTTCGCGTCGCAGTTACACACTCTCTTTCATTCTTATTCCGACTGGACCTTACGCTCGCTATCGTCATCCATGACGTGACTGCGGCTGGGGGGGCGGCAACTCTCGATCCGAAGAATGCCTTCCAATCAGGGCAAAAACGGCCGCCGAGCCGACCACGGCAGCGATCGCGGCAATTGCAAAAATCGTGGCAAATACGTTGATGCCGGACCAAATTGAATTGGGCTGTTCCAACGATGTCCTCATCACGGCACCGAACATCGCAATCCCGATAGCAAATCCACCTTGGCGGAGAATTACGCTGATCGCAGAAGCCGCTCCAGCCTGCTCGCGACGTACAGATCCGACGATCCTCGCCGTTAGTTGCGGATTGAGTGCGCCATTTGCGCACCCCGCGATGGCCATACCAACAAGGCCCACGACGAGATGCTGCATCTGTGCCGCGACGGCCATCACAAAAGCGCCGATCGAGACGATCAGAAGCCCGGCGCCAAAGAAGACCCGTGCTTCCATCGCCAGTGCAATGCGGGCGGAGAACATAGGCAATGCAACCATCGGCATGGTTGCAGCTAGCATCAGAACCCAAGCGTCACTAAAAGAGCGGCCTAACCGTTCTTGCAGGAAGAGGGGCAGATAGATTAGCACGGCCCAGTAAGCGACCGACAAAGCAACTGGCACGAGACAGAACCCAACAAATGTTCGGCTGGAGAACATATCGAGTTCTATAAGTGGTTGAGTGCCAAAGCGTTGAGTTGACCAGAAGGCGACAAAGAGCGCCAATACCCATAGAATTGCAAGCCAATTGGGAATTTCGAACGTCGAGATGCGTGTGCCATGAAGCAGGAGCCAGACGACCGAAAGAAGCAGCGCACTTAACGTCGCAATGCCGCGCAGATCAATCTTCCGCTTAGCTGGATCGCGAGATTCGTCGACTACCATGATCGCGGCAATCGCAATGAATAGGCATATGGGGATGTTGATTAAAAACACCCAATGCCACCCCAATAGATCCGCGATCAGGCCGCCTCCGGCCGGACCGAGGGCTGTTGCGACTCCTGCCATTGTTCCTGTCCAGGCGAACGCCCGAGCGCGACTTGCTGTATTTGTGTAGCGATTACCAATTATTGCGAGCCCAGAGGACATCATAAAGGCCGCGCCGATACCTTGGCCTACGCGGCCGATGATCAGAGAAATCTGGGCCCCAGCAAAGGCACATTGGAGAGACGCGAGAAGGAAGATGGCATTGCCGCCAAGCAACATCATGCGTCTGCCGAAACGGTCGGCGAGAATTCCGGCGGACAACAAGAAGGCCGTTAGCGCAATGCTGTAAGAATCCATGAGCCAAGCGAATCCGCCGACATCGAGTGCCAGATCCTGCTTTACGAGGGGCATCACCATAACGATTGCTGTGATATCGAAATTCACAACGAATAATACCATGCCTACAATTGTAGGAACCAACGTGTTCAGAAGTGATGTTGATTCGTCTAAGCGGGTCGAACTTTCCGCGGTCAATGTCGTCCCCTATCTGAAGGTGTTGCCGGATTTCGTGTGGGTTATCGGAGCTCTAGCGGATGAACGGATCCGAGGGAGAACGCGCACGTCGGGAGAACTTCCGGGAGTGGAAGACGATGCATTCCAGGTGATTAAAGGCGGTTCGGATCGCAAGACGATGAGGTCCCAGCTGCGGGCTGCCTGTCCCGGATTGTCTTCTGCGGTCGCACAAAATGCAGGCTTTGCGACCAATGTTCGCTTCTCGAAGGCGCAATGGGCATACCGCTTTAAATGCCGAACAACTCCGGAGGACGCGAATGATCGCTTCTCAAAACGGCATGAATCTGTATCATGTTACGCGAGGTCCCAAATGATCCGTCGCTTACCGCCCTTCGGCCCGCTTGTCGCGTTCGACGCAGTCGCCCGCAATCGCTCGTTTACGCGGGCGGCCGACGAACTGGGAGTTACCCAGAGTGCAATCAGTCATCAGGTGCGCCGGCTTGAAGAATTCTTCGGCATGCAACTTTTGATACGCCGCAATCCTGGAGTCGAATTGAGCGATGACGGGGCTAGGTTAGAAGGCGAGCTCGGCCCACTCCTCGACGAGATAGCGGGTCTTGGGCCTAGCTTAAGATATAGATCGACCCGACAGATGCTGCGCTTGGGAGCTGGCTCGTCGTTAGCCGGATGGTGGTTGATTCGCCGGTTGAGAGCCTTTCGCCATTCCAACTCGGAAATTGAGATTGATTTCCGGCTTGTCGAGTCTGAGGCTGTTGGTGAACCGCCGCTGGATGTCCGGATATTGTGGACTACTCTCGCAGAGTCCCGCGCAACGCCATTGCAAGAGCCGCTCCTACGCGAACGTATCTTTCCGGTCTGCGCCCCGTCTCTTCTTCCTCAGGGCATGCCTTTGTCGGACCCAACGGCACTGCTCGATCTTCCATTGATACAGAAAGGTCATCCCCCTGAGGGTGAATGGAGTTGGGCCTACTGGTTCGGGAAACTTGGGCTTAAGCGCACCGAACCGCACGGTCTTTTATTAGGGGACATGGGCCTTTGCTTGACCGCCGCTGTGGAGGGCGCTGGCGTCGCCATCGGCCGCTCTCTCCTCGTCGCCGATGCAATCAGCGACGGGCGCCTCGTGCCCGCACTAGCGAACGCTCCTCACGTACTATCAAACAAGGTTCACATTGCGCGTTGGAGCCAGGATCGCATTGGAGATCCACACACCAAAGTGCTGGTGAACTGGCTCGCGCAAGCCGCCGAGGACACGGATCGCGCTATGTCAAACGACTGGCACAGCATGGCGTAGTAGCGTTGTTCGGCTTCGGCCGGCGGGAGGTTGCCAATGGGCTCAAGGAACTTGCCGTTGTTGAACCAGTCCACCCATTCCAGGGTCGCGAACTCGACGGCTTCGAATTTTCGCCATGGCCCGCGCCGATAGATCACCTCAGCCTTCTAGAGGCCTTTGAAGGTTTCGGCGAGAGCGTTTTCATGGTTGCCATATCATGCGCCTGCCGTGGTTTTCGAGCCAAGATCATACAATAAGTTCCGCGCGACAGGGATCAACAGCGCGGAGCCTCGCCTGAGACGCCGTGGGCTAAGGCAAAGCACGCCCGGAATGCCCAGCTCCGGTTCGCCGAAAGGCCTCGCTGAGCCGTTCGGTCCCGAACGGCTGACGGATAGAATTTTGAGCAGCCGCTTCGAAATCGACAGGGTACACTGGCGGGTACACCCAAGAAGACGCAACAAAAAGCTCTGTGTATATCAAACGTATAGCGCAAAGTGCGATCCCGCCCCTGGGGCCATACCTACACCACTCGCACCGACGGTCTATTGGGATCGGGCACATTGGGCCGTCAGCGGTTGCGGACCGATGAGGCTATTCATCTGGTTGCGTATCCGAGAAATACAAACTCACGAGCTTGCCCGAGCCATATCGCGGCTTGTTGAATCGCGCCTCAACATACTGCAGCCGCCCACTTCTCAGATCGGTCCGCAGCGCCCAAAATACGTCGGCTGGAAGATAGGCAGAGAAAAGCCGGAGGTCTGGCTTGAGTCTCATGTACAGCAACGAGGGTTGTGCCTGAGCACCATTCGCATCGCTGCGATGATAAACGCGCGAGCACATCAGAGAGCAGCGGATTTCCCTGCCGAGGTGCTTGGGCAACTCGGGTCTGGTCATGACGATTTCAGCAAGCAAATGAGCAATAGCTTCATCTGTGCTGGCGTCACGCTCGCTACCGTGCGTTGAGATGTAGTAGCTCGCAGTGACCGATTTCACGTGAGCAACCAAAGAATATTCCTCTTCCGGTTGCTTGCGGTTTGGCAGTCGTTCTCTAGCCGGCATTCGAGGTCTTTCCTTTGGCCAGGTGGAGAGCTCGGCTATGAGGAAAGCAGGCCAGTGTTGACCCAGCAGTCTGCTGAAAACTGTCACATGATCTTTGCCAGGGATCGAACAGGCAGCATCAACCGCGCACGAAGCTACGTGACTCAGCCCTGCGACCCGCGCTTGATCGGCATCACCTTCTTGGGATCGAGCCAGTGGTCGATACGATCAGCCCAATGCTGCATCAGCTTCGTGCGCGAGCCGATCAGCGCGAGCGGTCCGTGTTTCTTGTAGAGCCCTTCCACGGTCGAACTATCGAGATGCGCGAGCTGCAGTTCGACGACATCGCCATCCCATGCCTTGGCCTCCTTGATCTCTTCGTGGTGGGACAGGGTCGAGAAGGTGGTCCGGAACCCGTGGGCGCAATGATCAGTCTTGGTGTCAATGCCAAGCAGCCGCAAGCGCTTGTTGAGCGTGTTGTTCGATAGCGGGGCATCCTTTGAGCAGGAAAAAACATACTGGCGATGGCCGGTCAGCTTTTGGACGCTGCGCAGGATAGCGAGTGCCTGTCGTGACAAGGGCACGACATGGTCCCACCCGGTCTTCATCTTGGTGGCTGGAATAGTCCAGCGCTCAGTGTCCCAATCGACCTCGCTCCACTCCATTTCATTGACCATGCCGGGGCGAGGTATGGTCAGCGCATCGAAGCGCAAGGCAAGGCCAACAATGTCGCCAAACCTCCCTCTCGCCCACGGTGCGCTGATGAGCTTGAAGACGCGCGTCACATCGCGTGGCTCAGTTACGCCGGGACGCGGCGTCGAAATGTTGGCAATCAGCTTCCCATTCAGATTGCGGAATGGATTGTAGCCGTCGCCTTCGACGTCGGCATAGTCGCAGATTTGCGCACCGATGCTGCGCACGCGGTCGCGGGTTTCCAGCTTTCCCTTGGCTTCGTATGAACGCAGGAAAGCGAGCACGTCCGGACGCTTGATGTCCTGCCTGCACAGCTTGCCAAAGCGGGCCTTGACGTAGCGGACGCGCAGCTCAAGGACCTCGATTGTCTTTGGGTCGCGCACCGCAACGATTCTGCCGCGCTTGACTTTCTCCATCTTTTTCTTCGCGAGCCACTCGTCAGCCCATTGCCCGAAAGGTCGAGCGGCCGCTTGCCTGTGCTTATCGAGCTGTTTCTCGGTGCTCGGGTCTTTGCCGTCCTTGAGCAGGTGCTTGGCCTTGTCGCGCTCGTGACGTGCGTCGGCGAGCGAGAACGTGCCGTTCTTTCCGTTGCCGTAAGGCCCGATGGAGTAGGTTTTCTGGCGACCGGAGAAGCGGTAGGCCATCCGCCAGAGCTTGGAGGCAGCATGGCCGGGTTTATTGTCGTCGGGTGTGACGAAGAGGTAGAGACCGCCGCCGGTTACATCGGAAATCTTGGCGGCACCCCACGCGCCATTGTCGAATCTCGGTTGGGCAGCGCGGCAGTCGACGTCGGTTCTGATCTGCTTGGGATTGACGCACGCGACATCGTTCTTGCGGGTCATCTGCTCCATTCCTTCGTTCGGAATAGCGAAAGTCGCCGTGAACGTTTGTTCTCCCGATACCAACACGATACCAACAAAAATACCAACAAATCGGGCGGCTGGGATCGGGCGAGAACAAACGGTGATGAACGCCAATGTGCGCGGAAAGGCCCACTTTTCAAGGGGTTCCGAGCGGAGCGCGAACTGTTGCGGACGATTTAGAACGGGCTTGAACAGCCTAGTTGGTGCCCCTGGCCGGAATCGAACCAGCACTCCTTGCGGAACTCGATTTTGAGTCGAGCGCGTCTACCAGTTCCGCCACAGGGGCATTCGCCGGGCCTGTGCAGGAACCATAGCGAAGCGGGCGGACTATAGCGGGCGGCCGGGCCGGGTCAACCCGCACGGACGTGATGGGCGCGCATCTCGACAGCTTTCGCTGGCCGGAGTAGGAGCCGGGACGGCCCGGCGTGACACCGGATCCCTGCCCGTTGCGGAGGATGGATGACCAATACGTCTGTGATGGCGCGCCCGGCGGTGACGGCGGCGTTGCTTGCGGCCGGCATCGCGGCGGCGACCCTGGCCGGCGCCTGGTACATGCAGCTGGTCTGGGGCCTGCAGCCCTGCGAGCTCTGCCTGAAGCAGCGCTGGGCCTATTATGCGATCGTGCCGCTCGGGCTGCTGATCGCGCTCGCCGCCAGAGGCGGCGCGCCGCGCGCGCTGGTGCTCGCCGGGGTCGGCGTCGTGGCGCTGGCCGCACTCGGCAATGCCGGGCTCGGCGTCTATCACTCCGGCGTCGAATGGGGCTTCTGGCCGGGGCCGACCGAATGCACCGGGCCGATCGGCAATCTCGGCAGCGCGGGCAACCTGCTGGAGCGGCTCGACAGCGTGAAGGTCGTGCGCTGCGACGAGGTGCAGTGGCGCTTCCTCGGCCTGTCGCTCGCCGGCTACAGCGTGCTGATCTCGCTTCTGATCGCCGCCATCGCGGGCTGGGGCATCGCCCGGAAGCGCGCCTAGTCGTCGACGTCCTCCTGCGGCCGTCCGAACAAATGGACGATGCCGGGGGTGGCGATGGTGACGAACACGAAGCGCGACAGGTGATGCGCGCCGACGAAGATCGGGTCGATGTGCAGCGTCAACGCCAGCGCCATCATCGCGTCCATCGCGCCGGGCGCGAACGCGACAATGGTGTCGGAGAAGCGCACATGCGTCACCAGCACGATCACGGTGACGAACAGCGCCGATATCGCCACCGCGATCGCGAACGAGCCCAACGCAGCCCTGATATGGCCGACCAGGGTCTTCACTCGCATCCGGGCGAAGCGGCTGCCGATCAGGGCGCCGATGCCGACCAGCGCCACGCCGCGCATCCATTCCGGCAGGCCGCCCTCGACGAGGCCGGTGCCGTGCAGGACGCCGCTGGCGACCATCGCGCCGAACAGCCAGCTCGCCGGAAACCTGATCAGCTGCATCAGCATCGCCGCGACCAGCGAGGCCACCAGCAGTGCGAGCAGGCCGAGCGGCGAGGCGACGCTCTGGCCGAGCGAGATCGGCGCGGCCGGTGCGACGCCCGCCACCGCCAGGACCAGCGGCAGCGCCGCGGTCAGGATGATCACGCGAAGCGTCTGCACCACGGCGATCGCCGGCAGGTCGGCACCGCGCTCGACCGCGAGCATCGTGATCTGCGACAGCGCACCGGGACTGCCGGCGAGCAGCGCCGAGGTGCGGTCCCAGCCATGGACGCGCTGCAGATAGAGGCTGGAGCCGAAGGTCGAGCAGAACGTCGCGAGCGCCAGGAGGCCGATGGTCACCGGATAGGCGCTGACATGGTTGATCAGCTCGCGCGAGACCACGGCGCCGATCGAGATGCCGAGCAGCAGCAGCACGGTCTGGGTCAGGATCGGCGGCATCGCCAGCGGGCGGCCGGCGATTGCGGCGATCGCGGTCGCGATCATCGCGCCGGAGATCAGCCCGCCGGGCAGATGGGCGACGAGGAAGATCAGGCCGCCGGCGGTGCCGAGCACGAGGGTCTCGATCGCGCTCAGGGTCTTGGCGCGGCTCGGCAGGTCAAAGGGGAGGGAGGAGATGATCTGGCGCACGGCGCCTTATGCCAAAAGCTGCCTGCGCGAACAATTCCCGCCGCTGCGCAGGCGCCATGCGCGCGTGCACCCGCAGGTGCCGGTCATTTCGGCTTCTCCGGCGTCGGCGCGGGAGCGGGCACGGGTGTCGCCGCGGCGGCCGCCGCCGCCTTGTCGCGCTTGCAGGCCGAGCGGAATTTGCCGCGTGCTTTGCCCTTCAGCCCCTGCTCGTCAGCCTCCTTGGAGCAGGCAACGGAAATCGTCCGCCGCGCCGCCTTGTCCAGGCTGGCGAACTTGTCGGTGGCGGCATCGGGCCGCGCCGGCAGCGTCAATCCGGGCTGCGAGCAGGCGGGGCCGGCGGTCCACAGGGTGGCAATTGCGATGGCCGCAATCGCCGCCCGGGCAGAGAATCTCATGCTGAAGTCCTCGAACGAAAGGCACGGCGCGATGTCCGGCGATGCTGAACCCACAGTGAATGGAATGAGCCGGATCGCCGCGCGACGCAAATTATATTTTCGCGCGGCCACGCTCCCGCCTGCTTTGTCGGTCGCGGGCGTCTCGCTAGAATTACCGTCCCATTCCATCATGCTCCACAGGGAGATCGAGGATGAGTTTTCACGCAAAATCATTGATTGCTTCGTCACTCGCTACGCTGGCCGTGATCGGGCTCGCGACGTTCGCCGCCGCCCCGGCGAAGGCGCTGACCGCGCAGGAATGCAGCGCCAAGTACAAGCAGGCGAAGGAGGCCGGCACGCTGGGCGGCCAGAAGTGGAACGACTTCCGCAAGGCCCAGTGCGGCAGCGATGCCGCCGCGGCCGCGGCTCCGGCGGCTCCGGCCGCGCCTGCCGCCGAGGCCAAGCCGGCCAAGGCGGCGAAATCCGAAGCCAAGGAGGCCGCTCCCGCGCCGACCGGTCCCGCCGTGTTCCCCAACGCGGTGGACCCGAAATACGCCAAGGAGAAGCCCGGCAAGGCGCGGCTGCAGACCTGCGTCGATCAGTACAATGCCAACAAGGCGACCAACGCCAATGGCGGCCTGAAGTGGATCCAGAAGGGCGGCGGCTACTACAGCGAATGCACCAAGAAGCTGAAGGGCGCTGCCTGATCCGGGCTGACGTGACGTTGCCGGCGGCCGGGGGCATCATGCGTCCGGCCGGCGCTTTCGACGCCGCGCATCGCCGCGAGACCGCCGGGCTCGGATCGGCGCCGGTCGCGCGGCGGTTCGCAGCGGTGGCGGCGGCATTGCTGCTCCGGTGATTTTGGGGCTTGCCTTCCTGTGCGGGAAATGACCCTGCTCTCGCCATGATCTCTGCTGTCCAAGGTGTGCTCAGCCTGTTTTGCGGCGCGATGGTCGGGTTCTCGCTCGGCCTCGTCGGCGGCGGCGGCTCGGTGCTCGCGGTGCCGCTGATGGTCTATGTCGTCGGCGTGCCCGAGCCGCACATCGCGATCGGCTCGAGCGCCATCGCGGTCGCCACCAACGCGGCCATCAATCTCGCCAATCATGCGCGCGGCGGCACCGTGATCTGGCCGATCGCGGCGCTGTTCGCAACGGCGGGCATCGTCGGCGCCTTCATCGGCTCGCTGCTCGGCAAGATGGTCGACGGCCAGAAGCTGCTGGCGCTGTTCGCGCTGGTGATGATGGTCATCGCCATGCTGATGCTGAAGACGCGCGCCCGCATCGGCACCCCCGATGTGAAGATGAGCATGGCCAACGTCCCGGCGGTCGTCGGCTTCGGCCTCGCCACCGGCACGCTGTCCGGTTTCTTCGGCATCGGCGGCGGCTTCCTGATCGTGCCGGCGCTGATGGCTGCGACGGGCATGCCGATCATGAATGCGGTCAGCTCGTCGCTGGTCGCGGTGACGACCTTCGGGCTCACCACCGCGGCGAGCTATGCCTGGTCCGGGCTCGTCGCCTGGGATCTTGCCGGACTGTTCATCGCTGGCGGAATCGCCGGAGGTCTTGCCGGCACACGCCTGGCGCGCCATCTCTCCGAACGGCGCGGCGTATTGAACGTGGTGTTTTCCGTCGTGATCGCGGTGGTGGCGCTGTATATGCTGACGCGCAGCCTGCTGCATATCTGGAGCTGACCTCAATGAAGCGCGTCCCCTCGACTGCGATCACCTCCGCCAGCAGCCGGCGTGACGTGTTGACGCTTTTTGGCGCAGGCGCGGCGCTTTCCTTGTGGCCCCGCGACAGTCACGCCGAGGATGCCGACGAGCCCGACGAGGGCGCGGTGCTGCGCGACCCCGACGCGCCGGTGCTCGGCAATCCTTCGGGCGACATCACGATCGTCGAATGGTTCGACTACAATTGCCCGTATTGCCGCAAGCTCGATCCCGAACTGCAGCAGGTCATCCACGATGATGGCAAGGTGCGCTGGGTGCTGAAGGAGTGGCCGATTCTCGGGCCGACTTCGGTAACTGCCGCGCGGATGGCGCTGGCCTGCAAATATCAGGACAAATATGCGAAGGCGCATGAGGCGCTGATCGGCGTCAGCTCGAAGCTCACCGAGCCGCGCATCGACGAACTGCTCGCGGGAGCAGGCGTCGACGTCGATCGCGCCAAGCGCGACCTCGCCGCCAACGCCAAGGCCATCGACGGCATGCTGGCGCGCAACGACAAGCAGGCGCGGGGCTTGCGTTTCCGCGGCACGCCGTCCTTCATCGTCGGCAAGTTCAGGGTACCCGGCGTGCTGACCATGGCGCAGTTCGAGCAGGTCATCGCCGACGCGCGCAAGGCCAAGGCGGCCAACTGATTGGCAAAGCAAAAGCGCCTCGACCAACGGCCGAGACGCCTTGAAAACAGCAGCATCGCGCGCGTTACTTCGACGAGATGCGAACCCAGTCGTCATGCGCGCGGGTCTTGAGTGAATTCCAGCTATCCGCCGCGACGTCCCAGTTCACGATGGTCCGGCGCGTCTGCGCGGTCGGCCCGTTGGCGACCTCGGAGGTCTGCATCGAATCATGGATGTAGACGCCAAACCCCAGGATGAGGGCCCCCAGGATCATTCCCACGAATGTCCGCATGTCATGTTCTCCAGTGTGACGGCCAACAACGCCGCGGTCGAAACTTGGTTCCGCGCTCGCCGCGGTCCCGGTCCACCGCGATCAGAACATCCTAACTGCGCGATTTTTCAGGCCGCGATTCCGGCAGCGAGGTGACGAGATTGAGTGTTTTCATCTCGTCGGGCTTGAACGTGAACAGCTGGTCATGCGGCGTCTCCATCGCATGCACCCAGACCTTCAGATCGATGCCCATCTCGGCGAGGTGGCGCTGGCATCGCGCCGAGATGTTCTGCGCAAGGCTCATGTCGTCGCCGGACCTCACGGCGGTCCCGGACGTGGGGGCTGCGGCGATCTGATGCACGCCGATGATCGCCCGCTCGCCGGCCCGGCGCTCGAGACCGCCGGCGAACACCAGCGGGCACGACGAGGCGCAATATTTTCCCGCCTCCACTTCGGTTGCGAATTTCCGCGCGCGGATCAGTCGCCCCATCGCCAGCGCGTCGGCGACGGAGCCGCCGGGCGAGTTCAGCACGATCGTCCTGATATATTCGCCATGACGTTCTACTGCGTCCGCAAAGCTGCGCGCGCTGCCGGGTGTGATCGTGCCGGTCGCGAACAGCCGGCCGCCGCCGCGCAGCTCGAACTGAATCGGCTGCTGCAAGGCACGATCGCCCTGCGGCAGCGGCATCAGCCGCTTCATCAGGGGCGCCAGCAAGGATGGTGATTCGGCCGGCAGGTCCGGCGCCTCGCGCCGAATGTCGAGCTGAGGCGGGGCTGCATCCGATGGCACCTGCGGAGCATTCAACTCGAGCAGGTCCGCCGCGAGAACCGCGACGGTGACGACGAGAATGCTGCGGAAGACCCAACGCAGAATGCTCTCGTCGGGATTGCCCGCGAGCCAGGCATGGACGCGTCGGTTCAGCGCCGAAGCCACGGGACTACTTTCCGATTCGTGCCGATGACAGCGACGTCACGTTCTCATCCACCGCGGCCGGCGCCGGCTCAATGGCCGGTGCAGCAGGCGCTTCCGTGGGCGTTTCGGCTGGCCGTCGCTCGGCCGCCCGCCTGGCGTCCTCGACCTCGCGCGCAATCCGCAATGCGGTGACGAGATCGGCGGCCGTCAGGCTGGAGGCGCTCACGGCGGGCAGGCCCTCGCGGCGGATGGCGGCATGGACGACGCAGAGGATCAGCACCAGCACCGCCGGCATCAGGTCGATCGAGATCGCGCCCGCCCAGCTCGGGATGAAATCGCTGGCGTAGCGCAGCACGGCTTCGGCCGGCGACAGCGTCTGGAAGCGGGTCGGCTCGATGCGCGGCAGCGCCAGGATCTTGTCGGCGGCGTCGGCGAGCGAGGCGGCCTGCGTGGCGATCGCGCCTTCCACCTTGCCGACGACGGCGGTCTGGCGCTCGGCCAGGTCGCCGCTGCGTCCGCCTGCGGCGGGCGCGATGAAACCGGCGGACAGCGAGGCCGCGGCGCGCCTCACCGCAGGTGCCACCGAGGTCTGCTGCAGATTGGCGATCACGCCCATCAGGTTCAACGACTCCGTGGCGAAGGCATCGCTGCGCGTTGCGATCGGGCCGCGGTCGGAGATCAGCTCGCGCATCTTGGCGAGGCTCTTGCCGCCCTGCTCGTAGAGAGCAGAGACGCGCTTGCCGGACTCCTGGACCTGCTGGCCCAGTCCGTCGAGCTGCGTCGACATCTGCGCGAGAAGCTGGACCACGGTGCCCGATCCGGAGGTGCCGGTCAGCGAGCCCGCGCGTTCGGCGTCCGCCAGCTTGGCGAAGCGGGAGGAGGCGAGCTGGATATCGGGCAGCAGGCTTTGCGCAGCGATGGCCTGGCTATTGGCCCTGTCGAGGTCGCGCGTGTAGTTCTGCACGGTGATGGCGAGATGCTGCTGGATCGCCGCGGCGCCGGCCAGGGCAGACGCATTCAGCCAGGACGACATCGCGACGATCATCAGCGAGCCCAGCAGCATGCAGCCGGCCATCATCAAACGCCCCATCGCGCTGGTGACGTGCGGCATGAACTGCATCATGAACACCCAGAAGGCGTAGATGCCGACCGAGACCGCGACGGAGTAGATGACCGCCGCAAAGAACACCGTGGTCGGACTGCCGTTGAGCAGCTCGCGGACGCCAAGATAGGTGTAGACGCCGGCGGCCAGCGCCAGGATCGCGGTCGTGAGCTTCAGCGTCACCTCGAGACGGTTGACGCCATTGGCAAGCACGACGGAGGTGGAGGAGCGGGCGGACGAGACTTGCGCGACGGACGCGGCAGGCGAGGGCATCAGCGGCGAGGGCATGAGCAGACCTTCGGCGGCGTCATGGCCGCCCGTGTGCAGCGCCCCCGCTGTATGACCGAGCAGGACCAATGCGGACAAAATCCGCCGACATTGTGTCGGCGGCATTGCCGATCAGCCATGTCGTAGCAAGGAGAGGCAAGCTCAGCGCAACAGCCAGCGCAGCAGCTCGACATTGGCCTCGCGCGGATAGCAATGGCTGAGATCGTCGATCTCGCGATAGGCGACGTCGGCGCCGGCCTTGGCCAGGGCGTCGGCCGTATGCCTCGCGATCTCGACCGGGAACATCCAGTCGAGCCGGCCGTGCACGATCTGGATCGGCAGGCCGCGCAGACGGTCCCGGTCGGCGATCTCCGCCATCAGGGGATGGAACGTCGCGGCCACCGGCGCAAGATGCGTGAACGGCGAGCCTGCGGCCAATCCGCTGACGTAGCAGAACGTGCCACCGTCGCTCATCCCGGTCAGGAGCATGCGGGCGGGATCGATCGCGACGCGGCTGCGGACGAGGTCGAGAATGCGCAGGAGGTTCGGCGTATCGGCGTCGTCGCCCATCAGCGCCCAGGTCGGTCCTGCCGCGGTGGGGGCGATCAGGATGGCGCCGAGGCTGCGCGCGGCGCGCAGCCAGCTCCAGAGAAAGTCGCGGCCGTTGCCGCTGCCGCCATGCAGCGCCATGACCAGCGGCCAAGCCCTGTCCGCCGTGTAGTATTCCGGCACATACAGCGAAAAGCCGCCGCGATTGCCGATCTCGTTGTGGTCGTGAAACACGGCGTCCTTGCCTGCAGAAGAAGCGGCCAGCAACTGGCGCAGCCCGTTGTCGCCATCGACGGCGGGATCGAGGAAGAATTCGCTCAGCGGCGGCAGCGTCGCTGCCAGTGGAAACAGCGCCTCGAGTGCGCGTGGCAATTGACGAAGGGCCCTGAACACATCGACCAGGTCGCCCTCACCGCGCTGAACGGCGCGCAGGCCGGCAAACGACATCAGCGCGGCGTCCGCCGCGGTGTCGAAGGCGATACGGATATGGGCGAAGTCCGCCGGCCACGACGTGAGATGAATCCGCGCCGTGTGCAGCGTCCGCTCGGGATCGCCGACATCAGCCATCACGCGATCGAAATCCGGCGGGTTCAGGTAGCGTGCAACGTGGGACAGGGCTTCGAGCGTCTGCAGCAGTGGCGGCAACACGATGAGAATGTCATCCACCACGGCATCCGTCATGCAGGTCTCCTTGGTACGCGGGTCTGGCCGTCTCGTCTGCTTGCCGGCGAGCGCTGTCATGCAACGCAAAATCGGACGTCCGGGCAATGACCATTTTCCGAACGCGTGTTCGCTCCGCGAAGCCACAATCTCGCGATGCGGCTCCTGCAAGTCAACACAGCGCGGAGGCTGCCATCGCGCGCGGCAGGTGAGTCGCGCGCGAATACACGCGGAGACGATAGTTGGTTGACAAAATTCGGGCGCGATGTCGCACTTGGTGAGAGCCGGCGGCGCAGCGGAGGGTTCCTCGTGGATCTCCGCCCTGGGTCAAAACTGCCGATCGGTTGCCGAGGGGGGATTCGCATCATGACCAAGTCGCCGTCGGCCGCGTTGATCAACGCGGTGCTCGCCATGGACGTCTACAACAGAGGCGTCAACCCGACGCTTGTGGTCAATTTCAACCGTATCGGGAGCTATGAGCTGGTGGCGGCGAGCGTGACCTCGACCGCCGACAATTTCGAGGCCGCGACCTATCAGCTCGCGAGCGATCCATCGACACGGATCATTTCGTTTCGCGGCACCGACAGTCTCGCCGACGTGCCGTCGTGGCTTGGCGGCGCCGGTCTGACCGGCTGGCCGACGCAGTTCCCGGATGCGGAAGCCTACTACAAGAAATGGGCGACATCGAACGTCTCGCTGACCGGCCATTCGTTGGGCGGCGGACTTGCCGGCTACATCGCTGCGCTCAACGACAAGGTGGTCTACGCCTACGACGCGATGCCGTTCGAGTTCGCCGCCGAGGTCCGTTACGATCAGCTGCACGGCTTCTGGGGCGCGCTGACGTCGCACCCCGTCGAGCGCTATTCCGACATCCATATGGTCTCCGTCGCCGGCGAGATCCTGCAATATGTCCGAGCCGCGGCGCCCGTGCTGGAAGCACCCCTGGCGTTGCTGCAGCTCGGACCGGTCGCCGGCGCGCTCGCCATTGCCGATGCTGCGATCGGCATCTCGTCCGAGCAGAAGACCGTGCTCGGCGCGGGCACGGATCTCGGTCTGGATCCGGTCAGCCTGCACTCGATCGCGCTGCTGACGATGATGCAATGGGCGAGTGACAACGGTGCCCAGGATTGGAAGAAGGCGGCGGCTGTGCTGCTGGCGCCGCTGCAGGATGACGCGATTGCTTCGGCCGTCGGCATTCCCGCGGCCGGTGTGAGCGGGGAAGGCGCGCCGTCCGACAAGATGAAGGACATGATCGCCTATTCGGCGGTGACCGACGCCAGCGGCTACGGCAACAGCGCCGTGCAGGCCCTGTTCAACGGCGGCGGCGTGCTCGGCAACAGCGTGACTGCAACCTCGGCTGCGACCTATCTGAAAGATGGCGGGGTCGAGAAGGCGCTGGCCGAGATCGTGGTCGAGTATTCGGCGCTGCTGGCGCAGAACCATGACGAGGTGATGTCGACGACGCCCGGCCTGATCGGCCACGAGCACGGCATCCTCTATCAGGACACGGCCAAGAACCTGCTGGTCGCCGACCTGTCATCCGATCTGTGGTCGCGCTGGGACACGGGATCGGCGGTCGACATCCTGGGCAAGGTCGCGCTCATCGATGCCGTCGCCAGCTTCGACAGCGAGGATGCTGGCCTGATCGACATGGCGATCGGCGTGCTCTGGGGCGGCAAGACCGACAATCTCGACTGGCTCAGCGCAGCCTTGAGCGACGCGGCGACAACGGTGACGATCGATCCAGTGTCGGGCGCGACCATTGCTGCAACCGATGGTGCGCTGCTGATCGCGGGCGGCGGCAACGACATGCTGTTCGGGACCGCCAACGACGATCTGCTGATCGGCGGTCTGGGCAGTGACGTGCTGCAGGGCGGGGCCGGCGACAACATCCTGGTTGGTGGCGTCGGCGCCACCTATGTCTACGCGCCCGGTGACGGCAACGACATCATCATCAATGGCGTCGCGTCGCTGGCGAAGCCGACCGGCACGCTCGATTTCGGCACCGCCTACACGGCCGACAATTTCTGGTTCGTCAAATCGGGCAACGATCTCGAGATCGACATTCTCGGCACCCATCAGCAGGTCACGGTGGCCGACTGGTTCCTTGGCGGCTCCTATCAGCTGCAGGAGATCAAGGCCGGCGGTCTCGAGATCGATACGCACGTTTCGCAGCTCGTGCAGGCCATGGCGACCTACGCCCAGGCGCATCCGGGTTTCGATCCCACGGTGGCATCACAGTTGCCGACGGATGCGCAACTGCACGACCAGATCGCGGCGGCTTGGCACGTCAACGCGTGAGCGCAGGCCCGCGGCCGCCTCAGTGCAGCCGCGGGGCCTTGAGCAGCTTGGCGCGGTCGGTCGAGGCGATCGTGACGTCGAAGGTGACGCCCTCATGGTGCACCGTCAGCGGCACGTCGACGCCGGCTGCGCCGAGCGCCCAGAGCTTGCGATAGAACTCGCTCTGGCTCGTCACCTTGTCGCCGTTGATCCCGAGGATCACGTCGCCCGCCTTGAGCTCGGCGCGGGCCGCGGGACCGTTGTCGGAGACGCCGATCACGACGACGCGATCGTCGACCTCGGTCGCGTACATGCCGAGCCAGGGGCGCGCCGGCTTGTTGACGCGGCCGAAGCGCCTGAGATCATCGATGATCGGCTTCAACAGATCGATCGGCACGATCATGTTGACGTGCTCGTCCTTGCTGTCGCGCTCGCGCTCCAGCTGCAGCGACCCGATGCCGATCAGCTCGCCCTTGGCCGAGAGCAGGCCGGTGCCGCCCCAATTCGGATGGGCGGGGTGGGTGAAGATCGCCTCGTCCAGCAGATATTCCCAATAGCCGGCGAATTCCTGCTTGGCGATGATCTGGCTCGCGACCGATCGCGTCCGCCCACCGGCGCCGCCGAGCACGACATGATCGCCGACCTTGGTAGCGGCCGACGAGCCGAGCGGCAGCGCCGGCAGGTCAAGCGACCCGAGCGCCTGTACCAGGCCGAAGCCGGTGGTGAAGTCGAAGCCGAGCACATGACCTTCGACCACGCGTCCGTCATTGGGGTGCAGCCAGACGGATTCGGCCTCGGTGATCAGGTAGCCGATGGTCAGCACCAGCCCGTCGTCGATGACGACGGCATTCCCGGCGCGCTCGGTCCCCAGCGTTTCCGCGCTGAAGGCGTCGGACGGAATGATGGCATGCAGGCCCACGATCGAGGACAGGGCTTGATCAAGATCATATTGATAGTCTTCGGCGCGAGGCTGGAAGGCGGATGGCACTTTCCATTCGGTCAAAGAAGGCATTTCGTTCTCCTGCTCTGTCGATACCCCCGGGTGCATCGACCAAGCTTCTGCTTCGTGTCGCGTGACGGCCACAGCGTGAACGCGAGCTTAACATCTTTGGGCGTCGGCGCCAGTTCCGAGGGCTCCGCGTTCGCGCGAGGAGGAACTGCGCTTCACCGACTACCCGCGGCCGCAGCCCCTGCCGATCAGGGGCCAGACCAGCCACGCGCCGGCGGCGTAGAGGCTGCCGACCGTGGCGGCTCCCGTTCTGGCCGCGAGGTGGAAACGCCCGGCGTCGAGCAAGGCTCCATCGGCGGTAACGATCGCGGGGATCACACGGTCTGGCGGACCGAACACGACCACCGCATCCGGCTTGATCACCAGCGCCATGGCAGCCATGCCCGCAAACCAGGCGAAGGCAACTGCCAGCACGCCCTTCACTGGAACGGCGCGGGATCGGGGATGCTGGTCAGTAGTCGTAGGCATGTTCGAACGTATATCCCGCGGCTTCGAAACGGGTGATGTCCTGAACCAGTGACCGGACGGGCACGTCGACACCGATGCGACGGGCACCGGGACGGGACTGGATCGGCACGCTGAATATAGGCAGCCCGTCGAAAGCTGCCAGCCGTCCGTCGCCGGGCGGGACCACGATCGTGACCAGGATGCGGTGGTTGCCTGCGATTTCGCCGAGCGAAGCACCGTCATGACGGCCGAGCTCCTTGGCGAAGGCATCGAACTTGGCGTAGCGCTGGGTCTCCACCAGCACGCCCTTCGCGCCCTTGGCGTCCGTGACCTCGCGGATCACCTTCACTCCCGGAACGACTGCAAGCTCGGCGGCGGGCAGGCCGGTGACGACGCTCTGGATGGTCAGCACGGCCGGATCGTAGCCCGCCGCATAGCCGATGACGGCCGCATAGGCGGCGCGCCCTGCATATTGCAGGCTGAGCGAAACGCGCCGCTCCATCGCGCGGAACGATGGCACGAAGGGCGGCTCGCGCCAGAACTCACCGAGCTTGGCGGCGAAGGGATACCGATACCAGGGTGTCTGATAGAGGAACGCGGCGTAGTCCTTCAGCAGGGCAAGGTTGAAGGCGTCCTCTGCCGTCTTGACGCCGTTCGTGGTCTCCCAGCTGATCGCTCCGATGCTCTTCTCGTAAGCGCCCTGTAGCGCCATCTCGGCGGTGAAGCTGAAGCCGATGATGTAGTTCGTCAGCTTCTGGTCCGAGGTGGCGGGTCCGGAGCCCGCGGCCTGCCGCGTGGCGCGGCACAGGCTGCGCCAGAAGCCGGAGATGCTCGACAAATAGTGGAAGTCCGATTCCGATGCCTGCGCGGTCACCGCGGCGAGGTCGGCATAGGCGTGGACGATGTACCATTCCGGAAAGGTCAGGAAGCTGTCACCCTGCGATCGCGCATAAGCGGGATCGGTGATGCCGAACTCCGAGGTCACGGCGGGTGTCGGTACGTCGGCGACGCAGACCGTCTCGACGCTGATCACGGTGGCGGCGATGCCGATCGCGGCGGCCGCGACGAGGGCGCCGGCGAGATATAGCGCTTTGCGACGCAGGCTCATGCGACGGCGGCCTGCGTGCGCCACGGCGACCAGCCGACAGCGATGCCGATCGCGCCGAGTGCGAGATGCGGCAGGCTGGAGAGAACCCTCACCAGCCACGAGGTGTTGCGGATGCCGTCGATGACGATCGAGAGGTCGAGATAGCCCGAGCCGGTGAACACGCCCATCACGCCGTCGAGGAAGTACAGCGTGCCGAACACGCGCAGGAAGAACAGCGCGCTGCGGCGGGTCAGCATCGCCGCCAGCGCCCACAGGCCGGAGACGACATGCAGCGCATCCTTGTAGATGTCGAGCTGGAACAGGCCGAACACGCGGCCCTGCGCATCGATGAACGTCGGGATGTAGTCGGTCGCGGCGGCGAACAGGAGCGCCATGGCGAGCGCCAGCGCGGCGATGCGGTAGCGGTCCAATGCGAAGCCGTCTGCTGCTGATGTATTCATGCGAAGTAGGCGTCCCACATCGCGTTGCGGAACAGGAGGTTCGGATCATACTGCCGCTTGGCGGCGACGAAGCGCGCGGCCGCCGGATAGGCCTTCTCGACCTGGTCGCGGCGGGCGTGCAGACGATAGGGCAGATAGAACGCGCCGCCAATCGCGGTGATGCGGTCGATCAGCGCCTCCGTCGTCCGCAGCATGTCGATCTCGCCTTCGGGCGAGGTGGCCTGTGAGAACGACATCACGGCCGCGATGCGGCGTACCGGCGCAATCGTGAGCGCGGGTGTCCTGTCCTCGGCGACGTAGCGCAGGGTGACGTTGAGGAATTCGGCGCGCGCCTTGGGAATGATCTCGCGGCAGGCGGCGAGGAAGTCGCCGAACCGCTCGGGCGCGACGAAATATTCATGCAGGATGTCGGTGCGGTGCATGTCCTTCTGCGCCAGATTGGCGACCGGCTCGGCCATCAACGAGTTGCGGGTGTAGCGGCTGTCGGAGATGGCGGGGCCGAGCCGCGTCTCCATGAACCAGCGCAGGCCCTTGGCGACCTCCCAGCCGGTCTGGGCGCGATAGATCGTGTTGGCGACGCCGGTGAGCTTGCCGGAGCTCACTGCCGCGGGCAGGGTCGCCGGAGCATCGGGGGCAGGGCGGAAGGTGACGAGCAGGGCGTCGTCGAAGAACGCCTTGCGCGACACCGACATCCGGCCATAGGCCATCTTCACATTGGCGTCGCCGTCGATGCTCTGCGTGAACTTCGCCGCGAACGTCTCCGGCGCCATGCGCTCGAAGCGCGGCTCGAGCAGCAGGTTCGGCACCATCTCGACCTCGAGATCGACGATGATGCCGAACAGGCCGTAGCCGCCCATCGCAAGGCCGAACAGCTCGGCATTCTCGTTACGCGAGCACTGCACCAAGGTGCCGTCGGCAAGCAGCATGCGGATCGACTTCACCGTCGATCCGAACGGACCGTACGGCACCGGCCAGCCATGGGCATTGACGCAGAACGTGCTGCCGACGCCGAAATCGCTGTTCGACTGCATCACCGCCGGCGAGAAGCCCTTGGGATCGAGCGCGGCGATCACGTCCCACCAGCGGTTGCCGGCCGCGGTCCGATAGGTCTTCGCCGCCGTGTCGAGCTCGATCGCGCCGCCGTCGAGTGTGATCGCGGTGCCGTCGCGCGGCAGGCTCTGGCCGCCCATCGAATGCCGGGCCACGGCCGCGGTCACCGGGCGTTTCGCGGCCGCAGCCTCCTTCAGCTCGGCGCGCAGCCGCGCGATCAGATCGTCGGTTGTGGGCTTGCTGATCACCACGTGCCTGGCGACCGGCGTCGGGTTGAGCCGGCTGGCATCGTTGAGGATGGTGCGCAGCTCGGCACGCGCCCGCGGCATCCGCGCAAAGGGCAGCGCCGCGGCCGTACCCGCGGTGCGCAGAAACCGTCGTCTCGACATCATGGCGCGGAGTCTCCTTCCCTCACGGAGTCTACGCCAGCATCGTAAACGTTCGAAAAATTTCCGTGCCGTCAGTCTGCTGCCGGTCGCGCCCGCGCGGGCACGAGACGGAAGTCGCGGCCATCCTTCATCCATGCCGCGCGCTCGTCGCGCAGCAGGGTGCGCCGGACCTTGCCGGAGTCGTCGCGCAGCATCACGTCGACCAGCTCGTAGCTTTCCGGGTGCTTGTAGCGGCTGAGCCGGTCGGCGAGGAATGCACCCATGCCGTCGACAATGGCTTGCGCGTCCTTGGCACGGTCGATCTCCACGATCGCATGCACGCGCTGGCCGAGCTCCGGATCGGGCAGGCCGACGACGACGCAGGAGCGGATGTCGGGATGCGCCATCAGCGCCGCCTCGACCTCGGCCGGATAGATGTTGGCGCCGCCGCGCAGGATCATATCGGCGAGGCGGTCGCCGAGATAGAGGTAGCCGTCGGCATCGAGCCGGCCGATGTCGCCGAGCGACTCCCAGCCGTCGGCGCGCCGCTTCGGCTCGGCGCCGAGATAGTGATAGGTGCTGCCGGCGCCATCAGCGGGCAGGAAGTAGATCTCGCCGCTCTCGCCGGGCGCGACATCGTTGCCGTCGGGACCAAGGATGCGCAGTTTGCAGGACTCGTCGATCCTGCCGACCGAGCCCTTGTGCTGCAGCCATTCGGTGCCGGAGATGATGGTGCGGCCCTGGCGCTCGGTGCCGCCATAGAGCTCATGGACGCGCTCGGGCCCGAGCCACTCGATCCATCTTTCCTTGAGCCATGGCGGCATCGGCGCGGCCATGTGGAACACCATCTTCAGGCTCGATACGTCGTAGCTGTTGCGGACCGCCTCCGGCAGCGCCCAGATCCGGTGCATCATCGTCGGCACGAAGTTGACCCACTGGATGTGCTGCGCCTGGATCAGCCGCAGCGTCTCCTCGGCGTCGAACTTCACCATCCCGGTCAAGCTGCCGCCGGCGAACAGCGCGTAATGCGACACGATGAAGGGCGCGTTGTGATAGAGCGGGCCGGGATTGAGCAGCGATGCGCCCTTCGGAATGCCGAGCGGCGGCTCGGCGGCGGTGTCGGTCACCGCAGGCTGGTGATCGAGGATCACCTTTGGCCGTCCGGTCGAGCCGCCCGAAGTCATCGCCTTCCAATAGCGTGACACCGGCGCGCTGAGCGGCTCGTCGGAAAAGCCCTCGGGCGTGAAATCGGCCGGCAGCGCGTTCGGCGCGTTCCAGTCGGCCTCGCCACCGACCACCAGCGACGGCTTGAGGATCTCGAGCACCGCGGCGGCCTCGCCGCGCGGCAGCCGCCACGACAGCGACGTCGGCGTCGCGCCGCACTTCCACACCGCGAAGCTGGTCTCGAACAGCGCATTGCCGTTGGGCAGGCCGATCGCGACGAAGTCGCCTGGCTTGACGCCCTTGGCCGCGAAGGCGCGCGCACGCGCATTGGCGCGGCGCTCGAGCTGCTCCCAGGTCAGCGTATCGGTCCCGTGCCGGAGCGCGACGCTGTCCCTGGGTTTGCGCTCCGCATACCAGCGCGGTACGTCGGCCATCGGAATCAGCATCCATTCCTCCACATCGTCGGCGCTTTGCTTGCGCGCGTCGTTCTTGGTCCGCGGCTCGGGCCGCCGACGTCAGTGACAAGAGCTGTTGTGCCTCAACCGAACGGGTGCGTCCATACGCGCACGCCGCAAGGTTTCGGATGGCAGTTCTGCGAAATGGCGCTCGTAGGCGCGGGCGAATGAAATGCCGGAAGCCGTGACGCACGGTGAGGTGATAATTCCGTCACGCGGATCGTGAGATGATTGAGGTCGCGCCGCGCGATCGAACTTGATCGCCCAATCGATGATGGATGCAGGCGGGAACAGAGTTAGGCGTCAGCGCGTCCGGATACGTTGATGCCGGCTCTGTGCTGAGGAATGCGAGCAGCACGCCGGGATGCATGCCCATTGCCGGATCGGCGCCGAGTCCTGCCGGCGCTGCACGAATGCCTGCGAGCAGGCTGGACGCAGCACGATGCCCTGATAGGTCGGTTGCGGCGCCGCTCCATCGAAGAATGGAACTATATCAAAAGACAAAGGCCGGGCGCGAGGCCCGGCCAGTCCGACCATGGCGACCGGATTGCTCCGATCCTGAGAACGCCATTGCAGACAATCGATCGATCAGCCGCCGTTCAGCTTCGTGGTCAGGGTCGTGAAGATGCCTTCCAGGGTCAGTCCGAGCTTGTTGAGTATGGTGATGATCGCGAGCGCGATGCCGGCCGCAATCAGGCCGTACTCGATCGCGGTTGCGCCCGATTCATCCTCGTAAAATTTGAGAAGCAATTTCCTCATCAATTCCCCTCCGCCGTCCGGCAAATGGCCGCCGGGACGATCTCCGCAAAACTACGGAATGGAACCTAAGGTAGTGTGAACGAGGTCCAGCCAAGTTTCGCAACTTTGCCGTTCATGTCGAAAATTTCAGTTGCAGCAGGGTCCGCTGCACGCGAACGAGATCACGGCGGCACCCCGGCTGCGCGCAGCGCCTCCGCATAGGTTGTGGCGAGCATTCCGGCCGGAAACGGGATCCGTTCGAGGAACCCGGACACGGTGAGATCCGGTTCGAGGCTCAGAAGCTGACGCGCGACCTCGCCGGCGCGCGACATCTCACCGGTCCCGACCAGGGCCACGATCAGGACGCGGAGCGCCACAGCGAAACGGCGGTTCTGCGCCAGCGCGATCTCGGCCCATCGAATGGCACCTGCGAGATCGTCCTCCGCCACCGCGCAGATCGCCAGCGCTCCGGCTGCGAACCAGCCCCGCGGATCGCGCGGGTTCAGCTGCCGCGCCCGTTCGATCATCGCGCGTCCCGCAGCCGTGTGTCCGGCCATGATCTCGATCCAGCCGCTCAAGGTCAGCGCCATCGCCGAGTTCGGGTTGATGGCAAGCGAGCGGCGGAATAGCTCCCGTGCCGGGGCGATGTCCTCGGCCATGTTCCAGATCGCGAAGGCCGCCATCCACAGCACCTGCGCGTCGCTGGGCGCACGCTCGCACGCCTGCCACGCCCGCGCGACGGCGGCCGTGCGATAGGTCTCGTCCGGCGCGCTCCAGCCCTGGAAGTGGCGCAGCGCCTGACAATAGGCCCAAGCCGCCATCGCGGGCGCGCAGGCGGGATCGATCGCCAGCGCCTGGTCCAGACACGCGATCGCCGCCGCGAGGCTGTCGGGCGTGAAGGCGTCACGCAGGCTGGCGGCGCGCAGCAGCAGATCGTAGGCGTCCGGATGCAGCGGCGGCGTGGCGCGGCGCCGCTCGCCTTCCGCCAGCTCGAGCGTCGGCTCGATCGCCGCCACGATGCTTTCGGTGATGCGGTCCTGCAGTGCGAACACATCGTCCAGCTGGCCGTCGAAGCGCTCCGCCCACAGATGCGCGCCGGACGCCGCATCGATCAGCTGTCCGTTGATGCGCAGGCGGGACCCTGCGCGGCGCACGCTGCCTTCGAGAACGTAACCGACGCCGAGCTCGCGTCCGACCGCACGGATATCGACGGCCTTGCCCTTGTAGATGAAGGAGGAGTTGCGGGCGATCACGGCGAGGCCGCTGCAGCGGGACAGCGCGGTGATGATGTCCTCGGCCATCCCATCGGCGAAATAGTCCTGCTCGGGATCGCCGCTCATGTTGGTGAACGGCAGCACCGCGATGGCGGGGCCGTCGAAGGCTTGCGCGACCGAAACCGCCGCCGGCGTCTGCACTGCGTCCGCCTGCTCATGGACTTCCCCGACGAAGCGGACGCCCTTGCGCGGAATGGTGCGGATCAGGCGCTGCGCCTCGCCGCTGTCGCCGATCGCGCTCCGCGCGGCGCTGATGCGGCTCGCCAGCGTCGCCTCGGAGACGATGCGGCCGCCCCACACCTCGGCGAGGATGTCGTCGCGGCTGACGACGCGGTCGCGCGTCCTGATCAGGAACGCGAGCAGGTCGAACACCTGCGGTTCCATCGCAACCAGGTCGTCGCCGCGGCGCAGCTCGCGGCGGCCGGGATCGAGCACGAAATCGTCGAAGCAATACACCACATGCACCGCCCTGGCCGCCGCGGCAGCCGGTTTCACCCTCGCGTCACGCGATCCGCAAAATCAAGCCGGCCTCAAGGAAAAATCAATGCCTCCTCCAAGCGCCGCGCGGATGCATGGCGCACAAGGACCGCACATCGGAACCAGGAGCCTCCGCCATGCCGACCGTTCTTTACCCCGACCGCCGCCGTTTCCTCACCCTTGCCGGAACCGCCGTTGCGGCCTTTCAACTCGGCTCCAGCGCTGGGCAGGCGCAGAGCTTCAAGGCGACGACGAAGCTGCCGGCGATCCGGCCGGGGGCGGGGACGTCGCTCGGACCGATCAAGCAGGTCACGGCCGGCGAGATCAGCATCGGCTATGCCGAGACAGGTCCGGCCGACGGCCCCGTCGTCATCCTGCTGCACGGCTGGCCGTACGACATCCACAGCTTCGCCGACGTCGCGCCGGCGCTGGCCGCGTCCGGCCATCGCGTCATCATTCCGCATCTGCGCGGCTACGGCACGACGCGGCTGCTGTCGCCGACCGCGTTGCGCAGCGGCCAGCCGGTCGCCGTCGCCGCCGACATCGTCGCGCTGATGGACGCGCTCGCGATCAGGACCGCGACCCTCGCCGGCTATGACTGGGGCGCGCGCACCGCCAACATCATCGCGGCGCTGTGGCCGGAGCGGTGCAGGGCGATGGTCTCGGTCAGCGGCTATCTGATCGGCAGCCAGCAGGCCGGCCGCATGCCGCTGCCGCCGGCCGCCGAGCTGCAATGGTGGTACCAGTTCTACTTCGCGACCGAGCGCGGCCGCGAGGGCTACGACAAGAACCGGCGCGACTTCGCCAGGCTGATCTGGCAGACGGCCTCGCCGAAATGGGCGTTCGACGACGCCACCTTCGCGCGCAGCGCCGCCGCCTTCGACAATCCCGATCACGTCGACATCGTCGTGCACAACTATCGCTGGCGGCTCGGCCTCGCGCAGGGCGAGGCGAAATATGATGCGCTGGAGGCGAAGCTCGCGACCTTTCCTGACATCACCGTGCCCACCATCACGATGGAGGGCGATGCCAACGGCGCGCCGCATCCAGCGCCCGAAGCCTATGCCAGGAAGTTCACCGGCCGCTACGAGCACCGGCTGATCACCGGCGGCATCGGCCACAACTTGCCGCAGGAGGCGCCGCAAGCGTTTGCGCAGGCGGTGCTCGACGTGACGGCGAGCGCGTAGCGCCGACGATCTCAGGCGGGAGCGCGTTGCTTCCCTTGACGTTGCAGCCACGTCTCCCGCCGCACGATCCATTGCTCGGAGCGGGTCTCGCCATTGTGGTGCGCGACCTCGATGAAGCCGACGAACTCGGCGCCCGTCTTCTGCTTGACTCGCCGTGACGCGACATTGGTCGCGACGTTGCAGACGGTGAACTGATCGAGGCCGAGCGGACCGAAGGCGAAGTCGTTCACGGCGGCGATCGCCTCGCTCATCAGTCCCCGATTCCAATAGGGCTCGGCGAGCCAGAAGCCGCGATGGCCCTTCACCGACTTCATGCGCGGCCGGAAGTGAATGTTGCCGATGGCCTCGCCGTCACTGTCGCGCAGCACCAGCACCCATTGATAGAGCTCCTCGCCGGCTGCGATCCTGTCGAGCTGCAGCCTGACGAAGGTCTCGGCGCCGTCGGGAGGATAGGGCCACGGCACGACGGCCGCGAGGTTGCGGATCACGTTCCAGTTGTCGAACTGACGCTGGATCGCCGGCGCATCGGCGAGGGCCAGCGGCCGCAGGATCAGACGGGCGGTATGCAACGTGGGCGTGAGCATGACGCCATGCTGTCGTTTACCAAGCTCGTTTGCAAGCCGGGGTTGCTACGCCGTCTAACTCGCATGTCATTGATAATTCGCATCGCGCTCCGCCATTAAGGTTGCCAGGAACTTTCACGCCCGGACTGGAGCCCGATACTTCCACAACGTTGCATTGCAGTGCATGAATCGAGCACACGCAACCTGCGCGAATGCAGCGCGCGTACAACCGTCGCAGGAAACTGCGCCGGCTCGGGCTCAGGGTTGCGCCCGAACGTCAACCATTCGCTTGCCGCGAGATCATCACGCAGATCTTGGGCTGGCGCGATTCGGGGTGTCGTGGACATGAAGCGCAAAGCGGCGGATCGTCAGTTACGTCGTCTGCGGGCGGAGCAGAGCTTCGATCCGCGCACATGGCGCGATCGGCAGCTCGGCCGGGCCGTGCCGTTCTACGGCTCGCAGCTGTTCCAGCTCGGCTGCCCGCCGCTGGCGTCGTTCATCGCCGCGTTCCTCGGCTGCCTGATGACCCTGCATCTGAGTGCAGCCGGGCTGTCGCCGCTGATTGCCTCGGCGGCGGCGGCTTTGCTGCTGTGCGCCTCGCTGATCCTGACACGGACCGCGGATCTGGTGCCGAGCACGTTCTTCTCGTCGGCCTATGGCGGCAGCTTCGTCGGCATGACTCCCGTGGCGCTGTTGAACGCCAGCGTCATTCGCGCCGGCCTGCCGCTCGACGCTGCCTTCGTTCTGCTCTCGCTGTTCTGTGGACTGATGTTCTGTCTGGGCTGCGCGCTCGACATGTGGCTGCGCGGCGGGCTCGCGCGCGGTTATGGCGGACGACTGGGCGCGCTGGCGGCGGTCGCTTCGTTCCTGTTCGTCGGTCTGGCGCCGCTGCTCGGCGCCGAGGGCGAGCTGTTTCCGATCGCGCGTCGCGGCGCCCTGGAGCAGGGGCTCGGCGGCATCGCGCTCACCTTCGCGTTGTGCTCGGTCGGCATGCTGGCGACGATGGCCGCCTTGCGTTGGGCGCCCGTGGCAGGGTCGCGCCGCGCGGTGCGCATCTTCGTTGCGGCGACCGTGGCCTTTGCCGGCCTCGTGGTGCTGCAGCTCCTGCCCAGCGACGCCCCCGATCTCGACGCCTATTCTGCCGGTTGCTTCGTCGGCATGTCGTCGTCGCGGCGGCTGCGCAGCCTGCTGCAGGCGATGGCCGCGGCGGTGCTGCTGACGGCTCTGCTGATCCTCACCGGTCCCATCCTGCCGAGCGTCGGCGGCAGCCTCGGATACATCGCCTTCGTCTCGGTCATCTTCGTGGATGCTGCGGTCCGACTGTTCGTCGAGGCAGGGGAATCGCCGTGGCAGACCGCCCTCGCCTGGACGCGGGGGCTCGTCGCCACACTCGCTATCTTCGCGGTGCTGCTCTCCAGCGAGCTGATGTTTCAGCGGCCGGTGGCGGAGCCCAACGGTCCGTTCGTGAACGCGGACGGGGCCGCTGCGCCGGCGCGGACCACGATGCCCTCACGTGACGAGGATCGGCGCGACGGCATGGTGCCCGGCGAGCCGGCCTCGGCCGCTGCCACAGCGCCGGATCTGCCGCTTCAGATCCTGGATCCGCAGGGCGCCAATCCGCTCGCCGCGCGGCCCCCGAGTGGGCCGGCCCAGCAGTCCGCGTCGCCGGCCTCCGCAGGCCCGTCCCGGCGGATCGCTCGCGACGGTCAGGCCGCGGGGCTCCTAGCTGCGCCGCTGAAGCGCCACCAGACGCGGGTGGTGCCGCACGCGACGGCGCGACCGCGCATCGTGGCCCGCCATGAGGTGCAGCCCGCGCCGGAGTGGCGGCCGGACCCGTCGACGTTGGCGGGGCCGTGACAGCGGACCGCGATGGCGCGCTCGACCAGTCGTCCGAGCCCGGCTCTCGCCGCTGGCCGCGCCGGTTGCTGAATGTCGTGCCGCTGGCCTCGTTCGCCGGTGCCTTTCTCGGCTGTCTGGCGACGCTGCACCTGAGCACGTCGGGTCTGCCCCCGGCGCTCGCGTCGGTCACCGCCACCCTGCTGCTCTGCGCCGGCCTGATCACGGCAAGAACCAGAGATCTGCTGCCGACGACCTTCTCCTCCTCGGTCTATGGCGGCAGCTTCAGCGGGATGACGCCGATCGTTGCGTTGAGCGAGAGCGTGGCGCGGTCGGGGCTTCCGGTCGACAGGTCCTTCCTGCTGCTGTCGCTGTTCTGCGGCCTCGTGTTCTGCAGCGTCTGCGCGCTCGAAATGCGGCTGCGCGTCGTGCTGTTGCGCGGCTATGGCGGGCGCTTCGGCGCGCTCGCGGCGATCGGCTCGTTTCTGTTCCTCAGTCTCGCGCCGCTGCTCGGCGCCGATGGCGTGCCGTTGCGCGTCGCCAGCCTTCAGGGCTTCGATAAGGGTCTCAATCATTCGGTGCTCATGCTGGCGCTGTGCGGCGTCGGAATGGTCGCAACGATGTTCGCGCTGAGGCTGCCGCAGGTCGCGGCCGCAGGGCGGCCGGCGCGCATCTTCGTCTCGGCAGCACTGGCCTGTGCCGGTCTCGTCATCCTGCAGCAGCTCGTGCCGGACGATGCCCGCCTGTCCGACGCGTATTTTGCCGGTTGTTTCGTCGGCATGTCGTCGCCGCAGCGTTTGCACGGCGTGGTCCAGCCGCTGGTCGCCGCGGTGGCGCTGACCGCGTTGCTGGTCCAGGCGGCGGCGATCCTGCCCAGCGTGGGCGGCAGCCTCGGCTTCGCGGCCTTTGTCGCGGTGGTCGGCGTCGATGCCGGGCGCCGGATGATCAGCAGCGCCGCGCTGCCGCGCGAGCGTCCTGCGCCGATCTCGCTCGGCAGAAGCCTCGCCGCCGCACTCGCGATTGCGGGCGTGCTGCTGCCGAATGACATGTTCCAGTCGGGGCCGGTCGAGGAGACCACGGGATCGATCGTGCGAGCGGAGACGCCGCCTCAAGCTGCGCCCGCCGTTCAGGCCGAGCCTGTTGCGGCCGAGCCGGCCGCGGCGGCAGTCCCAATCGAAATGCCCGCCGATGCGCCGCCGGCCGCCGAGACGACATCCGACATGGTCCGTCCGGTCGCTCCGCCGGTGCCGAGCGAGCCGCCGCGGCGGCGCCGCGCCAGCCGGCCCGCGGTCGTTGCTCCGCAATCGCGTCCGATCGATCCCGAGCCCTGGCGCATCATTCGTGACGGAGAATGGGCGGGTGCGGCGACAACGACGACCAGCCTTCCGCCGGCTCGCGCCAAGCGCAGCCAGGCTCGCGCTCCCGGATCGGCGCCGGCTCCGCCGCGCGCCGCGCCACGGCCGCGGACACTCCGGGTGCAGGACCCGCAGCCCTCGGCGTCGGAACCGCGCTGAGCGGGCTCAGCCGAACTTGCGCCGCGCGTCGAGCGCGAGCCCGATGCCGACGCTGCCGAGCAGGTCGGTCTCCGCGATGCGCGCCGCCGGAAACAGCGCCAGGATCGCCTGACGCAGCGCCGGCACCATGCTCGAGCCGCCGGTGAGGAAGATGGTGTTGATGGAAGCGGCCCCGACGCCGGCATCGTCGAGCAGCTTCGTCACGGTGCCGACGACGCGTTCGACGGAATCGGCGATGGCGCGGTCGAAATCCTTGCGCGTAAAGCGGATGCGGGCCCAGTCGTCCTTCTCCGACAGCACCGAGGTCAGCGACTTCGCCGCGGTCAGCGCGATCTTGGCCTGCTCGACGCCGATCGCAAGCGTATGGCCGCGATGCTCCTCCACCACCTTGATGAAGCGGTCGACCAGATCGCGCCGCTCGGCCTCGTAGCGGATCTGGCGCAGCTCGCCGATGACGCCCCTCTTGTAGAGCTGATTGATGCGGTGCCAGGTGGCGAGCTCGTGATAATACAGCGTCGGCAGGTTGCGCTTGCCGTCGGCGGTCAGGCTGCCATAGCCGAGATGCGGCATCACGCTTTTCAGGCTGAGCAGCCGGTCGAAATCGGTGCCGCCGATATGGATGCCGCCATTGGCGAGGATGTCGTCCTCGCGCTGCGCCTTGCTGCGCCGCTCGGGCGAGACGCGCACGATCGAGAAGTCCGAGGTGCCGCCGCCGATGTCGACGATCAGCACCAGCTCCTCGCGGGCGACCTGCTGCTCGTAGTCGAGCGCGGCGGCGATCGGCTCGTATTGGAACGCGATGTGCCTGAAACCCTGGTCGCGCGCGATGCCCTCCAGCGCGCTCTGCGCCTCCGCGTCGGCCGCGTCGTCCTTGTCGACGAAGCGGACGGGACGGCCGAGCACGACCTGATTGATCTCCCTGCCGAGCCGCGTCTCGATCTGCGTCTTCAGATGCGCGAAGAAGAAGCCGAGGATGCCGGCAAACGGCACCGCCTTCTGCCGGATATAGGTCTTCTCGTGAATCAGCGCGGTGCCGAGGATGCTCTTCAGCGCGCGCATGAAGCGGCCGTCGTGGCCGGTCAGATAGCGCTCGATCGCGCTGCGCCCGAACTGGGTGCCGTGATCCTCGAAATCGAAGAACATCGCACTCGGCAAGGTCCGCTGCTCGCCCTCCAGGGGGATGAGCTCTGCGGAGGCGGAATTGCTGAGGCCGACCGTGGTGTTCGAAGTGCCGAAGTCGATGCCACAATGGGCCGCTGCCGCCATGCTCGTCTCGTTTCCGTCCGGGGGGGGGCGGACCGCTTAGCCGTTCGGCGGCGCGATGTCATCCGCCAATGTGCGGAGCGGTGCGCATGGCAGTCGTCTGGCGGAGAGATGACTGTGCGTCCTGCCTGTCGAAGGTGCAGCCGGGGGCGCTGACGCCCCCGCTGTCCGGTGATCATCCCGCCGGCCTGAACGCCGGTCCCTCGAAGCGCAGCCCGGCTGCGCCGCGTTCAACGCGGTCATGCGCCGCGTGGATGAGGCGCTCCTCGCCGGCGTCGGCCAGGCGGGCGCGGCCGTCCAGCAATGCGGCGAGACGCGCGAGCGCCAGCGCCTTGTTGCGATGCTGGGAGCGGCCGTCGCGCGCGATCGCGACCAGCCCCGTCGGCACGTGAACTGCGCGCACCGCGCTCTCGGTCTTGTTCTGGTGCTGGCCGCCGGGCCCGCCGGCGCGAAAGCTCTCGAACCGGGCGTCGGTGGCCGCCAACGCCGCCACCTGCTCCGACAGGGGCAGATCGACGATGCCGACGAACCAGTTCTTGCGGCCGTGATGCGGCCGCAGCGGACTGCGGCACACCCAGAGCAGCGAGCCCTGCGTCCAGCGCCGCGCGAGGTCGGCCGCCGTCGGCCCGTCCAGCACGACGATCGCGCTGGCCGGCCCATGCCGGTCGGTCTGCTCTCGCGCGATCGCGCATTCGCAGTCCGCCGCCTCGGCCTCGTCGGCGAGCCGCCGCAGCGCATGCGCGACCGCGAGCCGGCATTCGGCCGGACCGCGTCCCGCCGTGAGGAGCAGCCGTCTCATCGGCGGTCCTCCCTGCGCGGCCGCTGGACGGCGATCTTCTTCACCGTCACCAGCGGGCGGAAGCTGGCGACGACGCGCGCCAGCCCGAATGCTTCGAGATCGGCGATCACGCCGGCGATCGGCTTGTAGGCCTCCGGCGCCTCCTCGGCGAGCAGCGCGCGGTCCTCGCAGATCACGCGGCCGCCGAACGGATTGCGCGCGAGACGCTCGCGATCCGATCGCGTGGCGCCGACACGGCCGATCATCGAGCTCCGGTCGAACTTGCGACCGGCGCCATGCGCGATCGACCACAACGCCTCCTTTGGCGCTGACGCGAGCGGCGCGACCAGATAGGACAGCGCGCCGCGCGAGCCCGGCACGACGACGAGACCCTGGTCGGACGGCGCAGCCCCCTTTCGGTGCAACACGCCGTCTGTGCGATGCTCGATGCAATTGTGCGAGCACGCACAGACCGGATCGGCCTCACCGCGCAAGGCCGTCGCGGCCCGCTGCGCGATCACCTGCCGGTTCAGCGACGCCCAGCGCAGCGCGTGGTCATGCGCTGCCAGATAGGCGTGGCCAGCCTCACTGTCCGGCGCGAGCGGATTGAGACCCTCCGCAACGTGCCGTTCGAGCAGCGCGTGGCCAAGGCCGCGCGAGCCCGAATGCACCAGCAGATGAGCGCGGTCGCGATCGATACCGCAGGACGGATCGAACACCTCCTCGACCGCCTGCAGCTCACAGAAGTGATTGCCGCCACCGATCGTGCCGAGCGACGCATCGAAGTCGGACGGCGCAAGCTGATGAGCTGCGAGCTCGCCCACGATGTCGCCGTCATAGGGGGTGGCGACGTCGCGCAGCCGGTCGGCCGCCTTGTCGACGCGAATCCGGCGCGAAGCGAGGTCGAGCTGATACAGCGCCATGCCGCAGCCCGCATCGGAGCCGACGAAGGCCGGGTGGATATGGTCGGCGAGGATGGCGCAGCCGACGGGACCGAACTTGCCGGGATGCAGATCCGGCATGCCGGCGACAGCACGCACGCCACAGATGTCAGCCACCGTTTCGAGCTGGCGCGCAGCGGCGCCCTCGATCCAGGAGCTGGACGAGTAGAAGCCGTGGACCGGCGCACGGCCGTCCACGCGATGGGAATTGCCCATGTAAATACCTTGGAGAAAGACAGGGAGAACTGGTCAGGGACGATCAGCGCGCGCGGACGCACGCATGCCAGACCAAGCCTCGCCTCACGCGAGGATCAGTCCTGGCGGCTCCTGGCGGAGCAACGGATGATCGCAGTCATCGTCTCTCTCCTGTGCGGCGGAGCCGAATGCTCGACGCCGGAGCGCGTAGTAATCACATCCCGATCATATTGGCAATGTGCATCATTCAACCGATGTCCCGCTGTGACGTACAGGACACGGATGCCCCGTCGTTTTCGAGCAGCTCGCTTTCTCTCCGTCATTGCGAGGAGCGCAGCGACGAAGCAATCCAGGGCCCCACGCACCACACTGGATTCTTCGCTGCGCTCGCACAGAATGGGTGGCATCGAAGATGGACAACGGCGCATCTGCCCGCAGCCGGCAGATCCAGGCACGTGCATCCTCGCGATCAGAACAGCGCGAGGAAATCGCCGAGGAAATAGATGATGGCCACCACGATCAGCGCGCCCATCAGCAAGAAGGAAAGCTGCACGGCGATCGCGCAGCCGCCCAGGGTCGTCGCCATCGCCGCGACGTGCCGCTCCTCGCGACGCAACTGACCCACGACGCCGAGAATGATCGCAAGCAACCCGAGCGAGACCGCGGCCACCGGCAATTGCTGGTGCAGGAGGTCGGTCCAAGACGTCTCGCGCACCGGCGCCTGGTAGTCGACGCCCTTGATGCGCGCCATCAGGCGCTCCTTCACGCGATGTCCGACATCGACGATGACCTTGTCGATCGGCGGCGGCGGATCGATCACCGGCAGCACCCAATGCGGCAGAACCGCCGCGACCAGAGCAACAAGCCCGATCACGCAACCGATGATGCCCAGCCGGCGTGACTGAACGATCGTGTCTGTCATGGCTCAAAATCTCCGATGCGGGCGTGCTGCGTCTGCTTCGGTCGCGGCGGAAGGATTGCGAAACGTTATTCTCGTCATCGTCACCGCGGAAAGGACCGAACCCTGCAAGCCTGAACGCCGGATCATGCGTCGGCCGCCGGAGCTCTCCGGTTCAATCCCTCCGATCCGCCCAAGCTCATAGCAAGCGCGTCCCAAGCTGCTGCGCCTCCCAGCCTTCGAGAAATTCCCGCTGCTGCGTGACCCAGCGGACATTCTCGCTACCCCATTCGCGCGAACGGCTGGCCTGCTCGCCCATCAGCCAGAAGTGCCTGACGATCACGAAGGCATGCGCGGCCTCGAAATCAGCGGTCGAGATCGGGCGGACCGAGCGGTAGCCGTCGACGAAGGCGTGCCACGCCGCATGAAAGCGCCGGCCGAACGACAGCTTGGCCCACAGGAACACGGCCATGTCATAGGCCAGATAGCCGGGGCCGCCGTCGTCGAAGTCGAAGAACACGGCCTCGCCGCCAGCGCCGATGCGCGCATTGAAGCCGTGGCAGTCGCCGTGACAATGCGTCCATGTCAGGCCCTCCATCGCCTCGATCCGTGCGGCGGTTCGCTCCGCGATGTCCTGGAGAAAGCCGCCGTCATCGGCATCGATTAGGCTGCAGAGCTGTTGAACGCGCGCGAGCGGCCGGCGCAGCAGATGGTCGAGGTCCAGAAGATAGAGCGGCGCTTCGGGCCGATAGGACATCGCCGCCGCGTGCACTCGGGCAAGCGTCACGCCGTTGGCGCGCGCGTCGCTCTGCGATGCGACCTCCGGGGTCCGTCCCTCGATGGCGTGAAACAGCACGCCTTCGCGGCGGCCTTCCGCCGCCTCGCCGCGTACGAACAGCGCGCCGTCGCGCGCCGGAACCGCCGCGGCCACCGGCACGCCGCAGCGCGCGAGATGTGCGAGGAAGTCGGTCTCGGTGCGGACATCGGCCGGGCCGCGGGCGCGGTGATGCGACAGACGGAAGACGTAGCGTGCGCCCGTTGCGGATGTAATCAGATAGACGTCGTTGAAGCCGCGGTTCATCAGGCGGCACGCGAGCGGCTCTGATAGCGCGTAGTGTGTTGCCACGAAGCGGCCCACGCTCTCGGCGCCGGTCGTGGTGTAGATCGGCTCGAAGTCGGGCACGTCGCGTGTTCCGGATTGTGCAGACGATGGCATCCTAGGCGGCTGCCGTCCGCAGTGAAAGCCGGGACGGGCACGAGCAATCCATCGCATTGGCGTAGGCAGGTTGTACCGGGCTGCCCGTCGGGCAAATCGATCGAGGTGGCGAGCGCAATCTGCCGCGGATGTCCAGCCCGCCTGCGAAAAATATTCTTGTTTCGTTTTTCCGGAAATAATGCTTATCTCCCGCGCATCCCGCCTCATGCAGAGAGGGGCGTACGCGTCGTCACGATACGCGGGGGCGGGGAGTGGTGGCCGTCGCGAGGTCGGGCGCGTTCGCGCGCAAGACGACTGATGTCGTGGCGGACGGTCAAGCCGTGTGGTCCTGGCACCCCGAAGCTGGCGCCAAGCTTGCGATCACGTTCGTGCGTGGTTGCGAGCGACGGGGGCAAACAAGCCGGTCCCCGGGGAGAGCGCGGAGCAGCCGTGAAAACCATCGCGCAGGGAAGGCCGGGTCGATCCGGCTGATCCTTGTATGGGGAGTAAGTTGTCAAGAGGGGCGTCGTTTGTTGGGGGCGGTCTTTGGCGCCAAGGAGAGGCGCGGTCAAGGCTGGCCGAAGGCCACCGCCGGAGGCGGCGCGTCAGCGGCCTTGAGCGCGCCGAGCTTGGCGCCATCATGGCGCGCCCGCAACGCGCGGTGTCGCGATGGCAGGCCGGACGTGATGCGAGGATTGGGCCGTGAACGACAATGCGGAACGACCGCATCACCTTGTATCCGGTCGGGCGCGAGGCCCGGTACCCTGATCTTTCATGCACGGGGGAAGGTAAGGCCCAGTCAAGACGGGACCCCTCTGTGAGAGCGGGAGGTTTATGCCCCCGGTTCAGCACGGTCACGCGTCGGTCCTGGCTCACGTCGGCTGTCATGGCGCGCGCAGCCGTTTACGAAGTTGGACGCAGCACGGCGCCTTCGGGAACAACGCCGGTCACCAGATAGCGCCACAGCGCCACCATCAGCTTGCGTGCCAGAGCGACAATGGCAATTCGCCGGATGCGTCCCTTGATGTCGCGCACCCGCTCGCGGAACCAGCGTGTCAGTGCGCTGTCCGGCTGATGAACGGTCCATAGCCACGCCAGCTCGACCGCGAGCTCACGGGCGCGCCGGTTGCCGGCTTTGCTGATGCCCTGCTCACGGCTGCGCTCGCCACTGTCATAGGGCGTGCCGGTGAGACCAAAGTAGCTGCCGACCTGACGACGGTTGTCGAAGTCGCGATAGAACACCTCGTTGACCAACTTCTGGCCGCCGACCGGGCCGATGCTCCTGAGATCCATGAGCTGCATGATCCTGGCTTCCGGCGAGCCGGGCCGAGCGGCGCACAGCTCGGCTTTGCTTTTGGCCTCGAGCTCCTTGAGCTGCCGTGCCACCAGGCACAGTCGCTCGTGTTCGCGCACGATCTCTTCCTTGAGCCGCACCGGCAGTGGACGACCGTCGCCAGTGCGCAGGCTGGCAAGGCTTTCCAGGAACGAGCGATCGAGCGGGTGGACGTCGCGAATGCCCTGGCCGTGCAGCAGTCCCTTGATGCGGTTGCTGTGAGCCGTGCACTCCTGGATCAGGCGATCACGTTCACGGGTACGGCGCTTGCGATCCTCATCCTCGACGCTTGGCACGTGGACGATGCTGCAGACCCGAGGCTCGCCCCGCAAATGGGCGAGGAACGCCCGCATCAGCTTCTCCAGATCGATCCGGTCGGTCTTGGCGCGCCGGGCACGACGGTTCACCTCGATGCTGGAAGGGTCGACCTCATGATTGACGATGCCTTGTCCGCTCAGCCATCGGTGCAGCCAGTGGCCATCCAAGCCTGCTTCGTAGCATGACAGGATGCGCACCGGCCGGCCGCCCGCGGCAGCCGCAGCCTTCTTGCGCATGTCCGCAAGCCGGGCCGCCAAGGCGGCCAAGTCACCGCCGCCGATCGTGTACCGGCTCAGTTTCTGCGAGCCAGGAAGCAGCACGCCGAGCTTCCATTTCGCTTTGCTCAGTTCAAACGCGAGGTAAACCGTGGCATGCTCCGCCGCGGCGGGTGTGTCAGTGCGATCGAGCTTGATCATCTTGATCCTCCGAGGGCCGGATGGTTCGGAAATCCAATCCTAACCCTTCTTGACCACCCGCCGCCCCATAGGATCTGTGGTTCCTGCCCCGTGCATTTTCTCCGCACGGGGGCCACGGGCCTCGGCCGAGGCTCGGCCTTCCCTGCGCCCTCTCGTTTCGAGAGGAGATCGATCAGCACAGCTCGGGCCCATCGCGCCGCGAGAGTGCGAAGTCATGTCTCGACGCGGCGCATCTCAAGTTGGCCGATGGCCGTGAAGGCGAACGCGCCTCGCGAAGAAGGCCCGGCGGCCGAATGCCGCAGCAGCCGGCCGCGGGCGCGCCCTCCGGATTGACCGGGATCAAGAGCGCTCGCGCTTGCTCCCTTAAGCCCCTACAACTCTGTTGTTCGTTGGGATCAAGAATGGACGTCGTGGTGCCGCAAGATCCAATCGTGCCTCCATCTGGCTTGCGGCGGCGGCTCGGACTGCCGCTGCTGGTCCTCTATGGCACGGGCGTGACCGTCGGAGCCGGCATCTACGTGCTGATCGGCGCGGTCGCCGGTCATGCGGGAGTCCATTCCTCCTGGGCCTTTGCGCTGGCGGCGTTCGTGATGGCGTTCACCGCCGCCTCCTATGCCGAGCTTGCGACCCGCTATCCCGTGAGCGCCGGCGAAGCCGCCTATGCCCGCGCGGCATTCAAGTCGCGGCTGTTGTCGACGGCGGTCGGCTCGCTGCGGCTCGCCACCGGCATCATTGCGGCGGCCGCGGTGACGCTCGGCGGCGCCGGCTACATCCGGCAACTGATCGATCTGCCGACGCCGTTGATCACGATGGCAATCGTGGTCGCGCTCGGCATGGTCGCGTCCTGGGGCATTCTCGAATCGGTGATGCTCGCCGGACTGCTGACCTTGATCGAGACCGGCGGACTGGTGTGGATCGTCGTTTCGGCCGTTCACTCCGGCGTCGCGTTCGGCCCTGCCTTGCTGACGCCGCCGCCGCTCGATCTCGGCGTTCTCTCAGGCATCACGTTCGCCGGCCTGCTCGCGTTCTTCGCCTTCGTCGGCTTCGAGGACCTCGCCAACGTCGTGGAAGAGGCCAAGAGCCCGCAGCGAAACATTCCGTGGGCGATGGCGCTCACGCTGCTGATCACCTCCGTGCTGTATGTGCTGATTGCAGCGATTGCGGTGACCGCCGTGCCGCCGGGCACGCTGTCGGCCTCTTCCGCGCCGCTCAGCGTGGTGTTCAATGCCGTAGCGGGCATCAGTCCGGCCACCTTCAATGCGATCGCGATCGTGTCCACGCTCAACACCATTCTCGCCCAGATGACGATGACGGCCCGCGTCGTCTATGGCATGGCGGGGCAGGGCGACCTGCCGCGCATCGCCGGCCGCGTCGATCCGCGCACCGGAACGCCGCTGATCGCAACCGGGCTCGTCATGCTGGCGGTCGCGGTTCTCGCGCTGGCCTTCCCGCTGGAGCGGCTGGCGGAAGGCACCTCGCTCGCGACGCTGACGATCTTTGCGATCGTCAACCTGTGCCTGCTGCGTATTCGCATCCGGCGCATCGGATCGGATGGTCCGCATGTCCGGGTGCCGCTATGGGTCCCTGCGCTCGGTCTCATCACGTGTATGCTGATGATCGTCAGCGCGTTCGTCGCGCCTTGAGCCGGCCGGGAAGGAACTGTCAGCCCGATGTATCATGTTTCCCGATGGTCTCCGGCGTCGACCTGGCGATGTGATTCAGGACCATGTCGATGCCGGATCTCATGAGCCTCAGTCCCGCGATCATCGCGATCGTCGTTGCGCTCGGCATCGGACTGCTGATCGGCCTCGAGCGCGAGCGCCGCAAGGGCGAGGGGCCCGGACGCTCGCCCGCCGGCTTGCGGACCTTTGCCGTGGCGTCGCTGGCCGGCGCGATCGGCATGCTGATCGGCGGCAAGGTGCTGCTGGCCGTCGTCACCGCTGGAATCATGGTCCTCACCGCGATCGCCTATTGGCGTTCGCACAGCGACGATCCGGGACTGACGTCGGAGGCGGCGCTGATCCTGACCGTCCTGCTCGGCGGCCTCGCCACCGAGCAACCGGCTCTGGCGGCGGGCGTCGCCGTCGTGCTGGCGGTGCTGCTGGTGGCCCGGCCGGTGCTGCACGACTTCGTCCGTTCGGTGCTCAGCGAGAGCGAGCTCAAGGACGGCCTGATCTTTGCCGCGGCCACGCTGGTCGTGCTGCCCCTGCTCCCCGATCGGCCGATCGGTCCGTACGGCGCGCTCAATCTGCGCGGCATCTGGACGCTCGTCGTCCTGATGATGGCGATCGGTGCCGCCGGACATGTCTCGATGCGTCTGCTCGGCGCACGCGGCGGGCTCGCCGTATCCGGCTTCGCCTCGGGCTTCGTCTCCAGCACGGCCACGATCGGCGCGATGGGCGCGCGGGCGCGCAAGGCGCCAGAGCTCGGCGGTGCCGCGGCTGCGGGCGCGACATTGTCGACCGTCGCGACCATCGCCCAGCTCGCCGCGGTGCTGGCCGTCACCAGCCTGCCGGCGCTGCAGGCGCTGCTGGTTCCGCTGCTATGCGCCGGCGCGGCGGCGGCGATCTACGGTGCGATCTTCACGATCGTCGGGTTGCGGCAGAGCGGCGCCGCCGATCTGCCGCCCGGACACGCCTTCAGCCTGCCGGGCGCGCTGTTGCTGGCGCTGACGATCTCTGCGGTGTTGGTGCTGTCGGCCGCGTTGCGCGAGGCGTTCGGCGAAGCCGGCCTGGTGGCGAGCGCCGCCGTCGCCGGTCTCGTCGATACCCATGCGCCGGCGGTGGCCGCGGCTGCGCTTGCCGCGTCGGGCAAGATCGGCGCCGCCGATGCCGTGGCTCCGGTGCTCGCGGCGCTGTCGGCGAACACGATCAGCAAGATCGTGGTGGCGTGGACCAGCGGCGGGTCGTCCTTCGCCCTGCGTCTCGTCCCCGGACTCGTCCTCGTCATCGCCGCCGCGTGGGCCGGCGCCTTCGGACCGAGCCTCGCCCATGGTCTTGCCGATGTGCTGGTCCATCCGTGAGCGCGACGTCCGCGCCGCACCTACGCGCTGCGCGGCAAGCGCTCGATCGCGGCAGCAGCACCGCTGCGATGCTGGACGAGCCACGCGATGGCGTCGTCCTCCTTCATCGGCTTGCCATAGAGCCAACCCTGTCCGTAGGAGCAGCCGAGCATGCGAAGGCACTCGGCATCCGCCTCGCTCTCGACGCCCTCGGCGATCATGCGGTGGCCGAGCGGCAGCGCCACCGCGGTGATGGCGGCGACGAGCTGCTGATCCCGTCGGTTGCTGGCGATGCCGTGGATGAAGGAGCGGTCGACCTTGATGGTGTCGATCTCGACCGCCATCAGGTTGGCAATCGAGGAATGGCCGACGCCGAAATCGTCGATCGCAAGACCAAAGCCGTATTGGTCGATCAGCTTCAATTCGTCGGCGCAGCGCTTGGGGTCGAACATCGCCTCTTCGGTCACCTCGATCTCGATCCGGTGGGGATCGACGCCGTAGCGCTCGGAGACGGTCTTGAGGGTCTGCGCCGGCGAGTGAAGCGGGAATTCCCGCGGCGAGACGTTGATCGACACCCGGATGCCGTGCGCCTTCTTGCGGTCGAGCGCGCGCAGGAACGCGCAGACGCGCTCGCCCACGAACTCCGTGAGCTGGCCGGACAGGCGCAATCGGATCGCCGCGGACACGATGTCCGGCGGCGGGATCAGTCCGGCGCTCGGGTGCTTCCAGCGCAGCAGCGCCTCGAAGCCGATGACCTCCTGCGTGGCCATCGCGACCTGGGGCTGGAATTCGACGTGCAGCTCGCGGCGGGCCAGCGCGGCGGGGAGCTCCGCATCGAGCCGGCGCTGCAGCGTCAGCTCGGACTGCATCTTGGCGTCGAATACGCGCATGCAGCCGCGACCGTCGTCCTTGGCGCGATACAGCGCGACGTCGGCGCGGGCGGAGAGCTCTTCCAGATCGATCGAGCCTTCCGCATGCGCCGCGATGCCGATCGAGCAGCTGACGGGCAGCACCTGGCCCGCGATCGCGAGCGGCTGCGTGAGGGCGGCCATCAGCCATTCGGCGAGTGCGACGGATCGGCTTGCGACATCGTCACCCTGCATGACGACCACGAACTCGTCGCCGCCCAGGCGGACCGGCAGATCGTCGGCGTGGCAGGCGGATTGCAGCAGCGTGGCCACTGCCTGGATGACCCGGTCGCCGGCGTCGTGGCCGCGCGTATCGTTGATGGTCTTGAAGTTGTCGACGTCGATCAGGAGGAATGCGACCCCGCGTCCGGAACGGCAGGCCGCGGCGGCCACGGTGCGGAAGTGACTGCGATTGGCAAGCCCGGTGAGCGAGTCCGTGCGAACCAGACGCTCCAGGGCGTGGTTGGCCTCGGCGACGGATTCCGCCAGCACCGTCGCCTCGATGGCGGTATTCTGGCTCGCAATGAAGTTGCGCTCGCCGAGCCGCGATGCGCGGAACAGCATGAAGGTCAGGAATGCGACGTCGACCGCAACGATGTAGTCGACATCGCTGCCCGAGATCAGCATTCGCAACACGGTCGAGCCCATCAGCGGCGCGCCGAAGGCGATCGCCATCGGCGAATAAGCAAGACTCTGGATGATGGCGCCGGTGGTGGTGCCGGCCATGATGAAGACGACGTCGTTGACGTTGTGCGCGCGGGAGAAGGCCGGCAGCGCGAGCGGGACGATCGCCCACAGCACTCCGCTGGCGAAAGCCATGATGGTGAGATTGCGCAGCACGCGCCGTGGATCGCGCTCGATCCGTCCGGAAGACTTCAGGTACGACACCCATCCAGCGCGGAGCGCCGCGAAGGTGATGGCGGCTGCCAGCCACCAGAAGATGAGCGTGCCCCCCTCTCTGAGATACAGCAACAGCGCCAGCGACGTTGCGATCGCCACATTGGCGAACAGCGTCAGGGAAATGTTCTGCAGCGAGCTCGCTGCCTGGGCTTTCGCGAGCGCCGCCGCTTTGCACTCGGTGATTGCGGTCTGCATGCGCGGAACGGACGGCCCTGCTGAATCGGTGACGGAAGCGGGCAGCCATGGCGGCGCCCAACGCGGCGACGCAGGAGCATGCTGAACAGGGGCCTAAGGTGGGGTTAATCCAGCCCATTATACCGCTGGACGGCCGAGCCATGCGGCGAGCCGTCTGGCCGATCGAGCCGGTGGTCGTCGACGTCGGACATCGATCACCCCCAGCCGGCACGGCCGTGCGAGCGCTTCCGCCATTTCACAGAGGTCCAACGACGACGACAAAGCGCCGATCCGCTACGGATCGAGCTCGGTGTCCCAATAGAGATAGTCGAGCCAGCTGTCGTGCAGGTAGTTCGGCGGAAACAGCCGGCCGTTGCGATGGAGCTGGTGGACGGTCGGCGCGTAGGGCGCCTGCTTGGGGAACATCTTGGCCTGCTGCGGGGTCAGATTGCCCTTCTTCAGATTGCAGGGCGAGCAGGCGGCGACGACGTTTTCCCAGGTGGTCTGGCCACCTTTGCTGCGGGGAATGACGTGGTCGAAGGTCAGGTCGTCGCCGGAGTGGCAGTACTGGCAGGCGAAGCGGTCGCGGAGGAAGACGTTGAAGCGGGTGAAGGCCGGATGCGTCGTCGGCTTTACGAAGGATTTCAGCGAAACCACGCTGGGCAGCTGGATCTCGAAGGAGGGACTTCGGATCGCTCTGTCGTAGTACTCGACAATGTTGACGCGATCGAGGAACACCGCCTTGATCGCGTCTTGCCACGACCAGAGAGACAGTGGGTAATAACTCAGCGGCCGGAAGTCCGCGTTCAGCACCAACACCGGCCAACCGCCTTGCGAGACATGTGCGTTCAAGTAACGCTCCTGGCCTCCATAACGGCTGCGAAGCAGCATGCCCTCACATACTACATGCAGCGTGACGGGATTGTGAAGCCCCAAGAATGGCTTGACACGGCTTCTCCCGTCTTTCGAGGCGGCGCCCGAAAGGCGTCAAAACGGCGGCAGAGTGGTTTGCAGCTGCACTGCAAATCAGTCGCAGATCTGCGGTCGCCGCCCCAACTGGCTGGCGAGGCGTCGTCAGGCCTGGACACGCTCCAGCTTCTGCAGGCAGCGGTGGATGTTGACCTCGGCGGGCATCGGCCGGTCCGGGAAGCTCGTGCTCCAATTGGTGACGCCGACCTCGCCGACATAGATGTCGCCGCGGCTGTCGATGGCGAGGCCGTGCGGCGCCAGGAAACGGCCGGTTTCCAGGCCCGGGCCGTGCTCGCCGCCCAGCCGCGCCAGCCGCTGACCGCCAGCATCCGTGATGGTCAGGCGAGGGCCGAGATTGGGGACGTTGAGGTTGACCGGCATGCCCGGACCGAGCTCACCGATGATGAAGGTCCTGCGCCCGGCGCCGCAGGCACACAGCGCACAGGGCCGGTGCAGATTGTTCCACTGCATCTCGTAGCGGCCGTCGCCGTCGAAGATCTGGATGCGGTGGTTCTCGCGATCGGCGACGTAGACGAATCCATCGGCATCGGTCGCGATGTTGTGAACGATGTTGAACTGGCCGGGATCGGAGCCCGGCTCGCCCCAGCTGCGGATCAGCCGGCCGTCGGGGGTGTATTTGTGGACCCGCGCATTGCCGTAACCGTCGGAGACATAGATCTCGCCCGAGGGCGACAGCGCGGTGTGGGTGCAGCGGTTGAACGGCTCGCCGCTCATGAACGGGGTCGGACGCTTCGGCAGGCCGATGGTCAGCAGCACCGTCCCTTCCGGAGTGCATTTGCGGACGGTGTGGTCGCCATCATCGGTGCAGTACAGATTGTCGTCGCCGTCGATCGACAGGCCGTGGGCGCGGCTGAACAGGCCCTCGCCCCAGCTCTTGATGAAATTGCCGCCGCGGTCGAACACGATCATCGGATGGGCGCCGCGATTGAAGGCGTAGACGCGGTCCTTGCTATCCACGGCAACCGAGGCGACGTCGGTCAGCGCCCAGCCCTCGGGCAGCCTGGCCCAGTCCTTGACGACGCGATAGGTGAAATTGCCCGTTCCGAGAATGGACATCGCCTCGCCTCCCTGCCTCCGTGCAACCTCAGTCCTGGCAACGCTACACGGCTTTGGTCGCGGGTGAAAACCTGGTTACGTCGCCATCGTCAGCATGTGGCCCTGATGCGGCGGAATATGACCTTGCAACGTGTCGAGATAGACGCGCCGCACCGCGTCGGGACCGCGTCCGTCGACGATCGTCAGCCAGCCGTCGAGCCGCGGAGCGAAGTCCCGCCACGCCGCGCCGAGCCGCGCCTCGATGCCGCCCGGTCCCCATTCCTTGGCGCGCTTCCTGATCTGGTCAGGCGCGAAGAACCAGGTGGGCCGGGCGCCGGAAAGCGTCTCGACATCATCGCTGCCGTCCTGATGCGTCAGGCCGATGCGGCCGGAGTAGACGAGGTTGTCGCCGTAGTGTCGATGCAGCGCGGCGCGCAGACTGGCATTGCCGGCCATGTCGACGAAGGCCGCGCGCGACGTCGCGTCGAGCATGTCGACCGCATCGTAGGTCACGACCTCGTCGTAGCAGCCGAGCGAGCGGACGAAGGCCGCATGCGATGGCGAGGTCAGCCCGATCACGCGGATGCCCTTGCGCTGCGTATGCAAGAGGTGGGCGAGTCCGAACGCGGTCTTGCTCGAGGCCGAGGACAGGATCACGGTCGTTGCGCCGAATTGGGCCTGTTCGGCGAGAAAGTCGTCGACCAGGAACGACAGCATGAACAGTGGGCGCAGCAGGGCCTGATGATCGCCTTGCCGTCCGGCAAAGGCGGGATCGTCGCCGACCCGCGCATAGGCGTTGTAGACCGGCGCGACGCCCTGCCGGTGTGCGGCCGCGTCGCGCAGGCCGCGCTTGCCGACGTCGGCGGCCTCGATGACGAGATGCGTCGCCATCGGGAAGTAGCCGAACAGGCGCTCGCCTTCCGCGACGGCAGGATGGCGGGAGGCGATCACGTCGCCGAAGCCCCACACGGGAATGATGCCGAAGCCGTCGGGCGCAGGAAACAGTTGCCAATATTTCAACTGCTCGCCGAGCAGCGCGTAGGTGATGTTGTTGGCGGTGAAGGCGAAGCGGTCGACCTTCACCAGCAGCGCCTCGGCAGGAAGCGCGTCGCCATCGGGAAGCTCGGTGACGACCGTCTTGCACTGTTGCAGATCGCTGCGTGTGACGATGAAGTCGGACGATTGCATGATGAAGACCTCGGCCGTTCGATGATGTGCGTCGTGGTGCGACCCTGGCCGACATCGATGACCGTTTTGCAACCCCAACTTTGTTTGAAACGGCGTTCGCCGGAGTTGTTAGTTCGCCGATGCGATGACGCCCTCGCGCTTCTTGACCACGCGGTAATAGCTCCACCACAGATGCGCCGCCGCGCCGCGCAGCGGGCGCCACGATTCGGCCAGCGGCATCATCTGCTTGGCCGTAGGCCGCGTCGCAAGGCCGAGCCCGACCTTGACTGCCTCCTGCACGGCGAGGTCGCCGGCCGGCCAGGCATCGCCATGGCCGAGGCAGAACAGCAGGTAGACGTCGGCGGTCCACGGTCCGATGCCGGGCAGGGTCGTCAAGGTGGCGTGGGCCGCATCGGCGTCCTCATTGGCGAGCACGTCGAGATTGAGCCGCCCGGCGCCAAGCTCGCGCGCGATGTGCTTCAGCGTCTTGATCTTGGCCGCAGAGAGACCGAGCCGTCCCAGCCGGTCGGCGCGGGCGCGGCGGATGGCGTCGGCATCGAACGGATCGAATGCCGCCTGCAGCCGGCCCCAGATCGCGGCCGCGCTGGCGGTCGACAGTTGCTGGCCGCAGACGATGTGCGCGATCCCGGCAAAGCCTGGCTCGCGCCGCCGCAGCGCCGGCATGCCGGCGGCGGCGAGGATCGGCGCCAGCCGCGCGTCCTGCTTCACCAGGTCGCGGATCGCATCCTCGAGGATGTCCTGGCTATCGAGGTGAAGGGTCATCTCAGTGGGACCTTTTCCATTGTCATGCGCGGGCTTGACCCGCGTATCCATCTCGGATCGAACGAGCCCGCGAAGAATGATCGTCGGACCACGCCAGCTCAAGTCCGGCAAGGACGAGATGACATGCCACCCGTTTTCCGATTCGCCCCCAGCCCGAACGGCTATCTGCATCTCGGCCACGCTTTTTCGGCGTTGTTGAACTTCCAATGCGCGCAGCAGAGCGGCGGCCGCTTGCTGCTGCGCATCGAGGACATCGACCCGACCCGCTGCCGCCCCGAGTTCGAGCAGGCGATCTATGAGGATCTCGCCTGGCTCGGCATCGCCTGGGAGCAGCCGGTGCGGCGGCAATCGGAGCACCTCGCCGAGTACCGCGCTGCGCTGGAGCGGCTGCAGGGCATGGGGCTGGTCTATCCGAGCTTCGAGAGCCGGGCCGAGGTCGCGCGGATGGTCGCGCAACGGGATGCAGAGGGGAGGTGGCCGCGCGATCCGGATGGCGCGCCGCTCTATCCGGGGACCGCGACCTCGCTCTCCGGAGCGCGCCGTGCGGCACTGATGGCCGGCGGCGCGCCCTATGCCGTGCGGCTCGACATGGTCGCTGCGGTCGCGCAGGCGGGCCGGGCGGCCTGGGACGAGCACGGCGCCGGGCCTTCGGGCGAGAGTGGCAGGGTCGAAGCAAGGCCGGAGGCCTGGGGGGATGTGGTCTTGGCGCGCAAGGAGACGCCGACCAGCTATCACCTCTCCGTCGTGATCGACGACGCCCTGCAGGGGGTGACGGAGGTGGTGCGTGGACAGGACCTGTTTCATGCCACGAGCGTCCACCGGCTGCTGCAGGTCCTGCTCGGCCTGCCGGCCCCGGCCTATCGGCATCACCAACTGATTCGCGACGCGCAGGGCCACAAGCTGTCCAAGTCCACCCAGGCGACGGGATTGCGCGCCTTGCGCGCGGAAGGCGTCTCGCCGACGGAAATCCGACACAGGATCGGCATGGTCTAGCCGTGTCCTGTCCGCAGCCCTGGTATCTCCGAATGTTTCCGGCGGGGACAACCTCCGGGGCATCGTGACACCCGGAAACGACCGTGCCATGCTGCTCAATGGCGCGGGTAATCGGGAGCTTCAATCGAAAGCGGCACGACGAGACATGACAGTACAAGTGCCCCTTCGTTTTTCGGAGTTCATGTCACAGGGGCCATGATGAAGCGCGTTCGGAAGATGAGTACGGGGCGTCGGGCCCGACCGGCCAAGCCGGCTGCGCCCAGGCCCGCCGGCGCGTCCAGAGGGCCCGCTGAAAAGGCGTCCTCCAGGACGACATCCGTCAGGATGCCGTCGTCCGCAGCACAAACGCCGAAGACACAAACGCCGAAGACCAAGGCCGCGAAGGCGGCGCCGGCCAAGGAGCGCGCCAAGGCGCGACCGCTCAAGAAGCACGTTCCTCAGGTCACGGCGATGGCGGGGAGCCGGCGAAGCGCGGCCAAGTCCGGAGTGAGGAAGCCCGAAACCGCGAAGTCGGTGCCCAGGGCTGCCGCCGGATCACCAGGGGTCGTCGAAGCCGCGCTGGCGGTGTTCGCTCATGAGGTGCGCACGCCGCTGACAGGCATTCTCGCCATCAGCGACCTGCTTGCCACCTCCGAGCTCGGCGAGCGCGAGCGGCGCTGGGTCGATACGATCAAGGCCGGCGCGGAGCATCTGTCGAGCCTCGCCACCCTGTTCGTCGATGCCGCCAAGGACGAGACCGCCGGCGCGCTGCTGCGTGAGGATCTGTTCGATCTGCACGTGCTGGCGCGGGCCGCCGGAGACTCGCTGTCGGGCCGCGCCGCCGCCAAGGGGCTGGATGTCAAGGTCCACGTCTCCGACGACTTGCCGGGACTCGTGTTCGGCGATCCCGTGCGGCTGCGCGCTGCGCTGGAGAACCTGATCGACAATGCGGTGAAGTTCACCGAGCAGGGCGGCGTCGCGCTGGAGGTCGTTCCCGCACGTCGCGGCGGTCGCGGCAAGCCGAGCACGGGCGCAGGCCGAGGCGCGAGCAGGGGCCGCGCCGCGATCGCCTTCCACGTCTCGGATTCGGGCATCGGCCTGACCCTGAAGGAGATCAAGCGGCTGTTCCGCCCGTTCAGCCAAGCCAATGTCTCGATCGCCTCGCGCTTCGGTGGCGCCGGCCTCGGTCTGTCCTCGGTCCGGCAGCTGGCGCGCGCGATGGGGGGCGACGTCGCCGTGGCGCCGCATGAAGGCGGCGGCACGACCTTCACGCTGACCGTGACGCTGACCGTTGCGGCCGCGCCGCGCAACACGGCAGGCGGATCGGAGAATGGCGCAACCTTGGCGCCCACGAGGCCGTTACGCATCCTCGGGGTCGAGGACAATCCGTTCGGCCGCGTGGTGCTCAACACCATCCTCAACGAACTCGGCCACCAGGCCGAGTTCATCGGCCGTGGCGAGGCGGCGCCGGAGCGGATCGCGGCCGGCAATTACGATGCGGTGCTGATGGACATGGTGCTGCCCGGCATCAACGGCGTCGAGGCGATTGCTCGCATTCGCAAGCTGGACGCGCCCCACGGGACTATCCCGATCATCGGCGTGTCCGGACGCGGCGAGGACGAGGCGGCCTCGCGCGCTGCCGGCGCGGACGCGTTCCTGCTCAAGCCCGTTTCGCCGCGGGCTCTAGCGACTGCGCTTCTTGGAGCGACACGCCGCGCGGCAGCCGCGACTTGATGATCGAGGCGTTCAACTCACCGCCATACACGAAAATCGCGGCGATGAAATACAGGAACACCAGCGCGATGATCACCGACGCGAGCCCCGCATACATCGTGACGTAGTTGTAGGCGAAGCGCGCCAGATACTGGCCGAACACGATGCCCGACACCAGCGAGGCGACGAAGGTGAAGACGATGCCGGGCACGATCTGCATGAAGCTGCGCCGGCCCGCCGGCAGCCAGGCGTGCAGGATGAACAGCGCGACGATCAGCGCGCTGATGGTGATGCCGTAGCGCGACAGGTTGACGAAGCGCTCGTTGGCTTCGACCGCCAGCGGCAAATAGCGCCGGGCGGTGGCCAGCATCAGCGGGCCGAGCACGATCAGGAACGACATCGCCAGCGCGGTGAACGCGGCGACCAGAGTATAGCCGATCGATTCCAGCCGCAGCCAGTACCAGCGGCGCTGCTCGATCACGCCATAGGCGCGGTTGAGCGCGACCCGCAGCGCCTCGACGCCATTCGAGGCGAAGTAGACCGCGAGCACGGCGCCGATGGTCAGCGCATCGGTCCGGGTCGTGGTCAGCACGTCGTGGATCTCGCCGGTCAGCGCATCCGCCACCTGCGCCGGCCAGGTCTCGAGCATCAGGGTGGCGGCTTGGTCGGCCAGGTCCTTGGAGCCGAGAAAGCCGGCGAGCGAGGTCAGGACGATCAGGAACGGAAACAGCGCCATCAGCGTCGACAGCGCGATATGGCTGGCGATCGCCCAGCCATCGTCGGCGAGGAAGGTGTAGAACGCGTCCATGACGACGTGGAAAATGTAGCGAAGCGCCTTCACCTGTCCCTGCACTCCGCAAAAGAAACTTGGTTTGTACAATCCGATATTACGGGTCCAAAAGCCAGAAGTTGCAGCGCCGGCCGCGCGGATCCGCCATGGCGCTCTTGCGTCTGCGGTGTTATCTAGCCCCGATGGCTTCACTTCTCGGTAAATTCATCCTTCCCATCGCCGTCGGCGCGGTCGCCCTTGTGCTGTTTCTCGGCCTCGTCAACATGACGCGCGGCGGCTCGCCGAACCTGTCGCAGAAGCTGATGCGCTGGCGGGTGATCCTGCAGTTCGTCGCGGTCGTCATTGCCATGGCGGCGATCTGGGCGATGGGGCGCTGAGACCGAGACGCCGAGGCGTCGAGAAACGGACGTTGAGAAGCAGCATGGTGGTCCTGAATCGCATCTACACGCGGACCGGTGACGACGGCACGACCGCGCTCGGCAATGGCGAGCGCCGTCCCAAGTACGATCTGCGCGTCTCCGCCTATGGAACCGTCGACGAGACCAACGCTGCGATCGGCGTGGTCCGGCTGCATCTGGCCGATGCGCCCGAGATCGATGCGATGCTCGGCCTGATCCAGAACGATCTGTTCGACCTCGGCGCCGATCTGGCCGTGCCGCAGCGCGAGGGCAAGGCGGAGCGGCTGCGCGTCGTCGCCAGCCAGGTCGACCGCCTGGAGCGTGACATCGATACGCTGAACGAACGGCTCTCGCCGCTGACGTCGTTCGTGCTGCCCGGGGGAACCGCGGCGGCGGCGCATCTGCATGTCGCGCGTACCATTTGCCGCAGGGCGGAACGGATCATGACGGAGCTCGCCGGCAAGCCCGACGAGCCGGTCAGCGAGGCCGCCATTCGTTATATGAACCGGTTGTCGGATTTCCTGTTCGTGGCCAGCCGGGCGGCGAACCGGAACGGCGCCGGCGACGTGTTGTGGGTGCCCGGGCAAAACCGTTAACCCGGCGGCGTGCGGGCCTGCGTTTTTTCGCCCGTCGCGCGTTGACCGGGGGGGATGGGGGCTTTAGGTTCCGCGCCCGAAAGGTCAACCCCGGACAATTTAGAGCGAAAGAGGATCGATGAAGGTTCTGGTGCCGGTCAAGCGGGTGGTCGATTACAACGTCAAGGTCCGCGTCAAGAGCGACGGATCGGGCGTTGAGCTCGCCAACGTCAAGATGTCGATGAATCCGTTCGACGAGATCGCCGTCGAGGAAGCGCTGCGGCTGAAGGAAGCCGGCAAGGCGACCGAGGTGGTGGTGGTCTCGATCGGCCCCGCGCAGGCCTCGGAGACCATCCGCACGGCGCTCGCGATGGGCGCGGACCGCGGCATCCTGGTCAAGGCCGAGGGCAACGTGGAACCGCTGGCGGTCGCCAAGATCCTCAAGGCCGTCGCCCAGGAGGAGCAGCCGGGCCTGATCATCCTCGGCAAGCAGGCGATCGACGACGACTCGAACCAGACCGGCCAGATGCTGGCGGCGCTGCTCGGCTGGGCGCAGGCGACCTTCGCCTCCAAGCTCGAGGTCGACGGCTCCGACTTCAAGGTCACCCGCGAGGTCGATGGCGGCCTGCAGACCGTGAAGCTGAAGGGGCCGGCGATCGTCACCACCGACCTGCGCCTCAACGAGCCGCGCTATGCGTCGCTGCCGAACATCATGAAGGCGAAGAAGAAGCCGATCGCCGAGAAGACCGCCGCCGACACCGGCGTCGATCTCACGCCGCGGCTCGAGGTGCTCAAGACCACCGAGCCGGCGGGCCGCAAGGCCGGCGTCAAGGTCAAGGACGTCGCCGAGCTCGTCAACAAACTCAAGACCGAGGCGGGGGTGCTCTGATGGCCACGCTGCTGATTGCCGAACACGACAATGCCGGGATCAAGGACGCGACCAACAAGGCGCTGACGGCGGCCACTGCCCTCGGCGCCGATGTCGACGTGCTGGTCGCGGGCCAGGGCGCCAAGGGCGCGGCGGATGCCGCCGCCAAGCTCGCCGGCGTCAAGAAGGTGCTGCTGGCCGACGACGCGGCCTACGCGCACGATCTCGCCGAGCCGCTCGCCGACCTCGTCGTCAAGCTCGCCGCGAACTACGACGCGATCGTTGCCCCCGCGACCTCGCGCTTCAAGAACGTGATGCCGCGCATCGCGGCGCTGCTCGACGTGATGCAGGTATCGGAGATCATCAAGGTCGTCGCGCCCGATACGTTCGAGCGGCCGATCTATGCCGGCAACGCGATCCAGACCGTGAAGTCGAAGGACGCCAAGAAGGTCATCACCGTGCGCACCTCGACCTTCGCCGCGGCAGGCGAGGGTGGCAGCGCGTCGGTCGAGACCGTCGCGGCGGCCGGCGACCCGGCGTTGTCGACCTTCGTCGGCGAGGAGGTCGCCAAGAGCGACCGTCCCGAGCTGACCTCGGCCAAGATCATCGTCTCCGGCGGTCGCGCGATGCAGAGCCGCGAGAACTTCGCCAAATACATCGAGCCGCTGGCTGACAAGCTCGGCGCCGGCGTCGGCGCCTCGCGTGCCGCGGTTGACGCAGGCTACGCGCCGAACGACTGGCAGGTCGGCCAGACCGGCAAGGTCGTGGCGCCGGAGCTCTATGTCGCAGTCGGCATTTCAGGCGCCATTCAGCATCTGGCCGGCATGAAGGACTCCAAGGTGATCGTCGCGATCAACAAGGACGAGGACGCGCCGATCTTCCAGGTCGCCGATTACGGCCTGGTGGCCGACCTGTACCAGGCGGTTCCCGAGCTGACCGAGGCGCTCGGCAAGCTCGGCAAATAACGCTGCTGGCACCGGCCGCATGGGACCGCGGCGGCCGGTGTTCTCACTTCCAAGGGCATGGACGGGCGCAGCAGGCGTGCCGTCCGGGTGGATGACAACATGGCTCAGATCAACAAGCTCGGTGTGATCGGCGCAGGACAGATGGGCAACGGCATCGCGCATGTCGCCGCGCTGGCCGGGCTCGACGTGGTGCTCAACGACGTCACTGCCGACCGGTTGAAGTCGGGCATGGCCACCATCAACGGCAACCTGACCCGTCAGGTGGCCAAGAAGGTCATCTCCGAGGAGGCCCGCAATCAGGCGCTCGGCCATATCTCGATCAGCGAAACCCTCGACGGGCTGGCCGACTGCGATCTCGTCATCGAGACGGCGATCGAGAAGGAGGACGTCAAGCGCAAGATCTTCCACGATCTGTGCGCGGTGCTGAAGCCGGAGGCGATCATCGCCTCCAATACCTCGTCGATCTCGATCACCCGGCTCGCCGCCTGCACCGACCGCCCCGAGCGCTTCATCGGCATCCATTTCATGAACCCGGTTCCGCTGATGGAGCTGGTGGAGCTGATCCGCGGCATCGCCACCGACGACGCCACCTTCGAGGCGGCCAAGGAGTTCGTCGGGCGGCTCGGCAAGCAGGTCGCCGTCTCCGAGGATTTTCCGGCCTTCATCGTCAACCGCGTGCTGCTGCCGATGATCAACGAGGCGATCTACACGCTGTATGAGGGCGTCGGCAACGTCGAGGCGATCGATGCGGCGATGAAGCTCGGCGCGCATCACCCGATGGGCCCGCTGGAGCTTGCCGATTTCATCGGCCTCGATACCTGTCTGTCCATCATGCAGGTGCTGCACGAGGGGCTGGCGGACTCCAAATACCGGCCGTGTCCGCTGCTGGTGAAATATGTCGAGGCCGGCTGGCTCGGCCGCAAGACGCAGCGTGGCTTCTACGACTATCGCGGCCCCAAGCCGGTGCCGACCCGCTAATTTCCCGCCACCGCGGCTCCCTCGCTACGCTTCGTTAAGCCTCCTCGGCTAGCGTGTGCCCCAGAGAGGTAAGCGCGTATGGATATGAGCTTGGTGGCTGCGGTCATGGCGCAGCAGACGGGTGCGATTCAGCAGCAGGTCGCGACGTCCGTGATGAAGCAGAACCTGAACGCCCAGAAGGATGCGGTCATGACGCTGCTCGGCGGCGCGCAGCAGACATTGTCGCTCGCCAATGCCGGCCCCGGCGTCGGCGGCAACCTCAACATCGCCGCCTGATATCTCTGGTTACAGTCCCGCGGCCGCCTTCGTCGTCGCCGCCTGGATCAGCTTGATCGCGTCGGCGCTGTCCCATTCGGCGGGACCCGCGATGGTCGCGATCTCGCAGCCATTCGAATCCACCAGCACCGAGGTCGGCATGCCCAGCGCGCGGCCGACCGCCTTCAGGTCCTGGAACACCTTGGCCTTCTGGTCGCTGAAATAGGCGAGCTGCGTCAGCTTGGCGTCGCTGAGGAACGCCTTCGGCTTCTCCGGATCGCGGGTGTCGATGTTGACCGCGACCACCTGGAAATCGTCGCCGCCGAGCCTGGCCTGCAGCGAGTCCAGCGCCGGCATCTCCTTGCGGCACGGCACGCACCATGTCGCCCACAGGTTCAATAACACCGTCTTGCCGCGGAAATCCGACAGCTTCTTCGACGCGCCTGCGGCGTCCTCGAAGGCGAGATCCGGCAGCCGCAGCGGCACTGTTGCCGCCGTCAGCGCCGCCACCTCGCCCTTGATCAGCGGCGCGATCCGCTTGGCGGTGGCGACCGCCGCCTGGCACGCCTGGTCGCCCGACGGCCGTCCCTTCAGCAATCCGCCAAAGGCCACCGCGGCGATGCCGGCCGCGGCGACGACCGCGACGGCACTGGCCGCGAGCAGCGTCTGGCGCGAGCGGGCGGGGCGGGCAGGGGACGGCTCAGGCTTATCGTTTGTCATCTCGGGTCGGTTGCGGCTATCAGAGGCGCGAATTTCGGGATACCGGACGGTGTGTCCCATCCAGCGGCGGTCAGCAAGGTTTCAGAAGCGGTTCAGGCATGAGCAACAAGATGTGGGGCGGACGGTTCTCGGAGCGTCCCGACGCGATCATGGAGGACATCAACGTCTCGATCGACGTCGATCGCCATCTCTACGCACAGGACATTGCCGCTTCCAAGGCGCATGCCGCCATGCTCGCCGCCCAGGGCATCATCACCGCGACTGATGCGAAAAATATCGGCAAGGGTCTAGACACGATTCTGTCAGAGATCACCAAGGGTTCGTTCGAGTTCAAGCGGGCGCTGGAAGACATTCACATGAATGTCGAGAGCCGGCTCAGCGAGCTGATCGGCCCGGCCGCGGGCCGCCTGCACACCGCGCGCTCGCGCAACGACCAGGTTGCAACCGACTTCCGCCTGTTCGTGCGCGACACCATCGACGACATCGACGCCGCGCTGGCCGCCTACCAGCACGCGCTCGCGACCCGCGCGCTCGATTACGCCGGCACGGTCATGCCCGGCTTCACCCATCTGCAGACCGCGCAGCCGGTCACCTTCGGCCACCATCTGCTGGCCTATGTCGAGATGGCCGGGCGCGACCGCGGCCGCTTCCTCGACGCCCGCAAGCGCCTCAACGAGTCGCCGCTGGGCGCTGCCGCGCTGGCCGGCACCTCGTTCCCGATCGACCGTCACGCCACGGCGGAGGCGCTCGGCTTCGACCGCCCGATGGCCAATTCGCTGGACGCGGTGTCCGACCGAGATTTCGTGCTGGAGACCTTGTCGGCGGCCTCGATCTGCGCCGTGCATCTGTCGCGCTTCGCCGAAGAGATCGTGATCTGGACCTCGCCGCTGGTCGGCCTGATCAAGCTGTCGGACAAGTTCACCACCGGCTCCTCGATCATGCCGCAGAAGCGCAATCCGGATGCCGCCGAGCTGGTCCGCGCCAAGACCGGCCGCGTCATCGGCGCGCTGAACGGGCTGCTCATCGTCATGAAGGGCCTGCCGCTCGCCTATCAGAAGGACATGCAGGAGGATAAGCAGGGCGCGATGGAGGCCTTCGCGGCGCTGTCGCTCGCCATCCGCGCCATGACCGGCATGGCGCTCGACCTCGTTCCGGACGAGGCCCGCATGAAGGCCGCGGCCGGCGAGGGCTATGCGACGGCGACCGACCTCGCCGACTGGCTGGTGCGCACGCTCAAGATGCCGTTCCGCGAGGCCCACCACGTCACCGGGCGGATCGTGGCCTTGGCCGCCAAGCAGGGCGTCGCCCTGCACGAGCTGCCGCTGACGGCGATGCAGGAGGTCGAGCCGAAGATTTCAGCCGACGTTCTCGGCGTGCTCTCCGTGGAGGCGTCCGTGAAGAGCCGCACCAGCTTCGGCGGCACCGCCCCGAAGAACGTGGCGTCCCAGGCCAAGAGCTGGCTGAAGCGGCTGGAAAAACAGCGAAAGTAGGGCTGCTGTCTGAAATTTGACCGGCGTGGCGTGGCTCTCCGGCACTCGCCACATCCGGTCAATCTCTGTATGGTGCCGCCCGCATGGGGATCTCACACGTGAATCGCAGTCGCCGTCCGCTGTCCGTAGCCCGCGCCCTCCTGGTCATGGGCGCCGCAGCCCTTCTGCTCGCCGCCTGCGGGCGCAAGGGCCCGTTGGACCTGCCGGCCAACTCCCCGCCGGCGCCGCAGATGTCGGCCGCTCCCGCCGACACCGCGACGGAAGCTGCGAACAAGCCCGGCCTGTTCAACTCCGGCTACGGCGCCGACGCCGCCCCCGCCGCCACCCGCGGCCAGAAGAAACCCTTCATCCTCGACCCGCTGCTCGACAGCAAATAGCGGCTGACGCGCCCGCGACGGGCACCACCCCTTCTCCGGGGGAGATCGCATCCGACCGACGCCTGCGCAGGCACCTAGGCCGCCACCGTCCTTCGAGACGCCCGCCTCCGGCGGGCTCCTCAGGACGAGGACTGAACTTGTGGCGCGACCTGGCCCCCGGCGAGATCTCCACCCTCATGGTGAGGAGCGCCGCGCGCGGCGCGTCTCGAACCATGAGGCCCGGACGGCGCGGCATCTGTGCCTCGGCGAGGACGGCAGCGTCAATTGACATTCCGGCTCATTTCCCGGCAATTCGCCGCCACAATCAACCTTCTCGCGGCCCCGTGCGCGGATCAGACCCATGAATCATTTCGACTACCGCGACGGCGTGCTGCACGCCGAGGCCGTCAATCTCACCTCACTCGCCGCCACCGTCGGCACGCCGTTTTACTGCTACTCCACCGCGACCCTGGAGCGGCACTACCGCGTGTTCGCTGAGGCCTTCACCGGCCAGGACGTGCTGATCTGCTACGCGATGAAGGCCAACTCCAACCAGTCGGTGCTGCGCACCCTGGCCAATCTCGGCGCCGGCGCCGACGTCGTCTCCGGCGGTGAATTGAAGCGCGCGCTGGCGGCCGGCATCCCCTCGCGCAAGATCGTGTTCTCCGGCGTCGGCAAGACCGAGGCCGAGCTGCGCGCCGCGCTCGCAGCCGACATCCACTGCCTCAACATCGAATCCGAGCCCGAGCTCGATCTGCTGGCGCGCCTCGCGGTCGAGACCGGCCACACCGCCCGCATCTCCGTGCGCGTCAACCCGGATGTCGACGCCGGCACCCACGCCAAAATCTCGACCGGCAAGTCGGAGAACAAGTTCGGCATTCCCCTGGATCACGCGCGCCGCGTCTACGCCCGCGCGGCGAAGATGGCGGGCATCAAGGTCACCGGCGTCGACGTCCATATCGGCAGCCAGATCACCGATCTCGGCCCCATGGAGACGGCGTTCCGCATCCTGACCGAGTTCGTGCAGACGCTGCGCGCCGACGGCCACGACATCTCCCATGTCGATTTCGGCGGCGGCCTCGGCATCCCCTATCACATGGACCGCGCGGTGCCGCCTGAGCCCGCCGCCTATGCCGCGATGGTCAAGCGCATCTCGCACAATCTCGGCTGCACCCTGATGTTCGAGCCGGGCCGCATGATCGTCGGCAATGCCGGCATCCTCGTCGCCCGGGTGATCTATGTGAAGCATGGCGAGGCCAAGAACTTCGTCATCATCGACGCCGCGATGAACGACCTGATCCGCCCGACGCTCTACGAGGCCCATCACGACATCCTGCCGGTGATGAAGCCGGCGCCGGGTGCGCCGTCGTTCGTGGCCGACGTCGTCGGCCCGGTCTGCGAGAGCGGCGACTACCTCGCGCTCGACCGCACGCTGCCCGAGCCCAAGCCGGGCGACCTCCTCGCCATCATGACATCAGGCGCCTACGGCGCCGTCCAGGCCTGCACCTACAACACCCGCGCTTTGGTGCCGGAGGTGCTGGTCAAGGGCGACCAGGCCGCGGTGATCCGCCCGCGCATCGAGGTCGAGCAGCTGATCGCGATGGACACGCCGGCGCCCTGGCTGTGAGGACGATCAATCGAACAGATCGGGCCTGATCTCGCGCGAGTGATGCATGATGGCGCGGATCACGACGCCGTCGCGATCTTCGGTGTAGAACACGATATGCGCCTGGAACCGAAACCGCCGGTGCCCGGGCGCAATATCGTCCACACTCGCACCGATCCGCGGAAAATTCGCCAGCAGATCGAACGTCCGCTCAAGCCCGGCATGGTAGGCGTCGGCTTGGTACGTACCAAAAGTGCTGTTCGTATAATCGTAGATTTCAAGCAGATCAGCCTCGGCGCGGGCTGAGAGCTTGAACTCAGCCACGGCGAGCCGCGGCGCGCCGTTGGGCCTCAGCGCGAATATCGCTCATGGTCGAGCAGCTGATGCGCTCGCAGTCGGGATGCTGCAGAACCTCGCGGTAGCGCGCGAGCTGCTCTTCGCGGCTCAAAGCCCGCCATTCGGCAAGCTCGGCTTCGCTCGGCGGCAGAGCGGAAGGCATTGCACGGGTGGTTGCATCGGTCATATCCGCAAAATAACACGGGTCGTCGGGACATGCGAGGGGGTGTTCCAGTCTGCCGCGGGGGCGACAAAGTAGACCCAGGACAAGGATATCCGGAAGGCCCAGGACCTCGCGGCGACATTGGAGGATTGAGGATGAAGGTCAGCAAGCTGAAGAAGTTCGACGCCGCTGAGCACCTTCGCACACCGGCCGCCCGTGCCGAGTATCTCAACATCGTGCTCGCCGATGGCGATCCCGCCGAGGTCCGCGACGCTCTCAATCTCGTCGCCCGGGCGCAGGGCATGAGCCAGGTCGCAAAGGCCGCCGGCGTGACCAGGGAGGGGCTCTACAAGACCCTCGGCGAAAACGGCAACCCGGAGTTCGCGACCGTCCTTCGCATCATCACCGCGATGGGAATCCGGCTGACGGCCGAGCCGGCCCGCGCCAAGCCGAAGACGAAAGCCGCAGCGTTGCGACCGTAGGCGCCAGGTTTCATGCAGCGTCACCGTAATTCCGAGTTGCTGGTCAAGGGCGGATCAGGCCGGGGTGATCCGTTCGCGGATCGACGTCGAGCAAATGATCGCAACGGATACGTCGGCACGCTGGCTTGGTCGCGAACATTCCCGAGACCGATTCAGTTGGAGTCTTCATGGTCAGTCCGCGCAAGCGCCCGCACGATTAACGGCAAGTATTTCCTCACCTGTTCACGGTCGCTTTCCTTTTCCCTCTCGCTCAGCTCTGCATAAGGCGTTATGATCTGATTTTCCCATCGAATAACAAGATCGGCTGGTATCACCAGCGAACCATCCGATTGGCTAATACCATGCTGGTGCACATACCGCTGCCAGTGTGACCAGCGCTCATGTTCGACGGCAGCAAGCGTCTCGATCAAGTCGTCGAGTGTCTTTGTGATTTGATCTGCTTTCATGCGGCGATCATATCAGGCCGTTGGCAACAAGCCTACGATAGTGCTCTCCCAACGCAGTAAGCGAGCATGACTTTCTCTCCATCGCCGCGTGCCACATGTGCGGAGCATTGTTAGGTACGAGCAGGTTCACTCGGTTATACCTTTGTAGAATCTTGAAGATGGCGGTGTTTCTAGGGTCGGGCGGCGGAATCGTTTGATCGTTCGCCTGTTCTTTCGTTCGCTCTGGTTCGAAAGACGGGTCTAGCTTTAACTCGTAGCCCGGCGCCGGAAAAAACTCGGCAATCCGTTGGAGGTCGGCTAGCTCTAGAGGCGGTGTTACCTTACGAAGTGAGACGAAAGTCCTCACATTCGTTTTGAAAACCGGACGTTGGGCCCACGGTCCGAGTGACTGGTCAATATGGGCGTACACTCCTCCAGGAGTTACTTCACCCACGAGGTTTGCGGCGGCTCCGCCTAAGGCGTCAATGAACAGATTCGTAAAGACCCCCGCGCCCCCGCCCGGAACCTCCTTGGCATACTGGTCCGCCGTTGATGCGGTCAGAATTGTCATGCCCTCTTTGATCTCGGCTAACCCTTTTCCATCCTCGCGTTGAGCGACTATCCCGCTGTGACAGCTATCGAGAACGATAACCTTGTTCTTCGCACGCGAGCTATTCGCGAACACCATCAAGTCATTGAGTGGCAGGCCGTCCTCGCCACTTTCGCAATCAGCTGCACACAAGTAACCCCCAGTTTCCTCGATGTAGCCATGACCAGCGAAGTAGAAAAGAGCGATATCACTATCACCTGCAAATAACTCCTGCACTGCGTTCCGGAGGATTCTCTTTGTCAATAAACTGTCTTCCCCGCTGCACGTGAGTGAAAGGGTACCGAAGTTGACCGAGCCATCCGCGTGTCGATCCAGCATGGCCTTGACCGCATGCGCATCATTCACGCAACCGCTTAGTCCAGTGATATGCTTGTAGTAGTCAATGCCGACGACGAGAGCCTTGCGCATTTGGCGAGCCAGTAAGGTCAGAGACTGTTGATAAAGCTGGTAATATTATCCCAGGTCCAAACCGCGGTGTTCACGCCCTCGAGTTTTGTTCGGTCGTCTGTATAGGCCCAAATCCCGCGGACCTTCTTTTTCTCCTCTCTTGCGCAATCAATCTCCCATTTTTGGCCCGACGACTTCAGCGAATTCTTGCTTACAAGCACGATAACGCCGTCCGACCGTTTAATGCGCGTGCGGACCTTTTCCTTCCAGTCCGTTTCGTACGCCTCTTTCACTGACATATCGATGTACTCAAATGGCGAGGCTGTATTCAGCGCTTGCCCTTTTAGAAAATCCCGTTGCCGCTCGTCCTCAATCGCAAATGCTACAAAGACAACCTTCTTTCCGGCCATGATCTAATCTCCGATATGTGCGCTGGTAGTTACACGGATAAAATGTCGTCAGGGACGCTTGGAGAGGCGTCATTCAGAGTAGGCTTAGGTCCGAAAACCTGCGGGTGTAGGGTTCGGCTGCAATTTTTCCCTTGCCGAGGTTACGGCATCGATGATCTGCTCGTGAAGCTGTCGCGCTATTTGTTCGAGTTCGGCTAGCGTTCGGCATTTTTGACCGAGAACGAAGGTCCCATGGCTCTGCGTAGTAGCCCTTAGTGGATCTAGCCCCAGCCAGTATGTGTTTCCGTCCTGGCCGTGGGAGTCAGACCATTGCTGGCAGAAAATGATAGTGCGTGCTGGCAACATCGTTTCGATCTCCTCTTTGCCCAAAACTCCGTCAGGCCGGCAACGCGGTGGAAGGGGAAGCTCTATGGTTCGGCCGTTCGAAAGCATGTAGGTTTGTGTTTGTTTTCTTGCAATCTTTGCGTGCTTCGTCTTATCTGTTTTAATTCGATACTGTGGACAAATAGCCCGCCTGGGCTGGAGAACAGCCCCGCCGTCTCGTGTCGCTTCTTTGGTGCAGCGCGAAAGGGATGGCGACGACGTAGGTGTCCAGTAATATTTGGCCTCGGGTTTTGCCCATGGTGCGGAGGAGTGTTACTTGGCCGCTTTCAATAAGCGAATGAGCCAACTCTGAATCCGGGGACTGCGTATCAGCTGGAAATTGTGCTGAGGGCGCCGAGGGAGGCCTCTCCGATACGCCAAGGGCGGCGGTGGGTTGGATCTGTGAGATTCGCTAGCCCGGCGGAAGCATGGCCGAAGTTGCTAAAGAGGGAAAGCGAGCTATGGCCGAAGAAACATGCCCGAACTGCGGTGCTGTATATGAAGTCAAGTACGTGAGGATGCCGATCCCCGACACGGATACAGTCGAATGCGATGTCTGCGGGGAGCGGCTGGCGGCTTGGAGCAACGCCACGCAATGGCCTGAATATACGCTTGTCAAGCGTCCCGACGGTCGATGACGGAGGCGATAATGGCAGCGGTGTTAGGAGTTCGTCAGGACAAGAGCGGAAACTGGCATGTCCGCTATACGGTGGACAGTGGTGGCGAAAGAAGCCGCATCATTTTCAACCCGGACCTTCGCAATTCGGCGGAGGCGACTGAATATGCGCAGCAGCGGCTCGATGATGCAGCAAGCGGCTGGCAGAGCAATAGCTAAGTCGGATCAGTGCTATCCGGACGATTTAGGGCGCCGTGCCGGGGGCACAGGTGTCGCTGCGGGACTGCACCTAACTGGTCGGCTTGATGCTGCTCGTGCTGCGCAAAACATTTGCCTCGTGACGCGAACGACCAGTTCGCGGATATTTTCAACGCGAGTCACTCTGTGCAGCCGCTCTACAAATTCCCTCTTGCGTTTTATCCGAAATCATGCTCTACTCCCCGCATCCCGTCCCGCTGAGGGGGCGCTTCGCGGTCGTCACGGACGTCGGGTGCGGGATGCGGTGGGCGCATTGGGGCGCAGCGTGGGCTTGCTCGCGCGGACGAACGATCCCGGTGCGACGGTGAAGTCGCGTGGTTCTGGCATCCCGGTGCTGATGCCAAGTTGGCGGTGACGAATCGCCGGCGACGGGGGCAAGACAGCCGATCCCCGGGAAGATCGCGTATAAATCGTAACACCATCGCGCAGGGAAGGCCGGGTGATCTCGGCTGAGCCTGTGGTTCTGCCGCGTGCTTTTTGTTGCACGCGGACCATGGGCGCCGGCCGGCGCCCGGCCTTCCCTGCGCCCTCGCTTTCCGAGGGTGACGCCTTCTTGAAAAGCTCGGGCGACAACGCGCCGCGAGAACGGATCTCCATGCGACGTGCAAGCTGCAGATGCGGTCGCTACGTCAGTCTCATCGGTCCACGCAGGCTACAGTTGCGGGCCTCGCCCTTCGAGACGCCCGCCTGCGGCGGGCTCCTCAGGGTGAGGAGCGAAGGTGGTGCCCGGAACATGAATCTTGGGCAGGTGAATCTACGATCTCTGAGCTTACCCCTCATGGTGAGGAGCGCCGCAAGCGGCGCGTCTCGAACCACGAGGCCCCCGTGCGCCCCGTAGCTTTCCGGGAACCCGGCCGGTCACACTCCCGTGTGAACCGCGGCCGGCGCCGGGAAAGTCCCCGCAGAGCGGGTGCCTCACGGCTGCCTTTGTGCTAGGTTGAACATCCGGGCAACCTGGAGGGATTGTTGAGCGGTGTCACCCCCGAGCCGGCTGGGCCGGCAAGCAGCACGCCCGATGGCCTGACGCATGATGGCCTGGCGCGGCTGAAGCTGGCGCAGGCGCTGAAGCGGGCGCGTCTCGCCATCGCCTGGGAGCGCGGCTGGCCGCATCTCGCTCGGCTGCTCACGGTGGTCGGTCTGTTCCTGATCGTCTCCTGGGCCGGCCTCTGGCTCGGCCTGCCGTTCACGGTCCGCATGATCGGCGTCGGGCTGTTTCTGCTGCTGCTGCTCGGCGCCGCCGGGCCGATGCTGCGCTATCGCTGGCCGACCCGCGACGAGGGCCTGGCGCGGCTCGATCGCGGCTCGGGCATCGCCCATCGCCCCGCCACCGCTCTCACCGATACGCTCACCACCAAGGATCCGATCGCGCACGCGCTGTGGCAGGCGCAGCGCGAGCGCACCTTGGCCTCGATCAAGCGCATCCGCGCCGGCACGCCGCGGCCGCGGCTGTCGCTGCACGACCCCTGGGCGGTGCGCGCGCTGGTCATCGTGCTCTTGGTCGCGACCTCTATCGCGGCCGGTGACGAGCGGGCGCTGCGGGTGGCCTCGGCGTTCGACTGGAACGGCGTGCTGACGCCGGTCACGGTCCGGGTCGACGCCTGGGTCAAGCCGCCGCTCTACACCGCGAAGCCGCCGATCATCCTGTCCGCCGCCAACAAGGAAGGCGCCGTGCCGGCGAGCGGCCCGATCGTGGTGCCCCAGGGCTCGACGCTGATCGTGCGCTCCAGCGGCGGCAATCTCGATGTCATCACCGGTGGCGGCGTCGCCGAGGCGGCGCCCGGCGAGGGCGCGGCCGGCGAAGCCGCGCCGAAGGGCACCACCGAGAAGCACTACACGATCAAGACCGACGGCACCGTTCACGTCCGCGCGCCCGCAGGGCAACCGCAATGGGTGTTCGCGGCGACGCCGGACAAGCCGCCGGTCATCAGCATGGCCAAGGACCCCGAGCGGCAGGCGCGCGGCTCGCTGAAGCTGTCCTACAAGCTCGAGGATGATTACGGCGTCACCGAAGCCCGCGCCCGGGTCACCGCGCGGCCTGTCGAAGGCAAGGCTGCCGAGAGCAAGACGGCCGACGCGCCCGCCGCGCGGCCGCTGTTCCAGCCGCCGGAGTTTCCGCTGGTGCTGCCGAACGCGCGCACCCGCAACGGCGTCGGCCAGACCGTCAAGGATCTCAGCGAGGACCCCTACGCCGGCGCCGACGTCACGCTCACGCTGACAGCCAAGGACGAGGCCGGCAACGAGGGCACCAGCGAGCCGTTCGAGACCAGGCTGCCGGAGCGGCTGTTCACCAAGCCACTGGCGCGGGCGCTGATCGAGCAGCGGCGGATCCTCGCGCTCGACGGCAACCGCAACGGCGACGTGTTCACCGCGCTCGACGCGCTGGCGATCGCGCCGGAGCTGTTCACGCCCGAGCCCGGCCAGTATCTCGGCCTGCGCTCGGTGACGCGGCAGCTCGAAGCGGCGCGCACCGACGATGCGCTGCGCGAGGTGGTGGCGAGCCTGTGGGCGCTGGCCGTCACCATCGAGGACGGCAACATCTCCGACGTCGACAAGGCGCTGCGCGCGGCCCAGGACGCGCTGAAGCAGGCGCTGGAGCGCGGCGCCAGCGACGAGGAGATCAAGAAGCTCGCCGAGGATCTGCGCAAGGCGATGGACAACTACATGCGCCAGCTCGCCGAGCAATTGCGCAACAACCCGCAGATGGCGCAGCGGCCGCTCGACCAGAACACCAAGATCCTGCGCCAGCAGGACCTGCAGAACATGATCGACCGCATGGAGCGGCTGTCGCGCCAGGGCGACAAGGAGGGCGCGCGCGAGCTGCTCGAGCAGCTGCAGCAGATGCTGGAGAACCTGCAGATGGCGCAGCCCAACCAGGGCGGCGACAACGACATGGAGCAGGCGCTCAACGAGCTCGGCGACATGATCCGCAAGCAGCAGCAGCTCCGCGACAAGACCTTCAAGCAGGGCCAGGATTCGCGCCGCAACCGCAACAAGCAGCAGGGCGACCAGGACCAGAGCATGGGCGACCTGCAGCAGGACCAGCAGGCGCTGCGCGACCGTCTCAAGCAGCTTCAGGACCAGCTCGCCAAGCGCGGCATGGGCCAGAAGGGCGAAAAGGGACAGAAGGGTCAGAAAGGCCAGAAGGGGCAACAGGGTCAGCAGGGCGATCCCGGTGATCAAGGCGACCAGGGCGATTCCGGCGACGGGCTCGACGACGCCGACAGCGCGATGGGCGATGCCGGCAGTCAGCTCGGCGACAACAATGCCGACGGCGCGGTGGAATCGCAGGGCAAGGCGCTGGACGCGCTGCGCAAGGGCGCACAGAGCCTCGCCGAGGCGATGCAGCAGGGCGACGGCGACCAGCCCGGCGACGGCCCCGGCCAGCGCGCCGGCCGCCAGCAGGGCGCGCAGCAGACCGATCCGCTCGGACGTCCGATGCATCCCGGCCGCGACATCGACGATTTCTCGCAGAAGATTCCCGGCGAGATCGACGTGCAGCGCGTCCGCCGCATCCTCGAGGAGCTGCGCCGCCGGCTCGGCGATCAGTCGCGGCCGCAGCTCGAGCTCGACTACATCGAGCGGCTGCTGAAGGATTATTGAGGATGGATCGGCCACGGGAGATCATCCCCGTGGCTCATCGTTGTTTTGACCGGAGGCCGCGCAGTTCAGTAGCGCTTCTCGGACAGGATGCGCGCCGCATGCTGCAGCCGGTCGACCGAGCGCTCGGTGTCGGTCAGCGCGCAGCAGCTGACCAGCGTGTCGATGATCGCGAGCTGCGCGACGCGGCTGCTCATCGCCTCCGGGCGGTAGCGCGTCTCGTTGGCGACCGTATAGAGCAGCACCTCGCAATGCGCCGCCAGCGGCGACTTGCCGAGCCGGGTGATGCCGATGGTCCGCGCGCCCGCCGCCTGCGCCAGCCCCGTCGCCAGCACCGTCTCGACCGTGCTGCCCGAATGCGACACGGTGACGGTCGCGACATCGGGCCCGGTCATCCCAGCGCTGACCGCCTGGACATGCGAATCGACGATCGCATTGGCCGCCAGCCCAAGCTGCAGCAGGCGATACGACAGATCCTGCGCGATCGGCGCCGAACTGCCGATCCCGTAGATCTCGACCCGCCGCGCCTGCCGCAACAGCGTGGCCGCCTGCGCCAGCGCGTCCATCGACAGCAGCCGCCGCGTCTCCTGCAGCGAGGCGGCATGCGCCGCGAAGATGTGGTCGGTGACCGTCGCCGGATCGTCGCCGCGGTGCAGGTCCTCCTGGATCAGCCGGACCGGCTCGATCAGGTCCCGCGCCAGCATGATCTTGAGCTCCTGAAAGCCCCGCACCCCGACCCGCCGGCAGAACGACACGATCGTGCCCTCGCTGACGCCGCAGGCCTCGGCGACCTCCGTGATCGACATGTGGATGAACGGCTCCGGCCGGGCGATGACCAGCTCCGCGATCTGCCGCGCCTTCGGCGGAAGCTCGTTCTGCAGCTCGCGGATACGAAACAAGATGCCGTTCACGCCCGGCCCAGAACGAAAGGTCGATCCCGTCACGCTGCGCCCCGATGCTGAGAAAATCTCATTCAGATTCATTTCGTAAATAAAAATTTCACAGCGCTGTCAAGTCGCGCTGATACGCCAGCGACGTTCGCAGGAGCAGGTCGGGCTCGCCCCGCCAACCCTGAATACGTTCTTCAAGATTTCAAAAGGTCGTATCAGCATGACAACACGTCGCGATTTCTTGGCAGGCGCCACGGCGGCGGCTGCCTTCGCCAGCATCCGCCAGGCGCTGGCCATTCCGGCACGGCGCCGGACCGGCACCATTCAGGACGTCAAGCACATCGTCATCCTGATGCAGGAGAACCGCTCCTTCGATCACTACTTCGGCACGCTGCGCGGCGTCCGCGGCTTCGGCGACCGCTTCCCGATCCCGCTGGAGAGCGGCAAGCCGGTCTGGTTCCAGTCCGACGGCAGCCGCGAGATTCCGCCCTATCACCGCGACTCCACGACCTCCAACGCGCTGGTCGGCTACGGCACGCCGCATTCGTTCGGCGACAGCCAGGCGGCCTGGAATCAGGGCAAGATGGGCTATTGGGCCAAGTACAAGACGCCCTATGCGATGGGCTATTTCGGCCGCGACGACATCCCGTTCCAGTTCGCGCTCGCCGAGGCCTTCACGCTGTGCGACGCCTACCATGCCTCGATCACCACCGGCACCGATCCCAACCGCATCGTGTTCTGGTCGGGCTCCAACTTCAATCCGGCGCTGCGCGCGCAGGGCATCAACTCTACGACCAACGACTCCGAGCCCAACAATCTGCGCTGCTGGCCGAACCCGCACAATTGGGTCGCCGGCCAGCCGCAGCCACAGGCGACCTACAAATATGTCGGCAGCGACTTCAATTGGGATACGCTGCCCGATCTCCTGAACAAGGCCGGCGTGAGCTGGCACATCTATCAGGACATGAACGACAACTGGACCGGCGCGATGCACGGCTGCCTCGCGTTCTCCAGCTTCCGTCACGCGCAGCCGGGTGATCCGAACTACGTCCATGGCCTGACCGGCGGTCCGGACTATCTCGACCGGCTGAAGGCGGACGTGATGGCAGGCACGCTGCCGGAGGTGTCGTGGATCCTGCCGACGCAGGCCAACTCCGAGCATCCCGGCGGCGGCAGTCCGACCCGCGCCGGCAATTTCACCGACCAGGTGCTGGAAGCCCTGACCGCCAATCCCGAGGTCTGGAGCCAGACCGTCTTCCTGCTGACCTTCGACGAGAATGACGGCTTCTTCGATCATCTGCCGGCACCGGCGGTGCCGTCCTATGACATCAACGGCAAGCTGATGGGCAAGGCGACGCTGCCGCTCGATGGCGAGTATTTCTCCAACTCCGTCGGCAACGTGCTGACCGCGACCGACACGATTAGCGGCAACATCCGTCCCTGGGGCCTCTCCGCGCGCGTGCCGATGTACGTCGTTTCGCCGTGGAGCAAGGGCGGCTGGGTCAACTCGCAGGTGTTCGACCACACCTCGATCGGTCGCTTTCTCGAGAAGCGCTTCGGCATCAAGGTCGACGCCATCAGCCCCTGGCACCGCGCCATCTCGGGCGATCTCACCTCGGCGTTCGACTTCGCCAGCCCGAACGATCCGCGCTTCCCGGAGCTGCCCGACCAGAGCAACTGGCAGGCCTCGGACGCGCACCAGAAGACCCTGCCGGCGCCGGTCGCGCCCGCGACACCGCAGCCGCTGTTTCAGGAGAGCGGTGCGCGCTATTCACGTCCGCTGCCCTACATCCTGCACGCCACCGCGAAGGTCGACGCCGCCGCGGGCAAGGTGAAGCTGTTGTTCGCCAACACCGGCTTTGCCGGCGCCGTGTTCCACGTCTACGACAAGCAGCATCTCGATCTCATTCCGCGCCGCTACACCGTCGAGGCCGGTAAGATGATCGACGATGAATGGAACGTCGGCAGCGATGGCCTGTACGATCTCTGGGTGCTCGGCCCGAACGGCTTCCACCGTCATTTCAAGGGCGACCTCGACAAGGTTAGGCCGTCGAATGCAGCCAACCCCGAGATCTTCGTCGGCTACAACGTGTTCGAGGGCGGCCTGCACATGCAGCTGCGCAACGACGGCCATGCCCGCGCGAGCTTCACGGTGAAGTCCAACGAGATCTATGGGCCGCTGCAGGCCGTCACCGCCTCGGTCTCCGCCGCGCTGGAGCCGCAATGTCCGGGCTTCGGTCCGCTGCCCGGCTTCCACCCGGTGGGTTTTGGCGCGGTGCCAGGCTTCCGGTCGGCTCCCGACTTCGAGGCGCCCGGCTTCGGCTTCGGCGCGCCGACCTTCTTCCCCGGACCGGGCCATGGCGGTCCGTCCACGTCGTGGACGGTCAAGGTGTCCGCGCCCGGACGCCACGGCGAGCTGTACTGGCAACTGCGCAAGTCGGGCCATTGGTACGACTTCGTTGTCACCAGCGACACCGACGACAGCTTCTATCGCCGCGTCGCCGGCCACGTCGAGACTGGCCGTCCCTCGTTCAGCGACCCCGGGATGGCGCTGGCCGATCGCTTCTGATCGATGCATCTCATACGAGGTTCGGGGAGGGCGCCCATGGGCGCCCTTTCGCTTTGCTTCAGGCGCTGCCGAGATCGTGGATCGCGGGTGACAGTTGGCCTGCGGAGATGTTCAGCGTCGCCAGCGTGATCGGCAGCTTGAAGCGGCGCGGCCCTGCGCTGCCTGGATTCAGGTAGAGCACGCCGTCGCGCCTCTCGATGCCTGCGCGATGCGAGTGACCAGACACGACGATGTCGATGCCCGACGTTGCAGGATCGATCGCGAGGTCGTGGACGTCGTGCACGACATGGACGGCACGCGTGCCGAGCCTGATGGTTTCGGTGGCGGGATATGCATTCGCCCAGTCTGCCGTGTCGATGTTGCCGCGGATCGCAGTCACCGATGCGATCAGGCGAAGCCGGTCAACGATCTCGTGCCGGCCGATATCGCCGGCGTGGATGATGTGATGGACGCCCGACAGACATCGCACTGCCTCCGGCCGCAGCAGCCCATGCGTGTCGGAGATGATTCCAACTTTGAGCATCGTTTCCTGCCGGCGTGATGGGTACCGCCTCAGGCGATCGTGAGAATCTCCAGCTCTTGTCCGGTAACCTCGACGACGTCGCCGGCCGACTTGCCCATCAGCAGGCGAGCCACCGGCGAGACGTGCGAGATCATGCCGCGCTTCGGATCAGCCTCATCCTCGCCGACGATCGTGTAGGTCTGCACGCGGCCGTCGCCGCGCTTGAACGTCACCGTGCTGCCGAACGCGATCTGCTCCGTCGATGTCGGCGCCGGCATCACCTGCGCGGTCCGGACACGCGCTGCAAAGTAGCGCGCGTCGCGCAGCGGCAGCGCCGACTCCCGTCGCCGCTCGTTGACGTCCTCGATTTCCTGCGCCGCTTCATAGGCCGCCTGCGCCTCGCGCAACTGCCTCTCGAGCGCCTTGAGTCCCGCCTCGGTGACGAGATTCGGATGCGGCGAGACCGGCCGGTCGGGCAGCTGCGTTTCGGCGGCCGTTTCGGCGCTCTCTTCCTTGGTGAATGCGACGCTCACGCCGGACTCCTGAAAAAGGCCGCGAGATGTCGCGGCCCTCAGGGAGAGATCATGCCGGCTGCGCAGATTTCAAGCCGTGCGCGCATGCGGCGTGCGAGCGCGCTTGACAGAAGCGGCTACGCGCATTCAAATATACGAACTATAGTTCGCAATCCGAACCATACAAAAAAATGCCGGTCGTCAAGGCCGGCGTCAGCCAGGAAACGTCGGAGCCTCCAAGTGGACGAGGACAGCAAGGCTGGCAAAAGCGTCGTGCAGTCGCTGGCCAAGGGCTTTCAGGTGCTCAATGCCTTCACCAGCGAGGAGCCCGAGCTGGTGCTCGCCGACGTCGCGCGCCGCGCCGCCCTCGACAAGGGCACCACGTTCCGCCTGCTCAACACGCTCGTGATGCTCGGCTATGTCGAGAAGGTCGGCGACTCCAGGCGCTTCCGCCTCACGCTCAAATGTCTCGACCTCGGCTTCAACGCGATCGCACGCTCGGAGCTGCGCACCCAGGCACGCCCGATCCTGCGCAGCCTGGTCGGCGAGATGAACGAGGCTGCGTCGCTGGCCGTGCTCGACGGCAGCGACATCGTCTATGTCGAGCGCATCCAGGCCGGCCTGGTCCGGCTCGGCGTCGACGTGCGGATCGGCAGCCGGGCGCCGGTCTATTCGACCGCGGTCGGCCAGGCCATTCTCGCGCTGCTGCCGGTCGAGACGCAGATCCAGGTGCTGGAGGCGCAGCCGCGCATCAAGCGCACCGAGACCACGATCACCGAGCTCGACGCGCTGCTGCAGCGTCTGCGTCAGGTGAAGGCGGCCGGCTACGCGCTGTCAAATCAGGAAAATGCGCCCGGGCTGTGCGTGCTCGCGGCACCGGTCATCGATCGCGACGGCATTCCGCTCGCGGCGATCAGCATCGCTGCGCCCACCATGCGCATCACGGCGGACGACTTCGAGCGGCTCGGCGTGGCGCCGCTGCTCAGAGCGGCCGCCCAGCTGTCGCGGGCTCTGGAGGCGATGGGCGGGGCGACCGCGACGGTCTCGAAACGATGAACATCGATGTGACGAAACAGGAGCAAGCATGAGCGTCATGACCAACTTCAAGGGGATCATCCCGGCTATCGCCGTCCCCTTCAACGCCGACCATTCGATCGATGAGGCCGAGCTGTCGCGCTACGCGGCCTGGCTCGGCAAGCGCCGCGGCATCGTCGGCATCATGACCAACGGCCACACCGGCGAGGTGTTCAGCCTCACCGCGAAGGAGCGCGCCGAGGTGACGCGCATCGTCGCCAAGGCACTCACCGGCATCTGTCCGACCATTTCTTCTGTCGTGTGCGAAGGCATCAAGGACGGCATCGAGCATGCGCTGATGGCCAAGGAAGCCGGCGCCACCGCGCTCGACATCATGCCGCCGCATCACTGGCTGCGCTTTGGCTTCAAGCGCGAGCACTGCCTGGATTATTTCAGCGCGATCGGCGAGGCGACCAGGCTGCCGCTGATCGTGCACGTCTATCCCGCCTGGACGCGCGCCTCGTTCTCGTCCGAGCTGCTCGCCGAGCTCGCCCGTCTCGATCATGTCCAGGCCTTCAAGATCGGCACCCGCGAGATGAACAAATATGCCCGCGACCTCAAGGCGATCCGTGCGGCGGCGCCGCACAAGGCGCTCCTGACCTGCCACGACGAATATCTGCTGGCGTCGATGGTGCAGGGCGTCGATGGCGCGCTGGTCGGCTTCGCCTCGCTGATTCCAGATATGATCTACGATCTGTTCGCGGCCGTCACCGCCGGCGACCTCAAGCTTGCGATGAAGCTGCAGGGCATGATCGATCCGCTGAAGGACGCCGTCTATGGCGGCGGCGAGCCGACCGGCGAGGCGCATGGCCGCATGAAGGCGGCGATGCAGGTCGCCGGCGTCATCCGCGACGCCACGGTGCGCCCGCCGACCCATGCGCCCAGCGCCGAGGAGATGGCCGCGATCCGCGCCGCGGTCGCGGCTGCCGGTCTGACGGTGCAGGCTGCGGCCTGATTGATCGACAAGCGACGGTCGGGTGTGGCCCGGCCGTCACTCCAGACGACAACGAATAACATTCCGGGTGGACGCTCATGCTGATGATGGATGTCGACAATGCGCCACGGCGTGCCGCCGCGCCGGACGATGTGCTGATTGCGATCGAGCAGCTGTCGAAGACCTACGTCTCGGCCTCGGGCGCGGCCGTCCATGCGCTGAGCCGGATCTCGCTCGACATCAAGCCGGGCGAGTTCGTCTGCGTCGTCGGCCCCTCCGGCTGCGGCAAGAGCACCTTGCTGCGTCTGCTCGCGGGGCTTGATAGTTACAGCGACGGCCGGCTGCTGCTCGATGGCGAGCACGTCGCCGGTCCCTCGCGCAAGGTCGGCGTCGTGTTCCAGGCGGCCAATCTGCTGCCGTGGATGACGGTGCGCGACAATGTCGGGCTGCCGCTGCGCGTCGGCGGCCAGCATGCGCCGGCCGGCGACCGCATCGATCGTCTGCTCGCCGTGACCGGCCTTGCCGATTTCGGCGACAAATATCCCTATGAGCTGTCCGGCGGCATGCAGCAGCGCGCCGGCATCTGCCGCGCGCTGGCGCGCGATCCCGAGATCCTGTTGATGGACGAGCCCTTCGGCGCGCTCGATGCGCTGACGCGCGAGCGCCTGAACCTCGAGCTGCAACGGATCTGGCAGGAGAACCGCAAGACCATCCTGCTGATCACGCACTCGATCTCCGAGGCGATCTTTCTCGCCGACCGGGTCATCGTGATGTCGGCCCGCCCCGGCCGCATCCTCGCTGATCTCCACGTGCCCATTCCGCGGCCGCGCACGTTCGACGACATCGTGTTGCATCCGGACTATGCGCGGCTTGCCAGGGAAGTCCGCGGACTGCTCAATGCGCAGGAGCACGGCCATGACTGACCTCGCCAACGTCGCCGTTTCAGCCGTGTCCCAGAAGCCCGCAAGTCCGCGCCGCCGCATCCGCCTGGGATCGCCGATCGCCTGGATCGGCCTCGCGGTGCTGATCCTGAGCTGGATTGCCGCGGTCAACCTGCTGAACATTCCGTCCTACATCCTGCCGAAGCCCGAAGCCGTCGTCCGCGCGCTGTGGTCCGGGCTCGCGGTCAGCCCGGCCAGCCCGCTCGGCTATTACCTGCCGCTGTGGAGCACGCTCAGCAATGCCGCGGTCGGCTGCGCCATCGGTGTCGGGCTCGGCCTGGTCATCGGTTCGCTGATGGCGGAAGTGGAAGCGATCGAGCGCCTCGTGATGCCCTATGCGTTCGCGCTGCAGAGCCTGCCCAAGGTGGCGATCGCGCCGCTGATCGTGATCTGGTTCGGCTTCGGCGACGGCTCCAAGATCGCGATCTCGGCGCTGCTGTCGTTCTTCCCGGTGCTGATCAACAGCTTCACCGGCCTGCGCGCCGTCGAGCCGGAGCGCATCGACCTGATGCGCTCGCTGTCGGCGTCGCGTCTCGAGACCTATCGCATCGTCAAGCTGCCGAACGCCGCGCCCTTCATCTTCGCCGGCCTCGACATGGCCGTGGTCTATGCGCTGCTCGGCGCCATCGTTGCCGAATTCCTCGGCGCTCAGCGCGGCATGGGGGTCGTCATCACCCAGGCCCAGGCCGTCTCCGATGTCGCCGGCGTATTCGCCGCGCTGATCATTCTCGGCGTGCTCGGCATCTTGCTGCATGGGATCGTGCGCTGGTGCGAGGCCAAGGTCGTGCACTGGGGCGCCAACCGCAAAAAATAAAACAGGGAGGAACGAAGAATGGTTTCGCGCAGGTCATTCCTGAAGGGCAGCGCCGGAGCGGCGTTGCTGATGAGCGGCGCTCCGGCCGGGCTGATGGCCGCCGACGTCAGAAAGATCCGCTTCGGTGTCGGACTCAAGGCGCTCAACGCCACCATCATCAATTGCGTGATCGGCGAGGCGCTCGGCTACAATGCGCAGGAGGGTTTTTCGCTCGACGTCCAGGCGCTCGGCACCAACGCCAACGTCCAGGTCGCGACCGATCGCGGCTCGGTGGCGATCGGCGTCGGCGTGCCCTCGACGGCGCTGCCGCTGCTCGCCAAGAATGAATGGGGCGGCGCGAAAATGTTCTATCAGTACACCTACCCCTACAAATGGGACATCGCTGTCCCGCCCGGCTCTGCGCTCAAGAGCTACACCGATCTCAAGGGCAAGAAGATCGGCGTCTCGGACTTTGGCGCCACCGAATATCCGGTGACCAAGAATGTGCTGAAGGCGCTTGGCCTCGATCCGGACAAGGACGTGAGCTGGGTCGCGGTCGGCAACGGCACGCCAGCCGGCGTCGCCCTGCAGCGCGGCGTGGTCGATGCGCTGGCCTATTTCGACACCGGTTTTGGCCAGATCGAAGCGGCCGGCATCGAGCTGAGCTACCTGCCGCGTCCGACCTTGATCCCGATGGTCGGCGGCCAGTTCCTGATGGCGATGCCCCAGACGTTCGAGAAGGACAAGGATCTGCTGATCGGCTTCGGCCGCTCGGTCTGCAAGGCCTCGCAGTTCCTGCTCGCCAATCCCGCCGCCGGCGCCCGGGCGTTCCTGAAGCTCTATCCGGAGACGGCGCCGCGCGGCGCCAGCGAGGACGAAGCCGTGAAGGCCGTGCTGCAGTCGATCAGCCGCCGCATCAAGCTCTACGCGCCGCCCTATGCTGATACGAAGATGGGCGCGATCAACGAGCAGGAGTTCCGCACCGAAGCCGCGATGAACGGGCTCGACATCAAGGACTACAATGCGCTCTACACCAATGAGCTGATCGACAAGATCAACAATTTCGATGCAGTGAAGGTCAAGGCCGAGGCGGCTGCGTACAAGGGATGACAGTGGATCACGACAGCAGTTCCGGTTTTCGCCACGCGGTGGTGACCGGAGCCAGCTCCGGCATCGGCCGCGCCATCGCCGAGCGCCTGCTGGCGGCCGGCTGGCGCGTGACGGGCATCGACCGCGCGCCGTCGGCGTTCTCACATGAGGGCTTTCGAAGTCTGCAAGCTGATCTCGCCGAGCCGCACGCGCTGGTCGCGCGACTCGCAGGCATCGGCGTCGTCACTGCGCTCGTTCATGCTGCCGGCTACATGCGCGTCGGAAGGCTCGGCGAACTCACGCGTGAGAACGGCGAAGGCATGTGGCGCGTCCATGTCGGCGCGGCGGAGGTGCTCGCCAATGCGCTCGCGCCGCACATGACGGAGGGCGGGCGCATCGTCCTGATCGGCAGCCGCACCGCCAATGGCGCGGCGGGGCGCAGCCAGTACGCAGCGACCAAGGCCGCACTCACCGGCCTCGCGCGCTCCTGGGCAATCGAGCTGGCGCCGCGCCTGATCACCGTCAACGTCGTCGCTCCGGCCGCGACCGACACGCCGTTCCTGCGCGATCCCAGCCGCGCGGGCACCGCGCCGGTGCTGCCGCCGATGGGGCGCTACGTCGATCCAGCGGAGGTGGCCGCGCTCACCGCCTTCCTGCTGTCGCCGGACGCGGGCGCCATCACCGGACAGACCATCACCATCTGTGCAGGCGCCTCGCTGTAGAGCGGCGCGTGCGGCCCCGACCAGGAGAATGACCATGACCGTCCGTATCGTCGACGTCCGCGAGGTGACGAAGCCGATCTCATCGCCGATCCGCAATGCCTATATCGACTTCACCAAGATGACCTCCAGTCTCGTCGCCGTCATTACCAATGTCGAGCGCAACGGACGGCCCGTCGTCGGCTACGGCTTCAACTCCAACGGCCGCTACGGCCAGGGTGGCTTGATCCGCGAGCGCTTTCGCGCGCGCCTCCTGGAAGCTGACCCGACATCGTTGCTCGATGCCAGCAAGGACAACATCGATCCGGACAAGGCCTGGGCGGCGATGATGATCAACGAGAAGCCCGGCGGCCACGGCGAGCGCTCGGTCGCGGTCGGCACGTTGGACATGGCGATCTGGGATGCGGTCGCCAAGATCGCCGACAAGCCGCTGTTCCGTCTGCTCGCGGAGCGGCACGGCCGCAAGGCCGAACCGCGCGTCTTCGTCTACGCTGCCGGCGGCTACTACTATCCCGGCAAGGATCTCTCGGCGCTCCGCCGCGAGATGCGCGGCTATCTCGAGCGTGGCTACAATGTCGTGAAGATGAAGATCGGCGGCGCCCCGATCGATGAGGACCGTGAGCGCATCGAGGCCGTGCTCGATGAGATCGGCTCCGGCCATCAGCTCGCCGTCGACGCCAATGGCCGCTTCGACCTGGAGACTGCGATCGCCTACGCCAAGATGCTGCGCGACTATCCGCTGTTCTGGTACGAGGAGGCGGGCGATCCGCTCGACTATCACCTGCAGGCGACGCTGGCTGACTTCTATCCCGGCCCGATGGCCACCGGCGAGAACCTGTTCAGCCACCAGGACGCGCGCAACCTCATTCGCTATGGCGGCATGCGTCCCGATCGCGACTGGCTGCAATTCGACTGCGCGCTGTCCTACGGCCTGTGCGAATATCTGCGCACGCTCGACGTGCTCAGGACCTACGGCTGGTCGCCGTCACGCTGCATCCCGCATGGTGGACACCAGATGTCGCTCAACATCGCCGCCGGCCTCGGCCTCGGCGGCAATGAGAGCTATCCCGACCTGTTCCAGCCCTATGGTGGCTTCCCCGACGGCGTGAAGGTGATCGATGGCCACATCACGATGCTGGACCTCCCCGGCATCGGCTTCGAGGGCAAGTCGGATCTCTACGCGGAGATGCGCGCGCTCAGCGCGTGAAGCTGAGCGGGGCGTCCGACGGCCGCCCCAGCGTCATTGCGAGCGCAGCGAAGCAATCCAGACGGTCTCCGCAGAGGGATTCTGGATTGTTTCGCTGCGCTCGCAATGACGGAGGAGAGAGGAACAGTTCCTTCAGCGACCTTTACGCAGGCGCAAGCCCATCAGGCATGTCCGCGCTCCATCGCACCCATCGCTGTCGTCCCGGGCAAGCCGCGATGGCGCGAAGCGACGGCGTGGCGCCGACCCGGGACCCATGCCCCCAGGGAGATGTGATGGCGCGAGATGTGGGACCAGTCTTGTCCCTCAACGGCGGCGGTGGCTACGGATCCCTGCGTTCGCAGGGATGACAGCGCGGACTGCAGCAACGTCGAGGATTATCGTTGGCGCCCTACGCCTTGCCCGCCTTCGACGCCAGCGCGTCGGCGACCGCGGTTCTGATATCGGCGACCGAGAACGGCTTGGTGATGACGTCGTGAGCGATCGCGCTGAGATTCGACGCGCGCTCGCGCTGATGGGCAAAGCCCGTCATCAGCAGGATGGTCAAATCGGGAAAATCGCGTGCTGCCGACAGCGCCAGCGCGATGCCGTCCATGATGGGCATCTGGATGTCGGTCAGCAGCAGGTCGAAGGCACCGGCCTCGCGCGTCAGGATGTCGAGCGCCTCGGCACCGTCCTGCGCCGTCACGATCTCATGTCCATCCATGGCAATGGCGCGCGCGACCAAGGTCCGCATCGAATCTTCGTCGTCGGCGATCAGCACGCGCGACATGTCGTTTCGTCTCCGTCTCGTTGGCCCCGCGAGAGAGCCGCGAGACCGGAACCATCATGCACTGCCGGCGGCGAGGTCGCGCCGGTTGAAGAACCGTATATCGATATTGCGGCCTTCGGGAGGGGGCGAGGCGAGCCGCGACTTGAACGTCGTGCGCTCGCCGGGCTTGAGCGCGGTCTGCTCGAGCAGCGTGTTCCAGGCGTAGATCTCGGTGCCCTGCGCGTCACGGACGCTGAACCGAAGCCGCGGCAGGTCGACCGATTTCCTCGTCAAGCTGACGATCGTCCCCTCGATCACCAGCACCGGCTTGCCGTCGACGGTTTCGGTCGCCACCTTCAAGTCCTTGAAGCTCAGGCCGCGCAGGTTCACCTCGAGCCCAACCAGCTTGTAGAACGACGCCGTCTGCGGCAGCAGCCTGACGACGTCGGCGCGCCACACCACGAGCGCAATCGTGAGCGCCGCCATGGCGGCCGTCAGCACCGGCAGGTTCAACAGCTTATTGCCTGGGAAATCCGGCAACGTCGGGCGCCTGATGAGCTTGCGGAGACCGGCGAGGCGCGAAGCCCCGCTCTGCGCCGGCTGCTCGGCATCGGCCGTGTCGTCGTCGGGCTCGGCGAGGGCATCGTCAGGCCAGCCGGCGGCCAGCGGCGGACTTTCCACCTCGGGCGACCGTCCGCCGTCATCTTCTTCCTGGCGGGCGAGGGCTTCCCACTCGTCGGCGGCGTCACGGGGCGCGGCCGACGCGCCGGCCTCCGCCATGGCAGGCATGGGGGCGGGCGCCTCGACCGCATCCTCCGGTCGTGCCAGCCAGACCTCCTTGCAACGGGAACAGCGTACGCTGCGGCCAGCCATACCCAGGGTTGCCAGGTCGATGGCATAAGATGTCGTACAATGAGGGCAAACGATGAACATCGCGCCTGTTCTCCAACGGCCATTGCCGCTTTGTTTCCGACAGTTCGTGCTACAAGGACCGCCATGTCGACGAACTTCGGAACTCAATCGCGCCAATGGTACACGGCGACCGTTAACGAACCGGAAACCATAACGGGCGCTCAATCGGGCCATCGTACCGCTGAGCTTGGAGCGTGCGGGTCTGCCGCGCACGCGGTCGAACGGAGCTGACGCTTTGGTTCGGTTCGAAAATGTTGGGCTGCGCTATGGATTGGGGCCGGAGATTCTCCGCGACCTCAGTTTCCAGATTCCTGCCCATTCCTTCCAGTTTCTCACCGGCCCGTCGGGCGCCGGCAAGACCTCGCTGCTGAAGCTGCTGTTCCTGTCGCTGCGGCCGACCCGCGGTCTGGTCAATCTGTTCGGCTACGACATCTCGCTGCTCAGCAAGGAAGAGATCGCCGATCTGCGCAAGCGCATCGGCATCGTGCTGCAGGACTTCCGGCTGCTCGACCACATGACGACCTATGAGAACGTGGCGTTGCCGTTTCGCGTCATGGGTCGCGACGAGTCAAGCTATCGCAAGGAGGTCATCGACCTCCTGAAATGGGTCGGCCTCGGCGAGCGCATGGATGCGCTGCCGCCGATCCTGTCGGGTGGTGAGAAGCAGCGCGCGGCGATCGCGCGCGCCGTGATCTCGCGGCCGCAGCTGCTGCTCGCGGACGAGCCGACCGGCAACGTCGATCCGACGCTCGGCCGCCGCCTGCTGCGGCTGTTCATCGAACTGAACCGCTCGGGCACGGCGGTGATCATCGCAACCCATGACATCACGCTGATGGACCAATACGAGGCCCGCCGGCTGGTGCTGCATCAGGGACGATTGCACATCTATGAGTAGCGTAGACGATCGCGGCCTCCTGGTCGATCTCGGCGACGACCGCCCGCAACTGCCGGCGCAGGCCCGCATCGTGTCGCCGATCGTGCCGCGCGCCTCGATCGCGGGCCGTGCGCTGGTCGCCGTGGTGGCGATCATGACCTTCCTGGCCTCGATCACGACCGGCGGCGTGCTGCTGGTCAGCGAGTCCGCGGCCGAATGGCAGTCGGAGGTGGCGAGCGAGATCACCGTTCAGGTTCGCCCCAAGACCGGCCGGGATCTCGAGCGCGACATTGCCCTGGTGACGGAGGCGATGCGGGCGCAGTCCGGAATCGTGGAGGTCCGGCCATTCACGAAGGAGGAATCGAGCAAGCTGCTGGAGCCGTGGCTCGGCAGCGGCTTGTCGTTCGATGAGCTTCCGGTGCCCCGCGTCATCATCGCACGCGTCCAGCCCGGCACCAGCTTCGATCTCAACGCCCTGCGCGCCCGCGTGACCCAGGTTGCGCCGACCGCCAGCGTGGATGACCACCGCGCCTGGATCGAGCGCATGCGCTCGATGACCGGTGCTACCCTGTTTGCAGGCTTCGGCATTCTCGTGCTGGTGATCGCGGCCACCATCATCTCGGTGTCGTTCGCGACCCGCGGTGCGATGGCCGCGAACCGGCCGATCGTCGAGGTGCTGCATTTCGTCGGCGCCGGTGACCGCTACATCGCCAATCACTTCCTGCGGCACTTTTTGCAGCTCGGACTGGAGGGGGGCGTGATCGGCGGCGGCCTTGCGATGCTCGGATTCGGGTTCTCGGAGTCGATCGCCAACTGGTTCTCCGGCACCCCCGTCGGCGATCAGTTTGCGGCATTGCTCGGGACGTTCTCGCTGCGCCCGCTCGGCTATGTCGCGATCGCGCTGCAGGCCATCGTGATCGCCGCGGTGACCGGCTGGGCCGCACGCCGGACCCTGTTCACGACGCTGGCGAGCATCGACTGATGGCGGCTTCTATCCCCAGCCATCTCGTTGCGGATTTCACTTGGCCCGAAAACCGCCTAAAATCGTCTGCGCCGGGGTGAGGCAGGACGGGGTGAGCTGGGTCACGAACACCGCGGAGGTCGCGCGCCAGGATCGGCGGCGAGCGAACGTGATCGGGAGGCCGGCGAAACCTGCCTGCGTTCCCGGACTTGAACGACGGGATCGCGCGACGGCATGGCGCCGCGCGCAGGCAGGCAAGGACAAGCCAGGCGTTGCATGGAGCCGGAGACCGACCATAGCAGGCGAAAGCTGCCGCTCACCGTGGCGGTGTGGCGGACGCTCGCGGGCGCCGTGGCGACGCTCGGGCTCGGCTTCTTCGTCGCGGCGGTCGGTTTCGTCGGCTTCCTCTCGCAATTGCGCGGTGCCGAGATCCAGCCCGAGCGCAAGGCGGACGGAATCGTGGTCCTGACCGGCGGCTCGTCGCGCGTGTCGGACGCGGTGGAACTCCTGGCGGGAGGCTATGGCCGGCGGCTGCTGATCTCCGGCGTGCACCCGACCAACGAGGCCAGCAACATCACCAGGTCGCTGCCCGAGGCGCGATCATTCATCAACTGCTGCGTCGATCTGGATTATTCGGCGATCAACACCCGCAGCAACGCCGCGCAGACGCGGCGGTGGGCCAGCGAGCGCGGCTTCAAGTCGCTGATCGTGGTGACGTCGAACTATCACATGCCGCGGGCCATCGTCGAACTGTCGCATGCGATGCCGAGCATGGATCTCATTCCGTATGCCGTCGTCGGCGAGAAATGGCGTGACGAGCCGTGGTGGACCAGCGCGCCGACGCTGCGACTTCTGTTGTCCGAATATGCCAAATTTGTCGCCGCCGAGATGCGGCTGCGGCTGGCCGATCTCGGCCTCGATCTCGCGCCCGAGGTCGATCCGCCAACCGGCTCGGTGGCGCGCCGACCGACGACGGCGCAAGCCAATTGAACTGGGTTTCTGATGGTCTCGATCTTCCTGCGTTCGCTGCTGTTCAACATCCTGTTCTACCCGAACTTCGTGCTCTGGGCGCTGATTGCGTTGCCGACCCTGGCGATGCCCCGCAAGGCGCTGCTGCGCGTCGCCAATTGGTGGGCGCAGAGCAACATCGTGTTGATGCGCGTCGTCTGCAACATCCGCGTCGAATATCGCGGCGTCGAAAAGATCCCGAAGGGGCCGCTTATCGTCGCCGCCAAGCATCAGTCGATGTGGGAGACGATCTCGCTGCTGCATTTCTTCGATGCGCCGTTCTTCGTTCTCAAACGCGAGCTGCTGCGGATTCCCTTGTTCGGACAATATCTGGTCAAGGCGGACATGATCGCGATCGACCGCAGCTCCGGCGCCCGCGCGTTGAAGCAGGTGATGCGGCGGGCGGCGGAGGAGGTGAAGCACGGCCGTCAGTTTGTGATTTTTCCGGAAGGCACGCGGCGCCCGGCGGGCGCACCGCCGGACTACAAGGGCGGGGTCGGCTTGATCTATACGGATTGCGGCGTGCCGTGCCTGCCGGTGGCGCTGAACTCAGGGCTGTTCTGGCCGCGTCGCACATTCCTGCGCTATCCGGGCACGCTTGTGGTGGAGTTTCTTGATCCGCTGCCGCCGGGCCTGCCACGCGATGAATTCATGCAGCGGATCCAAAGCGTGATCGAGGAGGCCACCAATCGGCTGGTCGCCGCAGGGCAGGCCGAGCAGGCCCGGCTGTTCGGCCGCATAGCGGCGGCGGTGAAAGCTTGACGCTATGGTGGCGCACCTTCCGGCGCAGGATGCAGCGAGTGGCCGTCATCGTGCAGCATCGTTGCGAGCCGATGCAACTGCGTGTCGCGAAGGCCCTGCGCCTCGATCGCCTTCACGGTCGAGATCACGTAGTCGCGATTGGCGCCGGACTGGCCGTGACCCTGGCGTACATGGCGCAACTGCTCCTGCGGCGACAACCGGCCGGCATATTGCACATGGCCGCGATCGACCACGTAGACCAGCGCGCTCACCCGCTCGCGGGCGTCGTTCTCCAGCCATACCGAGCGCGTCACTTCGCGATACACCGAGGTCACCTGCTCACGCGCCCGCAAATAGGCGATGGTATCGTCGCGCTTGTCTGCTGCCACCCGAAACGCAATGCCGCGACACGCGCCGCCGCGATCGAGACCGAGTACGAGGCCGGGCTTCTCCGGCGTTCCGCGGTGGACGAACGAATACACACAGAGCGCGCGATGCTCGCCGATCAACCGCGCCGGCACCTGCTCGAGAAAGGCGAATCCGGGTCGCCACATCAGCGAGCCGTAGCCGAAGACCCAGAGGTCGCCGTGGGGAAGGTCGCGTTCGGAGAGGGTCATTGCGGACATCAATGCGGAGGCCTAAGTGTGGTGCTCGCGAATTGTTAATCTAGATACACAATCCGTGATCGCCGAATTGCCAAAATTGCTGCCCAAAGGGTGTCCTGCATGTCTCGTTTGCCGCAACCGCCGCGCAGGCGCTCTCGCTGGGGGCTTTTCATAGCTCCCGTCCTGCTCCTGATTGCCGCCGTCGCGTGGAGCGCATTCTGGTTCTTCGCCGCTTCGCAAGTGGATGTCCAGGCCGACGCCTGGCGTGCGCGGGAAGCGAAGTCCGGCCGCGTCTTCGATTGCGCGAACCGCTCGGTCGCCGGCTTTCCGTTCCGGCTCGAGGTCCGCTGTACGGATCCGAACGTAGCCCTGTTTTCGCAGGCCGCCGGCACGCCCTTGATGAACGCCAAGCTCGACGAGATTCTCGTCGTCGCACAGGTGTGGGACCCGAAGCGGGTCATCGCGGAATTCAAGGGACCCGCTATGATCGCCGACGGTCGCGGACCGGCCTCGTTCTCCGTGAACTGGCGCGTCGGTGAGGCCAGTGTCCGCGGTCTGCCAGGGCCGCCGCAGCGCGCCGACCTCGTGTTCGAACAACCGACCATCGACCGCATCGAGGGCAACAACGCCGTGCCCGCCGCGCGCGCCGATCATGCCGAATTGCACGGCCGTGTTGCCGAGGGCTCGCCGTCCGACCATCCGGTGCTGGAGACCGCGTTGCAGATCGCGAACGGCAGCATCCAAGGCAGCCATCCTCTGCTTGCCGAACCGTTCAATACCGACGTCCAGGCCCGCGTCACCGGTCTCAAGGACTTCAGGCCCAAACCCTGGCCGGAGCGGTTTCGCGAGATCCAGGCGGCGGGCGGTCATGTCGAGATCGTCCAGTCGCGCATCCAGCAGGGCGAATTGCTCGCGGTCGCCGCGGGCACGCTGAGCTTGACCGCCAATGGCGGGATCGATGGCGAAGTGCAGATGACGGTCGCGGGGATCGAAAAGGTCATCCCGGCGCTCGGTCTCGACAAGATGCTCGAAAACGGCGTGCCGCAGGGGACGCTCGATCGCGTAGCGCCGGGTGTGAAGTCGCAAGACGTCAACAACCTGCTCGGTGCGCTCGACCGCGCGATTCCCGGCCTCGGCAAGGTCGTCAAGCAGAACGCCAATGTTGGCGTCGCGCTCGGCATCAATGCGCTCGGCAAGGAGGCCACCCTCGAAGGGCGCAAGGCGCGGACCTTCCCGTTGCGCTTCGCCGACGGGGTCGTGGTGCTCGGTCCGTTCAAGGTCGCCCGCGTCCCACCGCTGTTCTGAAGCCTTCAGGGCTTCTTCAACTGCGGCAGCGGCCGGCCGAAGTCCGGCGCCGCCGAATCCTGGCCGATGTCGACGATGCCGCGGCGGATCGCGCGGGTGCGGGTGAAGTGATCGAACAGCGCATCGCCGTCGCCGCGGCGGATCGCCCGCGTCAGCTTGGAGAGGTCCTCGGTGAAGGTGCCGAGCATGTCGAGCACGGCATCCTTGTTGCTCAGGAAGATGTCGCGCCACATCGTCGGGTCGGAGGCGGCGATGCGGGTGAAATCGCGAAAGCCGCCGGCGGAGAACTTGATCACCTCGGACTCCGTGACCTGCGCCAGCTCGTCGGCGGTGCCGACGATGGTGTATGCGATCAGATGCGGCAGGTGGCTGGTGATCGCGAGCACGCGGTCATGATGATCCGGCGTCATGATCTCGACCTTGGCGCCAAGCGCGGCCCAGAACGCACGGAGACGATCGATCGCGTCGGCATCTACACCGTCGGGTGGCGTCAGGATGCACCAGCGGTTGATGAACAGCTCGGCGAAGCCGGAGTCCGGTCCCGAATTCTCGGTGCCGGCGACCGGATGCGCCGGTACGAAATGAACATGCGCCGGCAGGTGCGGGGCCATGTCGCGGACGATGGCGCCCTTCACGGAGCCGACGTCGGAGACGATGGCGCCGGGCTTCAGATGCGGCGCGATCTCTTCGGCCACGGGACCGCACGCGCCGACGGGAATGCAGAAAATGACGAGGTCGGCATCCTTGACCGCCTCGGCATTGCTCGCAACGACGCGGTCGACGATGCCGAGCTCGGTCACGCGGGCGCGGGTCTTGTCCGAACGCGCCGTGGTGACGATTTCGCCGGCCATGCCTTGCAGCCGCGCCGCGCGCGCGATCGAGCCGCCGATCAGGCCGAAGCCGATCAGCGCGATGCGTTCGAACCGTCCCGCGACGCTCACTTCGTCCTCATGAATTCGCTGAGAGCCTCGACGACCAGACGATTGGCCTCCTCGGTGCCGATCGTCATGCGCAGCGCATTCGGCAACTTGTAGTTGGCGAGCGCGCGCAGCACGAGGCCGCGCCGTGTCAGGAATTCGTCGGCCTCGACCGCGGTGCGGCCCTTCTCGGTCGGGAAGTGGATCAGGATGAAGTTGGTGACGCTCGGCGTCACTTTCAGCCCGAGCCTGCCGATCTCCTCAGTGAGCCAGTTGCGCCAGGTCTCGGTGTGTGCCTTCGACATCTGCTGATGCGCGGTGTCCTCGATCGCGGCGACCGCAGCGAGCATCGCGGGCGAGGAGACGTTGAACGGCCCGCGGATGCGGTTGATGGCATCGACGATGTGCGCCGGGCCGAACATCCAGCCGACGCGGAGCGCCGCGAGGCCGTGGATCTTGGAAAAGGTGTGGGTGACGACGGTGTTCTCGGTCGTCGCGACCAGCTCGATCCCGAACTCATAATCGTTGCGCGAGACGTAGTCGGCATAGGCGGCGTCGAGCACCAGCACGACATGCGAGGGAAGGCCGGCGCGCAGCCGCTTGACCTCGTCGAACGGGATGTAGGTGCCGGTCGGGTTGTTCGGATTGGCGAGCCACACGAGCTTGGTGCGCGGCGTCACCGCGGCCAGGATCGCGTCGACGTCGGTGCGATACTCGGTCTCGGCGGCAACCACGTTCCTGGCGCCGCAGCCCATGGTCGCGATCGGATAGACCAGGAAGCCGTGCGCGGTGGAGATCGCCTCGTCGCCTTGCCCGAGAAAGGTGTGTGCCAGCAGATTCAGGATCTCGTCGGAGCCGGCGCCGCAGACGATGCGGCCGGGATCGAGGCCATAGGTGCGGCCGATCGCCTCGCGCAGCACCCGCGAGGTGCCTTCCGGATAATCCTCCAGATGCGTGGCCGCGCTCTTGAAGGCGTCGATTGCCTTGGGTGAAGGACCGAACGGAGTCTCGTTCGCCGACAGCTTGAACACCTTGCGGCCCGGCTCGGGCTTCGGGCTCTTGCCCGGCGTGTAGGGCGCAATGTCGAGGATGCCGGGATTCGGCACGGGGCGGTTCATCGTCAACTCCGGAAAATCATCACTGGCGCGGGGCGTCTCAGCTGGGAACCGTATAGCGTTTCGCATGGCCGCCGACGAGGGCCGTCGAGCGCACCGAGGCGCCCGCCGCGATCAGGGCAGCCTTGATCTTGTCGAGGTTCGACGGCGACTCGATCGACACCAACAGCGCCGCGCCGTCGAAGGCGGTATCGGGCACCGCGATCACGTCGGCGAGCGGCGACAGCGCGCGGGACACCTGCGCATTCCAGCCGGAGACGCGGATGCTCCAGGTCTCGACCTCCAGCACCAGCGCGTCGTCCGCGACGCGCGAGATCGCGAACACCGGCAGCGCCGCCGGATGGTCGGCCCGCTCGATGAACGGCATCCGCGCGATGATCTTCGGCGCGCCCGCGGGCTCCAGCGTGATCCACCACGGTGTATGCCCCGAGGTCGTCGACACCAGCGCGAGATCGCCCTTCGAGCGCGCCACGGCTTCGACGGCGGCCTGGGCGCTGAAATGGGCGACATAAGGCACCACGAAGCCGAAATGGAACCTGGCGGAATCGCGCATCGCGGATTCGCCGACCGACACGTCGGCGTGCACCGAGAACGGCGCCTGCACGTAAGTGAACGTCGAGACGATCACGCGCCAGATGCCCTCGACGGTGTCGAGCGGCAGGATGCCGCGATGGCGCTGCACCAGGCGCCGCATCATGTCGGCCTCGCGCGCCGGGCGGAACGCCGAGCCGACCTCCTGGGTCTTCTTGACCTTGATCAGCCGGTCGATGATGTCGGCCCTGTTCATCAGGAGCTGATGGACCTGCTCGTCGATCGCGTCGATCTCCTTGCGCAAATCGGCGAGCGAGGGAGGGGCTGGCGGCGGGGTCGACATGGGCAGGGTCACTCTTCGCAGGCCGCGGGTCAACGCGCGGCGGACTGGAACGGATGCCGTTCTCTCCGATGCGGGGGACGTGCGCAACAGCAAGTTTACCTCGTGCTGCCTAGGCTTGGCTGACCTGCAGCCATGGGGCGCCCGATCGGCGGTCAACCCGAGCTTGCCTTGACGAGGAGCGCCCGCGGGACTAGTTTCTGCCTGTTCCGTGGTCATTTGAGCCGGCCGGCTTGCAGCCACGTTAAAAAACTCGCTAAACAGGCCGGGGACGTTATCGATCCCGGCCGAACCCCAGTTCAGGCCGGGTTTTTCATGGCCTGATGTGTCACGTGGTTCGGGAGCCCTTGCCGGATGGCCGGGGTGAGAGACATGACAGGCCTGACGCCGAAACCCACCTCCGCGCTGCGCACGATTGCGCCCGAAGAGCGCTCGCACGAGGTCGATCATCCGAGTTCGCTGGTCGCGCAGTTCGGTGCCGACAAGCCGCTCAGGCTCGATTGCGGCGTCGACCTGTCGCCGTTCCAGATCGCCTACCAGACCTATGGCGAGCTCAACGCCGACAGATCGAACGCGGTCCTGGTCTGCCACGCGCTGACCGGCGACCAGCACGTCGCCAACCGTCATCCGGTCACCGGCAAGCCGGGCTGGTGGGAGACGCTGGTCGGCCCCGGCCGCCCGCTCGACCCGAGCCGCTATTTCATCATCTGCTCCAACGTGATTGGCGGCTGCATGGGCTCGACCGGACCGGCCTCGCTGAACCCTGCGACCGGCAAGGTCTGGGGGCTCGATTTCCCGATCATCACCATCCCCGACATGGTGCGCGCCCAGGCGATGCTGATCGACCATCTCGGCATCGACACGCTGTTCGCCGTGGTCGGCGGCTCGATGGGCGGCATGCAGGCGCTGCAATGGACGGTGGCCTATCCGCAGCGCGTGTTCGCCACGCTCGCGATCGCCTGCGCGACGCGGCATTCGGCGCAGAACATCGCCTTCCACGAGCTCGGCCGCCAGGCCGTCATGGCCGATCCCGACTGGGACCACGGCCGCTACGGCGACAAGGGCGTTCATCCGCATCGCGGCCTCGCGGTGGCACGGATGGCCGCGCATATCACCTATCTGTCGGACGCGGCGCTGCATCGCAAGTTCGGCCGCCGCATGCAGGACCGCGAGTTGCCGACGTTCTCGTTCGACGCCGATTTCCAGGTCGAGAGCTATCTGCGCTATCAGGGCTCGTCCTTCGTCGAGCGCTTCGATGCCAACTCCTATCTCTATTTGACGCGCGCGATGGACTATTTCGACATCGCCGGCGACCACGATGGCGTGCTGGCGGCGGCGTTCCGCGGCATCAAGACCCGCTTCTGCGTGGTGTCCTTCACCAGCGACTGGCTGTTTCCGACTTCGGAATCGCGGGCGCTGGTGCATGCGCTCAACGCGTCCAGCGCGCGGGTGTCGTTCGCCGAGATCGAGACCGACAGGGGGCACGACGCGTTCCTGCTCGACGTCCCCGAGTTTTTCGAGATCGCCAGCGCTTTTCTCGATTCCGCCGGCAAGGCGCGCGGCCTCAAGGCTGTGACGGGAGGCTGAGACATGAGCATGCAGGGTGTGCTGCCGCTGAACGGATTCTCCGGCGGCGAGGTGCTGGCCTATCGGCCCGATCATCTCCTGATCGCCGGCATGGTCGAGAGCGGCTCCAAGGTGCTCGACATCGGCTGCGGCGACGGTGACCTGCTGCAGCTGCTCGAGAGCCGCGGCATCGACGGCCGCGGCATCGAGCTGTCGCGCGAGGGCGTCAACCATTGTGTCGCCAAGGGCCTCGCGGTGGTGCAGGGCGATGCCGACACCGATCTCGTCGATTATCCCGACGATGCGTTCGACTACGTGGTCCTGTCGCAGACCCTGCAGGCGACGCGGCGGCCCAAGACGGTGCTGGAAAATCTCCTGCGCATCGGCCGCCGTGCCATCGTCACCTTCCCGAATTTCGGCTTCTGGCGGCTGCGGCTGCAGCTGCTGGTCGGCGGCCACATGCCGCGCACCGACAATCTGCCTTTCACCTGGTACGACACGCCGAACATCCATTTCTGCACCATCAAGGACTTCGTGCAGCTCTGCGACGAGATCGGCGTCAAGATGGAGCGCGCCGTCGCACTTGATAGTTACGGCCGTCCCTTGCGCGTCGCCATGCCCTGGTGGTTCTGGAACATGTTCGGCGAGCAGGGGGTGTTTCTTCTGAGCAGGGCGGAGAAGGGGCGGTAGGGAGACGGGGGGCGACCGCAGCCCCGGGGCCTTGTTGAAGTTTGTGGCCCGCTCTCTCGGCCGTCATGGCCGGGCTTGTCCCGGCCATCCACGTCTTGCAGTATGGCGAGATGGCGGGCGGCTACGTGTACTTCATGACTAATCGTCCCAACGGTGCGCTCTATGTCGGCGTGACCAGCGATCTCATGCGCCGTGTCTTTCAGCATCGATCCGGCTTGGTTGATGGCTTCACCAGGCGGTATGGCTTGAAGCGATTGGTGTACTTTGAAGTCTTCGACGACATTCAGAGCGCGATCCAACGGGAGCACAACATCAAGCATTGGTCGCGCGCCTGGAAGGTTGGACTGATCCTTGCGAGCAATCCCAGCTGGGATGATCTCTACGATAGGATCACAGCTTGAGGCGCGCACGAGGACGGACGTGGATGGCCGGGACAAGCCCGGCCATGACGAGCTTGGGGTGGCGGGATTTCACTTTTCAAAGAGCCGATGGCGGTTGAGACAAGGCTGCGCATCCCCGCGGCGCATCTGCGCCCGAGCTATGCGTCATGCATCGCCTCCGATAGCGAAGAGGCGCAGGGAAGGCCGGATGCTGGCCGCACCCATGGCCCGCCTGCGGAAAAAATGCAGGCGGCAGGAACCACAGGTACGAGCCGGAACACCCGGCCTTCCCTGCGCGATGGTTGAACGGCTGCTTCGCATTCTCCTCGGTGCGCCGGGCTTTTTGGCCACCGTGTCGCGCAATGCGCTTGCGCGCATCGCGCTGGATACCAGCATCGGGGTATCAGGACCGCGCGACTTGACCGTGCGTGCCGGAATTGCTCGTCCGCGCGAGGAAGCCCCACGCGCAATCCGACACGCCCACCGCATCCCACCTCAGCGTTCGTGACGACCGCGATACGCCCCTCTTGCAGTGAGGCGGGACGGGCGGAAATCTGCGCTTGATTTGGCCGACGACGCAAGCCGCGATCGTGCGACAAACTAACACGACGGGCAGTCCGTGCATGAGGCTCATGCGCAAACTGCCCGTCGTGCAACGTCTGATGCCGTTCCTACGGCTTGCCCCGTGATCTACAGCAAGCCGACCTTGTGCATGATGTCGCGGATCTGCGCCGGACTGGGATCACCGACCGCCGGGCTGGACCACTCGCTGGTCGTCGTTGCCGGGCCCCTGGCAACCGAACCGGCTCCGTCGAGCTTGCCATTGGGCGCCTGCGGCACCAGCGTCGGAGACGTCGCGCCGCTCTGCGCCTCGCCGCGCGCCAGTCCGAGCAGGCGACGGAGAACGTCGAGCGAGGGATCGGCCGTGGGCGCGGAGGCCACGCCCGCTTCCAGGCCGAGTGCGCGCATCGCGTTCGGCAGTCCGGCACCCGAACGGTTGGGATCGCCGAACTGCAGCGGCGTCGATGTCTCCTTCAGGATCTGGAACAGCCGCTCCACACGCCGCGCGTCGCGTGTCGCGAACTGGCCCTTGAAGTCGGGATGATGCGCCAGCACGAGCGCGGCGAGGCCGGTGACGTGCGGCGTGGCCATCGAGGTGCCGTCCCAGGCCCCGAAGCCATCCGTCGGCAGCGAGGACACGATGCCGACGCCCGGCGCGCAGACGTCGATCTCCGGCCCGAAGCAACTGAACTTCGCCGGAAAATATCCGTCGGCGCTCCGGAAGCCGTCCAACCCCTGCTGGGCGTGGAAGCTGTCCTCGGGAAACTCGCCCCATTTGCCCATCGCGGCGACCGCCAGGCAATGCGGCGTCGAGCCCGGAAACTGGACCGGCCCCGACGAGTTTCCCGCGGCGACGATACAGGCGAGGCCCATCTGCTTGGCCCGCAAGATCCGCTCCTCGATGATCTGCGACGGCTCGCCGCCGCCCAGACTCATGTTGGCGACGTCGATGCCATTCTCCATGCAGTAGTCGAGCGCCGAGACGAGATCGCTGAACCGGCCGCCCGGGAAGATCCGGCAGACATGGATTTCGGCCGCCGGAGCGAAGCCGCGAATGCCGCCGCCGGAGCCGATCGGTCCGCCGGCGATGATCCCGGCGCAATGCGAGCCGTGACCGATGGTATCGACGGTCCAACTCGCGGGATCATTGCCGACGATGCTCTTGCCGATCGTGACGCCGTGCAGATTGCGATGCGTCGGCGCGGCGCCGGAATCGATCACCGCAATCTTCACTCCCGCGCCGTTATAGGCGAGGGGCAGGCGATCGAGGCCCATCGCGCGCTGGCCCCAACCCAGCAATTGCTGGCCGGGAAATCCGCGCAGATAGGCGCCGAGCGTCTTCGCGGCGATGCGGTTCACGCTGTCGGGGGTCAGTTGCGGACGATCGAGCCAGAAGGTCCAGTAATCGACCCGCGGCTTGATCAGGATCGAGCGGATGGTGTCGGGCGTCTCGCCCTGAATCTTGAGCGTGACGCGGCCGCTGGCGTCGGTGACGCCCTGAACCGGCCACACGCTGCCGAACACGTACACTTCCACCTCCTGCAGCGGGCCGCTCTCGCCGACCACTTCGATCGTCGTCGAGAACCCGTCGGCCAAGGGAATGAGAACGCCGGGATTGGGAAGCTGATGCGGCGCCGGCACCTGGGGGACGGTCGGATCGAGCATGTAGGTGAGCGGCGCATCGCGCTCGACCGCGAGCCGTGCTCCGGCCTGGGCTTTCAGCAATTCGGCCTTGTCGGGCGCCATGCGGGCCAGCACCATCGGGCCGAGCGGTGCTTGTCCTGGGTCGGCGCTCTGAAATCCGAGCAGGCGCGGCGGCTGAATTGTCTTCACCACGTCGATGTCGGGGCTGTTTGTCAGTTGCTGGACGATGAAGTCGGCGCTGAAGGTCCCAAGCCCCATCTGCTGGCGCGGTGCCAGGATGTACTGCGCCCGCCGTTGCGAGATCGTTGCGCCGGGTTGACCCGTTGCTGGCGCCGCCGTGCCGCCGTCGCTGCGGCTGGTCCCTTGTGCGGCTGGGGCTGATGCGGCGGTCACCCGTGCTGCGGCCTGCGGTGCGGCAGCGGCCTCGGCTGACGGCTGCGCCGCTCCGGGTTGTGCTCCGGTGCCGTTGACGGCCGTGCCGGCCGCATCCTTCTGATCCGAGATTTCAGGCTTGCTTCGTGCGGCCATTTGCGGGCTCCTTCATCCTCGCTCGTGACATCGTCGGGAGGCGCCGCTGAAGTCAGCCGGCGCCAAAGGGTTTCAGCGGAGCGTTCGGCTCCACCACGATCGTGCTGAAAGTCGATCGGAGGCGATCGGCCTGGCTCTTCGTCATCGACAGGATGACGACGTCAGGTGCGACCTGACCGACGCGTTTCACGCTGGGCTCGCGGCTCAAGTGATCAGCGAGCTGGCCGGACTTGACCGGCTCGCCTTGCACGATGAATTCCTGTTCTGAGTTCGGATCCGCCATGCGTCGTTCCCTCCATGTCAGGTCGGCGGTGGGCGGACTTTTCGTGCGCCCACCGCTTCACTCTCTTGGACCCGCGTTGCGATGTCGCGGGTCGTTGCTTCCAATCGGTCGTCCTAGTGCATCGTGCCGGCGGGCTGGCCGGTGCTGAAGATGCCGAGCGTGTGCCCGATGTTGAGGCCGGTCTGCGCGCCCTGTCCGATCTTCTTCAGCACGCTCCAGAAGCCCTGCAGCTCCATGTCGGTGGGCTGCGCCGCGGCCTGCTGGCCCGGCTGGCCGGCGCTGAAGATGCCGAGATTGTGCCCGACGTCGAGGCCGGTCTGGACGCCCTGTCCGATCTTCTTGAGCACGCTCCAGAAGCTCTGCAGCTCCATGTCGGTCGGCTGCGCGGCCGCCGCCTGCTGGCCCGGCTGGCCGGCGCTGAAGATGCCGAGATTGTGGCCGACGTCGAGGCCGGTCTGGACGCCCTGGCCGATCTTCTTGAGCACGCTCCAGAAGCTCTGCAGCTCCATGTCGGTCGGCTGCGCCGCCGCAGCGGCTTGCGGACCGGTGCTGAAGATGCCGAGGTTGTGGCCGACATTGATGCCGGTCTGGACGCCCTGACCGATCTTCTTGAGCACGCTCCAGAAGCCCTGCAGTTCCATGTCGGTCGGCTGCGCCGCGGCGGTGGCGGCTTGCGGACCGGTGCTGAAGATGCCGAGGTTGTGGCCGACATTGATGCCGGTCTGGACGCCCTGACCGATCTTCTTGAGCACGCTCCAGAAGCCCTGCAGTTCCATGTCGGTCGGCTGCGCCGCGGCGGTGGCGGCTTGCGGACCGGTGCTGAAGATGCCGAGGTTGTGGCCGACATTGATGCCGGTCTGGACGCCCTGACCGATCTTCTTGAGCACGCTCCAGAAGCCCTGCAGCTCCATGTCGGTCGGCTGTGCCGCGGCGGTGGCGGCTTGCGGACCGACGCTGAAGATGCCGAGGTTGTGGCCGACGTTGAGGCCGGTCTGGGCGCCCTGTCCGATCTTCTTGAGCACGCTCCAGAAGCCCTGCAGCTCCATGTCGGTCGGCTGCGCCGCGGCGGCGGCCTGCGGATCGGTGCTGAAGATGCCGAGGTTGTGGCCGACATTGAGGCCGGTCTGGACGCCCTGTCCGATCTTCTTGAGCACGCTCCAGAAGCCCTGCAACTCCATCTCCGACGGCTGCTCGGTGCCGGGGCCGACGGAGAACGGCGCGAACCCGCCCGCGATTCCGCCGATGGCGCCGCCGAAGTCCCGGCCGGTCTTGCCGCCGATCAGGCGTCCGATCGCTTGTCCGGCGAACCTGCCGAGAACGGAGCCGAAGATCCCTTCGGGATTCAGTTGACCAAAGTCCTCAGTCGATTGCTGCATGCCACTCATGTTGAGCCTCCTCGCTCGTTATCTGACCTCTGAGCGACGCGCCGCTTGACCTCATCAGGAGTAGTTGCTGCGCGACGTCGATCGAGGGCGATGTTGCGCGTGTGGCCGTGATGCAAGTGTCAAGCGGGGCGTGAAAGTGCCGTCAAAATCGATCATGTGAGGCACGCATGGAGCAAGGGTCGCGCGGATCGTCAGACGCGAAGCATGCGCCTGATTTCGCGTTGCAGGGTTTCGGTTTCGCTCTCCGGTGTGGCACCGACCTGCTTGCGCAGGACGGTGCGGCAGAAGTCATATTGACGCAGGGCGTCGGCGCGGCGACCCTGCTGTGCGTAGCAGCGCATCAGGGTGCGGTGGACGTCCTCCTGCAGCGGATCGGCGGCCAGCACGCGCAACGAGAATGTCTTGGCGATCTCCACATGTTCGGGGCCGCCGACGTCCAGCAGGCCCGCGATGGCCCGTATCGCTCGCGTCTTCAGTCGTTGACGCTCGGCGGAGAGCCATGCCTCGAACGCGCAGGACGTCGAGCTGATGCCGTCGAGCAACTCGCCTCGGAACAGCGCGGCGGCGCGCGCCATGGTTTCCAGATCGCCGAGCTGCAGCAGCAGCTCGAACTCCTGCACGTCGGTGCTGACGGCGTTCGGATGGATGCGGATGTCGTCCCGTTCCGCCGAAATGATGTCGGCGCATTGCGGCAGCACCCGGCGCAGCGTCAACAGGGCCTGGCGAAGGTTTGCGCGCGCGTTGTCGCCGAAGCGGCCTTCCCACAGGAGTGCGGCAAGCTTGCTGCGTGAAATGCCGTGCGGAGAGGTAAGGGCGAGATAGCCCAGGAGTGTTGCAGCCTTGCGGCTTGGGATGACGACCTGCTCGCCGGAGACGCGTTTGATTTCAAGACCGCCAAAGAGATTGATACGCAGCAGACTCATTGTCTCTCTCCTCTGAATGGCGACTCGCTGCGATCGGCGTCAGCCTGCAGAAGTCGAGCTTCTCGTGCGATGAGAATGAGCGGCTGCAGCCGGATCAGGTCTGCACAGTCGTCGCCGAAGGGCGAGCCGCCACGCTGTCGTTGTCATCGTCGAAATGAGATCGGCAATGCAGTTAAGTCTGTCCGAGCAACGTTCGGTTCAATCTTGGATTGTATGACGAAGCGACACCGGGCCGGCTGGGCTTGCAGTATGCACTCCATCGGGTCCAGTCTGCGCGCAGCCGGAACCGCACGCTGTGAGCTACGGCACACTCGAGGACGGACACGCGCGTTGCGGTATCCTCTGGTCATGGTGATGAAGCACGGGATTGTTCCGATGAGATCGTTCCGCAAGGAACTTTGGTTCCAGACACCGGGCCGTCGCGCTTTCATCAACATCACGGATGATGTCGAGGCGGCGCTGAAGGAGAGCGGGGTGCGCGAGGGACTCGTGCTGGTCAACGCCATGCACATCACCGCGTCGGTCTTCATCAATGACGACGAGAGCGGGCTGCATTTCGACTACGAGCAATGGCTGGAGAAGCTGGCGCCGCACGAGCCAGTGGCGGGCTATCGCCACAACCGGACCGGCGAGGACAATGCCGACGCCCACATGAAGCGCCAGATCATGGGCCGCGAGGTCGTGGTCGCGATCACCGGCGGCAAGCTCGATTTCGGTCCGTGGGAACAGATCTTCTACGGCGAGTTCGATGGCGGGCGGCGCAAGCGCGTGCTGATCAAGATCATCGGCGAGTAGGCGAGTCCGTCGCGACTTTGGCGGGGCTTGCTCGAACAGGCCGTCATTGCGAGCGCAAGCGACGAAGCAATCCAGGGCCACGACGGTAGCTTGTCTGCGTAGCCCTGGATCGCTTCGCTGGCGCTCGCGATGACGGAGGAGGTAGCAATAGCCTCAGCTGTCATGCCGGCGCAGGCTGGCAGAGTCCGATGCATGTTGGACGTGATCGTCGCTGGAATGGGCAAAGCCGGCTCGAAGCAGCCTGGTCCGCTGCGCCTTGCGTGTCGAGCAAAGCGGCAACGCTTCGGCTGCGCAACTATCCCGCCATCGACCGCGGATCCCGCGGCCCCCATCGCCCGGCCTCGACCAGCGCGATGAAGCGCTCGACCGACGCGTTGAACAGCGCCGGCTCCTCCAGATTCAACACATGGCCGGACTTCGGGAAGAACGTCAGCCCCGATGCCGGCAGGTGCTGCTTGAGGAACAGGCTCGGCGCGATGCAGGCGTCGTCCTCGTCGCCGCAGATGATGAGGGTCGGCGTCGGCACGCCGCGGATGGCGTCGGTCATTGTAAAGATCGAGGGCCGGCCACCCTGGAAACCGCGCATCGTGTTGGCTGAGCCGCGCGCGTCATGGCGGGCGAGGGCGGCGTAGAAGTCGGCGTGGCCGCGCGGGTCCTTGACCAGGAAGGGAATGCGGCCGGGCGCCTCGCGCGTCACCCTGGCGGTCTCGGCTGAGTCCAGGGTCTCGAACTGCTCGGCGGTCGCGCGGCACTGGGCGCGGAAGGCGTCGAGTTGCTCAAGGCTGGAGCCTGAGCCGACCCCGGCCAGCACCATCGAGCGGATGCGCCCCGGCGCGTTCAGCGCCACCTGCAGCGAGGAATAGGAGCCCATCGACAGGCCGACGAAGTGGGCGCTGGCGATGCCGAGATGGTCCAGCACCGCCAGCGCGTCGGTGTAGAAGTGCACGTAGCTGTAGACGTCGGGCGCGGCCGGCACGTCCGAGGGCGTGTAGCCGCGCGCGGCGTAGGCGATGCAGCGGTGGCGCCGCGCGAAGTAGCGCAGCTGCGGCTCCCAATTGGTGTGGTCGGCGGCGAACTCGTGCAGGAAGATGAGCGGCGTGCCCGCGCCGACCTCTTCGAAATAGAGGCGAACGCCGTCTTTCGCCGTTGCGTGGGGCATCGTCAGCTCCTCCCGTGTCACGTGTTGCATGATGACGAGTCGCGCGACACGCGACAATGGTCGGGCCAGCGCCTTGTTTTCGCCGCGACATAGACTCGGAATCACCCTCTCGTCGCCAGCCTTTCGCCGTCGATGGTCATGGTTTCGTCACACCGCAACATTTTACGGACCGCCGCTGGCGGCTTGCAGAGGGGCCGCGCTGAGGGACCAGGGGGTGCCAAGTCAGGTACTGGGGGAAGTAACAGAAGGATTGAGTATGGTTGTGTCTACCCTTCGCCGGTCGCTTCACATCGTTGCGTTAACCATGTGCTCGGCAGTCGTCGCCGTCACCGCAACACCGGCTTCGGCCCGTCCGCATCACGGCTCCGGGCATCATGCCCACCGCAGCCACGGCGGCCATCACTACGCAAGATATCATCACCACGGCCGGTCCGTCGCCCGGTTGTCGCGCTGGGAGCGCGGCGTGGCGCGGGTGCAGGTGAGCGGCGTTGCCGACGCGCAGGCCAGCGTCATGATGCCGGGCACGGCGTCCGACGGCATGGCGTCGTCCGGCGGCAGCAGCGTCGTCTCCGCGGCGCGCAGCTTCATCGGCAGCGGCAATCCGACCGGCCGGCGCAGCCTGTGGTGCGCCCGTTTCATGAACATGGTGCTGGAGCGGACCGGCCATCGCGGCACCGGCTCCGACATGGCGCGCTCGTTCGCGAGCTATGGCCAGCGCGTCTCCGGCCCGCAGGTCGGCGCGATCGCGGTCATGAGCCGCCGTGGCGGCGGACATGTCGGCGTGGTCTCGGGCGTCGATGCCCAGGGCAACCCGATCGTCATCTCCGGCAACAACGGCAACCGCGTGCGCGAGACCGCGGTGTCGCGCGGCCGGGTGTATGCGTATGTGATGCCGAACTGACCAATCTCGAACTGATGAATCGAGCCGTCGAGGCTCGCTCGGTGTGCGCCTCCCCCGCTTGCGGGGGAGGTCGCATCGCATCGAAGATGCGATGCGGGTGGGGGAAGTCTCTCCACACGAAGATTTTCGGGTGGGGCGGCCCCCACCCCCGGCCCTCCCCCGCACGCGGGAGAGGGGGCGCGCCGCCGATGCGGCCAGCGCTCGAACTACACCAGCCGCGGCTGCTCCACGGCGAGTTCGTCGCCAACGGCGATATCACCGGCTTCGATCACCTCGGCATAGATGCCGCATTCATTGTTGCCGCGCCGGGTCATCAGCGCGGGCAGGATGTCGAGGTTTCGGGCGGCGGTGTCCGGGTCGACGTTGACGGCGGCGCAGCGGGTGGTGGTCTTCACGACCTTGAGCCGCGCCGAGCCGATGCGCAGCGTCTCGCCCATGAGCGAGGTCTCGTGCCAGGCCTGCCAGCCGGTGACGTAGACGTTGGCGCGGAAGCGCAGCGGGTGCACGGGAGCGCCGACCAAAGTCTCGATCTCCGCGATGGAGGCGAGGTTGATGATCGAGACCACCTTGCGCGCCAGGTCCGTGAAACTGTAGCCGCCGCCCGACAGCAGCTTTGGTGGCCCGCGCAGCTCGTCGGCGAACTCGCCTGCGAAGAAGCGCTCGATCGCCGCGCGGCCTTCGGGGCTCTCGAGATCGCCTTGCACGACGACGGCGTCGTCCCTGCGGATGGTGAGGATATTCGTCGCGTCGTCGAACACGGTCTTGAAGCCGGCGAGACGCTCGTTGCGCATCAGCATGAGATACGCCGTCTTCGGCCGCCAGACCGGAGCGTCCGGATCGAACCCGCTGGGGCCGTTCTCCAATGCGTAGCGGCGGTCGGCCGGTAAGGTCTGGCCGACCCGCAGAGGTGCCGTCTGCAATGGTTCCGGGGTAAGGCCCTTGACCGGATAGCGGTACAGGCCGGCGATGCGCGCGGGACGGGTCTGGCTCATGCCGCCTCATAGGAGATTCCCATGGCCGCGGCCAGGGCACACGAATTTGTGAAACGGCCTCTTCCGTTTTTGGCCCGCCTTCCCACATTTCAGCTCAAGCCGGGCGCAAGCCGGCGACGTCTCTGGCTGCGGCGTTGATGGACGTCAACGTGCGCGGTCCGAAACCCAATGAAGATGCTGAAACCGTGCCTTCGGGGCGTCACAGCAGGCTGAGGGAAATATCATGAATATCGAAAAATATACCGAGCGCGCCCGGGGCTTCATCCAATCGGCGCAATCGCTGGCCGTGCGCGACGGCCATCAGCAGTTCTCGCCGCTGCATCTGCTGAAAGTCCTGCTCGACGACGGCGAGGGACTCGCGGGCGGTCTCATCGACCGCGCCGGCGGCAATTCGCGCGCGATCCTGAAAGCGACCGAGGATGCGCTGGGCAAGCTGCCGAAGGTGTCGGGCAGCGGCGCCGGACAGGTCTATCTGTCGCCCGAGCTGGCGCGCGCCTTCGACGCGGCGGAGAAGGCGGCCGAGAAGGCCGGCGATAGTTTTGTCACGGTCGAGCGGCTGCTGCTCGGGCTGACGCTGGAGAAGAACAGCGAAGCAGGCGGCATCCTCGCCAAGGGCGGCGTCACCGCGCAGAACCTCAACGCGGCGATCGAATCCCTGCGCAAGGGCCGCACCGCCGACTCGGCGACCGCCGAGAATGCGTATGATGCGCTGAAGAAATATGCCCGCGACCTGACCCAGGCGGCGCGCGACGGCAAGCTCGATCCGGTGATCGGCCGCGACGAGGAGATCCGCCGTACGATTCAAGTTCTGTCCCGGCGCACCAAGAACAATCCCGTACTGATCGGCGAGCCCGGCGTCGGCAAGACCGCGATCGTCGAGGGCCTCGCGCTGCGCATCGTCAATGGCGACGTGCCGGAGAGCCTGAAGGACAAGCGGCTGTTGTCGCTCGATCTCGGCTCCCTGATCGCGGGCGCGAAATATCGCGGCGAGTTCGAGGAGCGGCTGAAGGCCGTGCTGCAGGAGGTCACGTCAGCCGAAGGCACGTTCGTGCTGTTCATCGACGAGATGCATACCCTGATCGGCGCCGGCAAGGCCGACGGCGCGATGGATGCGTCGAACCTGTTGAAGCCCGCGCTGGCGCGCGGCGAGCTGCACTGCATCGGCGCGACCACGCTCGACGAGTATCAGAAGCATGTCGAGAAGGACGCGGCATTGGCCCGTCGGTTCCAGCCGGTCTACGTCACCGAGCCGACGGTCGAGGACACCATTTCGATCCTGCGCGGATTGAAGGACAAATACGAGCAGCATCACGGCGTGCGCATCACCGATTCTGCGCTGGTGGCGTCGGCGACGCTGTCGAACCGCTACATCACCGATCGCTTCCTGCCCGACAAGGCCATCGATTTGATGGACGAAGCGGGCGCGCGGCTGAAGATGCAGGTCGATTCCAAGCCGGAAGAGCTGGATTCGATGGATCGCGAGATCATCCGGCTCAAGATCGAGCAGGAAGCGTTGAAGAAGGAGACCGATCCGGGGTCCAAGAGCCGGCTGCTGACCTTGGAAAAGGAGCTCGCCGATCTCTCGGAGAAGTCGGCTGGCCTGACTGCGCGCTGGAGCGCGGAGAAGGACAAGCTGTCGAATGCGCAGAAGCTCAAGAGCGAGCTCGACGGCCTGCGCATCGAGCTCGCCAACGCGCAGCGCCGCGGCGAGTATCAGAAGGCGGGCGAGCTCGCCTATGGCCGCATCCCGGAGCTGGAGAAGCAGTTGGCCGACATCGAGGCCAAGGAGAATGCCGGCGAGATGATGGAGGAGGCGGTCACCGCCAACCACATCGCGCAGGTGGTCTCGCGCTGGACCGGCGTGCCGGTGGACAAGATGCTCGAGGGCGAGAAGGACAAGCTCCTGCGCATGGAGGATTCTCTCGGCAAGCGCGTCGTCGGCCAGTTCGAGGCCGTGCATGCGGTCGCGACCGCCGTGCGGCGCTCGCGCGCCGGCCTGCAGGACCCGAACCGACCGATGGGCTCGTTCATGTTCTTGGGCCCCACCGGTGTCGGCAAGACCGAGCTGACCAAGGCGCTCGCCGAGTATCTGTTCAACGACGAGACCGCGATGGTCCGGCTCGACATGTCCGAGTACATGGAGAAGCACTCGGTGTCGCGGCTGATCGGCGCGCCTCCCGGCTATGTCGGCTATGACGAGGGCGGAGCGCTGACAGAGGCCGTCCGGCGCCGGCCGTACCAGGTCGTCTTGTTCGACGAGATCGAGAAGGCGCATCCGGATGTCTTCAACGTGCTGCTGCAGGTGCTCGACGACGGCCGCCTGACCGACGGTCAGGGCCGCACCGTCGACTTCCGCAACACGCTGATCATCATGACCAGCAATCTCGGCTCCGAGTTCCTGGTCAATCAGCCGGAGGGCGAGGATACGTCGGAGGTGCGCGAGCTGGTGATGGGCACGGTGCGCGGGCATTTCCGGCCCGAGTTCCTCAACCGCGTCGACGAGATCATCCTGTTCCACCGCCTGCAGAAGAGCGAGATGGGGCGGATCGTCGAGATCCAGTTCACACGGCTCCAGAAGCTGCTGGGGGAGCGCAAGATCATCTTGTCGCTGGATGGCGACGCGCGCGACTGGCTCGCCGCCAAGGGCTGGGATCCGGCCTACGGCGCACGGCCGTTGAAGCGGGTGATCCAGCGCAGCGTGCAGGATCCGCTCGCCGAGATGATCCTCGCCGGCGATGTCAAGGACGGCGACAAGGTCGCCATCTCCTCGGAAGGCAATGTGCTGACCTTCAACGGCAAGGCGCATCGCACCGCCGAGATCGCGACGTTCGAGGCGCCGATCCCGAAGCGCAAGCTGAACTGAAGCGGCGCTGCGCCGAATGCAAGCAAAGGCGGCCCGCGCTGAGCGATCAGCGCGGGCCGCTTGCGTCGGCAAAAAGACTTCCTTGGGTTGAACGGGCCAGCCCGGCGAGGCCGGGCTTTTAGCGGCTGACCTGGATCGGGCCGGCGTCGGAGATGCGCGAGGCACCGGCGCCGCGGCTGGTCATCATCTGGTCGACGCGATCGCGCTCCTTCTCGAAGCTGGCCATGATCTGGCCTTCGAGCGACCGGCCGCGCGGCAGCTTCACGCGCATCGGGTCGACGAAGCGGCCGTTGACCAGGATCTCATAGTGGACGTGCGGGCCGGTCGACATGCCGGTCGAGCCGACGAAACCGACGACCTGGCCCTGGCGCACGCGCTTGCCGGGCTCCATGCCCTTGGCAAACGCCGACAAGTGGCCATAGGCCGTCTCGTAGCCGTTGTTGTGCTTGATGCGGATGTACTTGCCGTAACCGCCTTCGGTGCCGACCTTCTCGAGAACGCCGTTGCCGGAGGCGAAGATCGGGGTGCCGTAGGCGGTGGCCCAGTCGACGCCGGTGTGCATCTTCACATAGCCGAGGATCGGATGGCGGCGGCCGCCGAAGCCGGAGCGCATGATCGCGTTGTTGACCGGCTTGCGCACCAGGAACTTCTTCGCGCTCTTCCCGGTCTCGTCGTAATAGTCGACGACGCTGTCGTCGGGGGTCTGGAACCGGTAGTATTTCTTGGTCTCGCCGCCGACCGTCAGCGCAGCGAACAGCACCTCGGTCTTGTCGTTGTTGCCGGGCTTGTCGTCATCGTCGCCGGCATAGAACACGTCGAACGAATCGCCCGGCTGCACCTTGCGCTGGAAGTCGACGTCGTAGGAATAGATCCGGACCATGTCCTCGATGACCGGCGTGGGCACCTTGTTGCGCATCGCCGTCTCGTAGATGCTCTGATAGAGGCGGACACCGGTGCCGTCATCCTCCTCGTCATTGGTGTTGTCGGCGGTCTCGGTGACCGTGTTCATGCTCTGCGCGTCCACGGCGACGTATCGTCCGAGGTCCGACAGCGCGGCCACCGCCTCGATCATGGTGTCGTTGGCGATGATGACCCGGAACGGCTGCAGCCGGGCGCCGGGGGCAGGGCCGGACGGCGCCATCAGGATACGGAGCTTCTCGCCTTCTTTCAGCCCGCCGTCACGGCCGCGTGGGCCGAGCTGGGCGGCAATCGCCCTGGCCTCGTCGGGCGTCGCGCCCTGGTCGCGCAGGATCGAGGTGACGGTATCGCCCTTCTTGACCAAGTGGACACGCTCGCCGAGCGGATTGCCGCCGGTGATCTGGTCCTTGGTCTTGGGGAGCAAGGTGACATTTTCCGGCACCACCCGGGTCTCGAAGCCGGCGTAAGGATCTGGCGAGGTGCCGTCATTGGCGTAGGACAGTTTCAGGTCGCCGCCTTGGACGGCCTGTGCACTGGCCGCGTCAGCGGCGGCATTGGCGAGCGAAGCGTAGCGGACGCCGCCATTGTTGCCGCGCCAGTTCGCCGCATCGCGAACCCGCATGACGATTTCGTCGAGCGCCACCGAGGTCGCGATCTTCGCCTTGGGGAGCACCGCGGCGAGATCCTTGGTCACGAACGAGACTTCGGCGTCGGGCTCGACGGCCTCCGGATTGTTCGGATCCTCGCCGGACCCGGTCTTGTCGTTGTCGGTGTCGCTCAGCAGGCGCTGGGCGTTGAACGGCGGGATCTTGGCGGAAAGATCGCTCGTCGTCATCGACAGGTTGCCCGAGATCCGGACATAGGGACGGACCCGGATCAGCTCGCGCGATCCGGCGCGGGTCACGGTCGAGATGCGCACCACATTGCGCGCGGCCGCCGCTTCGCTCGGCGGCGGCAGGCGATCGCTCTTGCGCAGGGTGGCAACGCGGTCATTGGCGCCGAAGGCGCCGCGCAGCGCGCTCTCCATCCGCTCCGGCATGCGAGCGAAGGTCATTTCGCCGTCGAGCGACGCAAAAACGGCGCCGCCGATCAGGGCTGCGCCGCATAGACCAGTCAGAATCGTACCGGAGAACCATTGCACGGAGACGCGGCGGCGATCGATCACCGCGGCCTCGGAGCCATCGACCGATAGCGGCGGCTCATGACCGAGATCGATCATGCCGACCTCGCGTCCATACCCCCCGCGTGACGTCCGATGGTTCAACCTTCGTCCCCCAAGTTCAAAGTCAGCGCCGAAATCACTCAGCTGCCGGTCGGCTTAACGTCCAAGACAAACGGCTCGGAATGATGGCGCGCTTCTGACGGTTCGAGACTCTCTGGCCCGAAAGCCGGAATCCGCGAACCGCTATTGTTCTTCAGGATCTCTCGATGTCGTCTCGGCCGTATGAGTCAGGCGAAGGGCTCGCCACTTCCTTGATCTGGATCATCCTTGAATCGATGGCGGTCCCCGCTGGACCCAAATCAACCCAGGTCGATGCTTAACAAATCGTCGCAGGATTGTGGCCCAAGTGGGGCACGAAGTCCGCAAGAAGTCTGGGTTCTCTGGCCGTCCCGGAAAAAATGATTCGATGCGACGATTTGTTGACATTGGGCGTTGACACCCCGATCGGACCCCCCTATAAGCACGGTCACTGAGCGCGGCGCCGCTTCGGGACACACCGAGGCGAGCATTCGCGCCAATATTGCTCCTCACTTCTGCTGAGCGATGCACAACCGGTAGAACCCGGTTGCTCATCGACGTCGGAAAAGGTTGGGCGACCCCTCCATCCGAGGGTGGGACTGAGGTCCCGGGCTGTTTGACAAGTGAAGATGAAGAAAGAGAAACGTGGACGGCGGAGTCCTTGCGGGTCTCGGGATTGAGAGCTTCGGCTTTTGGTTCTGGGATCGGACGAGAAGACTTCGGCGGACAATGTTTCAAAGGTAACACCATGGTTTTCGCGCTGTGAAGCGTGGAGATCGATTGGTGGGACCTCGTCAAACGTTGTGATCAGCCGGTTCAAAGCTTCAAGTTCAACTTGAGAGTTTGATCCTGGCTCAGAGCGAACGCTGGCGGCAGGCTTAACACATGCAAGTCGAGCGGGCGTAGCAATACGTCAGCGGCAGACGGGTGAGTAACGCGTGGGAACGTACCTTTTGGTTCGGAACAACACAGGGAAACTTGTGCTAATACCGGATAAGCCCTTACGGGGAAAGATTTATCGCCGAAAGATCGGCCCGCGTCTGATTAGCTAGTTGGTGGGGTAATGGCCCACCAAGGCGACGATCAGTAGCTGGTCTGAGAGGATGATCAGCCACATTGGGACTGAGACACGGCCCAAACTCCTACGGGAGGCAGCAGTGGGGAATATTGGACAATGGGGGCAACCCTGATCCAGCCATGCCGCGTGAGTGATGAAGGCCCTAGGGTTGTAAAGCTCTTTTGTGCGGGAAGATAATGACGGTACCGCAAGAATAAGCCCCGGCTAACTTCGTGCCAGCAGCCGCGGTAATACGAAGGGGGCTAGCGTTGCTCGGAATCACTGGGCGTAAAGGGTGCGTAGGCGGGTCTTTAAGTCAGGGGTGAAATCCTGGAGCTCAACTCCAGAACTGCCTTTGATACTGAAGATCTTGAGTTCGGGAGAGGTGAGTGGAACTGCGAGTGTAGAGGTGAAATTCGTAGATATTCGCAAGAACACCAGTGGCGAAGGCGGCTCACTGGCCCGATACTGACGCTGAGGCACGAAAGCGTGGGGAGCAAACAGGATTAGATACCCTGGTAGTCCACGCCGTAAACGATGAATGCCAGCCGTTGGTGGGTTTACTCACCAGTGGCGCAGCTAACGCTTTAAGCATTCCGCCTGGGGAGTACGGTCGCAAGATTAAAACTCAAAGGAATTGACGGGGGCCCGCACAAGCGGTGGAGCATGTGGTTTAATTCGACGCAACGCGCAGAACCTTACCAGCCCTTGACATGTTTGGGACCGGTCGCAGAGATGTGACCTTCTCTTCGGAGCCCGAAACACAGGTGCTGCATGGCTGTCGTCAGCTCGTGTCGTGAGATGTTGGGTTAAGTCCCGCAACGAGCGCAACCCCCGTCCTTAGTTGCTACCATTTAGTTGAGCACTCTAAGGAGACTGCCGGTGATAAGCCGCGAGGAAGGTGGGGATGACGTCAAGTCCTCATGGCCCTTACGGGCTGGGCTACACACGTGCTACAATGGCGGTGACAGTGGGAAGCTAAGGGGCAACCCTTCGCAAATCTCAAAAAGCCGTCTCAGTTCGGATTGGGCTCTGCAACTCGAGCCCATGAAGTTGGAATCGCTAGTAATCGTGGATCAGCACGCCACGGTGAATACGTTCCCGGGCCTTGTACACACCGCCCGTCACACCATGGGAGTTGGCTTTACCTGAAGGCGGTGCGCTAACCAGCAATGGAGGCAGCCGACCACGGTAGGGTCAGCGACTGGGGTGAAGTCGTAACAAGGTAGCCGTAGGGGAACCTGCGGCTGGATCACCTCCTTTCTAAGGATGGCTCTTCAGCAAGGTCAGATCTTCGGGTCTGTCGCTTCTATCGAGCTGTTTTAGAAACATCAGGGGCCACCGAGACCGCCAGGTCTTGCGTGAGCTCCATTGGCGGGATTTCGCCGTCTTCGTTTCTCTTTCTTCGCGGACGAACACGCTGCCTGGGGCTGCGCGGTCGCTGCTTTTGCTTCGTAGGCTTTGGCCTTCGCGGGCCGGGTGGTGACGAGCTTCGAGCGTTAGGGCTTGTAGCTCAGTTGGTTAGAGCGCGCGCTTGATAAGCGTGAGGTCGGAAGTTCAAGTCTTCCCAGGCCCACCACGCTTCGCCTGCGGCTTCGCGTGGCACGCCGCGCTCTCCAATGAGCGAAGCGTGTCCGGCGTAGCCACTTGGCGAAGACGGGCGCTATGCTTCGTCTTCTGGTTACGGGGCCATAGCTCAGCTGGGAGAGCGCGTGCTTTGCAAGCATGAGGTCGTCGGTTCGATCCCGTCTGGCTCCACCAGATGGTTTGATTGCCGAGCGATCGCTTGACAGCGTTGGTTCAACATCGTCCGCGAGACAACACTTCGCATCTTCTGGTCCTCACCGGGACTACAGAAGACTGCGTGTTATCTGACATCGTGAAGAGGAGATCGATCCGAGTAGGGTCGTGCAATGAAATGCCACCGCGCAAGCGGTCCGCGTTTCGACTTTGCACCGACGCCTTCACTATCTCCGGGTCATTTCGGCGCAAGTATCGAGCTGTGAAGCTTGTCACTTGTTGTAAATGACTCTGTTAGCTGCGCTTGACCGCACGGCTATCGGTTCGATCTTAAGAAGCAAGCTGGTCTTTCTAATCATTGTCCGCGCTGCTCTACGCCTTGTCCCTCGGGACGGGTGAGGGCGGTGAACATTCTGCCGAGTGTGTGGACATTGATAATGAGAGCAATCAAGTGCCTTAAGGGTGTTCGGTGGATGCCTTGGCGCTGAGAGGCGATGAAGGACGTGCTACGCTGCGATAAGCCGTGGGGAGCTGCGAAGAAGCTTTGATCCGCGGATTTCCGAATGGGGAAACCCACCTTCGATAGCCGGAACTCCAAGACCTTCGGGTTTTGGTGTTCGATCAGGAGACTGTGACGATCCCGAGCCGTGAGGTTTTGGATTTCCGGTTATCAAGAGAAGGTATGAGACTTCTGAATCCATAGGAGGTTTCAAGCGAACCCAGGGAACTGAAACATCTAAGTACCTGGAGGAAAGGACATCAACCGAGACTCCGCTAGTAGTGGCGAGCGAACGCGGACCAGGCCAGTCATGAATGCAAGCCAACCAGAACCTGTCAGGAAAGCAGGGCCTCAGAGGGTGATAGCCCCGTATGGGTAATGCAAGCATTCATGCTCGAGTAAGGCGGGACACGTGAAATCCTGTCTGAACATGGGGGGACCACCCTCCAAGCCTAAGTACTCCTCAGCGACCGATAGTGAACCAGTACCGT
>NZ_JAUEYJ010000014.1:0-107500 GCF_032489615.1 Bradyrhizobium sp. SZCCHNR1051 | reverse complement strand
CGGATATGGTTCGAGACGGCGTTGAGCGTGAGGTACACGATCTTGCGCGGATAGGGTGTGATGTTGCCGGCGGAGCCGTGCACAAGATTGCCGTGGAACATCAGCATGCCACCCGGCTTTCCGGTTGGCGCGACGATGCCGCCTTCCGCGACCAGCCGCGTCACCGTCGCCTCGTCCAAGGTCCACAATGGATAGGACGTGGTCGCGAGATCGTGCGACGCCTCGAGGTCGCCGGCATGCTGGCTGCGTGGCACCAGCATCAAGGGGCCGTTGATCGGCATGACCTCGTCGAGGAAGATCGCGATGTTCATCGCGCGCGGTTCCGGCATGCCGTCGTCGCGCTTCCAGGTGCCGTAGTCCTGGTGCCATTGCCAGACATCGCCGGTGAAGGCCGATTTGGCGTTGATCTTGAACTGATGCATGTAGACCTTCTCGCCGAAGATCTGCTCGATCGGCTCGATCATGCGCGGATGCGCCGCGAGCACGCGGAAGGCGTCGTTGTAGAGATGGGCGGCAAACGCCGTGCGCGGCGCGCCGCTCCTTTCGCGCCAGACCTCGGGCCTGTTGGCGGCGTAGATCGCCTCCGCCTCGTGGGCGAGGAACGCGGTCTCCTCCGGGCTAAACAGCTCGGGCAGGAACAGCCAGCCCTCGCGGTTGAAGAATGCAATCTGCTCCGGGGTCAGCTTCATGTCCTTCTCCCTCGCCTTGGCTTCCTCGGACGGGGCTCCCGCTCTTTGCACCGGGCTGCCTCTGCGTCGTGCTCCCATCCTCTCGCCTGCCGATGGGCGTCACGGTGCTTCCGCTGTCGACATTGACAGAATCCGGGTGGATCGCAACATTCTCCAAGCCTATTTTGACTGGCAGATGATACGGGGCAGATCGACGATGGAGCCCGCCATGTCTGACCACTTCTACGCACTTTTCGAGACCGCGATCGGCACTTGCGCGATCGCCTGGGGACCGCGCGGAATCAACGCGGTGCAACTGCCGATGGGCGGCGTCGCGCAGACCCGGACCCGGATGCAGCAGCGCCACCCGGGCATCGCCGAGGATGAGCCGCCGGCGCATGTGCAGCGCGTCATCACCCGCGTCAAGGCGCTACTGGCCGGAGAGCCGGATGATCTCACCGACGTGGCTCTCGATCTCGACGGCGTCAGCGCATTCCAGCGCGGCGTCTACGACATCGCGCGCCGGATCCCGCCGGGCCGGACCCTGACCTATGGCGACATCGCCAAACAGCTCGGCGGCGTCGAGTTGTCGCGCGAGGTCGGTCAGGCGCTGGGCCGCAACCCGTGTCCCATCGTGGTGCCATGCCATCGCGTGCTCGCGGCCGGCAACAAGCCGGGCGGCTTCTCCGCCAATGGTGGCGTCGACACCAAGCTGAGGATGCTGGCGATCGAGGGCGCCGCGGTGAACCATACGCCCAGCCTGTTCGATTGACGGCAGGACGCTACTGGAAGGCGGGTTTGATCTCCGGCGCGGTTCGCTCTATGCGGTGGCGCGGTCTCGACCCCGCCAACCCATCTCCGAGCAGAGCGCGCCGATGAAAATTCCGACCCTTCCCTTCACCGTGATCGACTGGTCGGCCGTTCCCGTGACCGAGCATCCGGGAGAGCAGGGCACGGCCTATTGGCGGACGCTGATGATCGGCGACATCCGGGTGCGGCAGGTCGAGTACACGCCGGGCTATCTCGCCGATCATTGGTGTGATCGCGGCCACATCCTGCTGGTGACGGAAGGCGAACTCGAGAGCGAGCTCAAGGATGGTCGCAGGTTCACTCTGTCGGCGGGCATGAGCTACCAGGTCTCCGACTTCGGCGACGCTGCCCATCGGTCCTTTACGCCGAAAGGCGCCAAGCTGTTCATCGTCGACTGAGATCTGCGAGCGTTACACGGTCTCGCAGGCGAAGCCGTTGCCCTTGCGCCTGATACGCCCGACCGAGGGCGAGGGAAAATGGGCCGTGCAGCACAGCGTCGCCGTGTCGCAATAGCGATCGAGAAAGGTGCGCCGCGTCGCTGCGGCCTGCGCCGGATCGACGTCGAATTTCGGTGACAGCTCGGGAAGCCCAAGCTGCAGCGGCGAGTGCATCAGGTCGCCGGAGAACACCGCGTCGTCCTTGCCCTTGCCGACGGCGACCGCGACATGGCCGGGCGTGTGCCCCGGCGTCGGCAGCAGGCGGACGTGATCGCCGATCGCGAATCCATCCTTCACGATGTCGGCGCGCTTGGCCTCGACCACCGGCAGCACGCTGTCGGCGAATGGAGGCACCTCGGTCTTGGCGTTCTGCGCCACCCAGTAATCATATTCACGCTGCGCGAATACGTAGCGCGCATTCGGAAAGGTCGGCACCCAGCGGCCGTTGTCGAGCCGCGTGTTCCAGCCGACATGATCGGTGTGCAGATGCGTGCACATCACGACGTCGATGCCGTCGACCGACACGCCCGCAGTCGCAAGCGCCCGCATGTAGGTGTCGTCGGTCTTCATGTTCCAGACCGGCCGCGCGCGCGGCTTGTCGTTGCCGATGCAGCTGTCGATCAGGATGGTGTGGTGAGGCGTCCTCACCACGTAGGACTGAAAGCACAGGATCAGCGTGTCCTGCGCATCGAGGGCACCGGCCGCCTGCAGCGCGCTGCGTTCCGCTGCCAGCATCTCCGACGTCAGCTCCGGAAACATCTCGCGCGCCGGCAGGAACGTGGTTTCCTGCTCGATGATGCGATGAATGGTCGTGTCTGCAACCGAGAATGTCAGCGTCACGTCAGCTCCTGTTCGGCGATCAAGCCGCCGGCGGCACCGAGACCTTCACCGATTCCCGCTCCAGCATCTTGTTGTGGAACGCGTCGAGCGTTGGAAACGCCTTGCGCCAGCCGCAATCCGCAAACCGGAAATCGGCATAGCCGAGCACGCAGACGAGTCCGATCGAGACGATGTCGAACGGGCGCGTCATCAAGTCGGGCTGCGCATTGAAGCGCGCCATGCCCATCCAGGCTCTGTTCCAGTGGTCGTCGGACCACGCCTGCCAGCGCAGGCCCTCCGGGCGCACCATCGCCTCGTAGCGGCACAACAGCATCGAATCGAGCATGCCCTGCAGCATCGAATGCTCGCTCTTCACCTTCCAGCGCGAGGGACCCGATGCCGGAATGAGCTTGTTGCCGCCGGCGAGCTCGTCGAGATATTCGACGATCACGTAGGAATCCAGGATCACGTCGCCGTTGTCGAGGATCAGCACCGGCAGCTTCTTCAGCGGCGTGATCTTCGAATACTCCTCATTGGCCTGGCCCGGCGTCACCGCTGCGGCCATGAATTCGATCTTGTCGATCAGCCCGAGTTCGATGGCGGCGATGCGCACCTTGCGGGCGAACGGCGAGGCGGGCGAGAAGGTGAGTTTCATCGACGTATTCCTGTTGGCTCGCGACAGATGGTTCTCCGTCATTGCGAGGAGCGAAGCGACGAAGCAATCCAGAGTCGCGCGTGGCATTCTGGATTGCTTCGCTTCGCTCGCAATGACGGTGGATGGTGTTACGCCTCGATGATCTCCTGGCGCTGCTCGCCGAGGCGCTCGATGCCGAGCGTGACGACGTCGCCGACGTTGAGGAAGGTCGGCGGCTTCATGCCCATGCCGACACCCGGAGGCGTGCCCGTGGTGACGATGTCGCCGGGCAGCAGCGTCATGAACTGCGAGACGTAGGAGATGCACTTCGCCATCGAGAAGATCATCGTCGCGGTGGTGCCGGTCTGGCGGCGCTGGCCGTTGACGTCGAGCCACATCGACAGGTTCTGCACGTCTGGAATCTCGTCCTTGGTGACGAGCCACGGGCCGACCGGGCCGAACGTGTCGTGCGACTTGCCCTTGGTCCACTGGCCAAGCCGCTCGATCTGGAAGTTGCGCTCGGACACGTCGTTGCAGATCGTGTAGCCGGCGATGTGGTTCAGCGCCTCCGCCTCGGAGACGTATTTGGCGCGGGTGCCGATGATGGCGGCGATCTCGACCTCCCAGTCGAGCTTGGTCGAGCCGCGCGGCTTCTCGACCTGATCATAGGGACCGCACAGCGCGGTGTTGGCCTTGAGGAAGAAGATCGGCTCGGCCGGGATCGGGTTGCCGGTCTCCTTGGCATGGTCGGAGTAGTTGAGGCCGATCGCCACGAATTTCGAGATGCCGGCGACGGGGGCGCCGAGCCGCGGCTTGCCGGCGACGGCGGGCAGGGAGGCCGGATCGAGCGCGGCGAGCTTCTTCAGGGACTCCGGCGCATAGGCGGCGCCGTCGAGGTCCTTCACATGCGCCGACAGGTCGCGCAACTGGCCGGATGCATCGATCAGGCCCGGCTTCTCCGCGCCCTTCTCGCCGTAGCGAACAAGCTTCATTGGTTTCTCTCCCTCAAATCCCTGGTATTCCAGAGCCCTGTCATGGAGCATGGCGGGAGGAAATTCAACCTGGCGGGCTATGCGTCGCCGCTGCCCTGTAATGCCTCGAAGCGGAAGGCGGCGCCGTCCCGCCGGATATGGCCGGCATGGAAATGGCCGCCGATCACCAGCGTCTCAGTGTCGGCAAAACGCGAGAACAGCGCCCGCCGGGTCGCGATCGCCTGCGCCGGATCGGAATCGACCGTCGAGCTCCAATCGAGATGCGCCATCTGGCAGGGATGATGGGCGACGTCCCCGGTGAGCAGGGCCTGCGCGCCATCCGAGCGGATGTGCAGGCTGACATGACCGGGGCTGTGGCCCGGCGTCGGGATCAGTGTGATCTCGTCGGTGATCACAGCCTCGCTTCCGACCAGCTCCGCACGTCCGGCCGCAACGATCGGCTGCACGGAATCGGCGAAGGTCGCGGTCTCGTCGGCGGCCTCGCTGTGATCGCGCCAATGCTCATATTCGCTGCGGCCGAAGACGTAGCGCGCATTGGCAAAGGTCGGGACCCAGCGGCCGTCGACCAGCCGCGTATTCCATCCGACATGGTCGACATGGAGGTGGGTGCAGATCACCATGTCGATGCTCTCAGGCGGGAGGCCAGCAGCGCTCATCGTCTCCAGGAACGGTGTCGCGCGGTTGTTCCACATTGGCACGCTGCGGCCCTGCTTGTCGTTGCCGAGCCCGGTGTCGACCACGATCCGCATCGTCGGTGTTTCCAGCACCAGGGTGTGGATCGACATCTTCAGCCGGCCTTCATCGGTCGCAAAATCGGGCGCGAGCCAGGACAGCTCGCGGATCGCCTCGGGCGTTGCCTGCGGCAGGATGAAGCGGGTGCCGCCGACAGTCTCCAGCTCGACGAATTTGGTGATCCTGACCCGGCCGATCGTCCAAGACATGCGCGCTTCCTCGTCGTATTCTTGATGCCGGTCACGATGCCGCGTGGCTTATTCCGGCGCAATGGATCAACTGCCCGGAACAAGCGTTGCTGCATTCCGTCCATGAGGAGAACGCCATGCCAGAGCTGACGATATCGCCCGAGAAGGTCGCCTTCCTGATCGAAAAGGCGCGCGAGTTCGACGTCAAGGAGCAGGCGACCGATGAGGAATCCGGCTCGAATGCCGTCGATGACGACATGGTCGACGTGCTCCAGGATAGCGGCGATGATCCTGTGGTGCGCGAGATCACCGGTTTCATCAACGCGATGACCGAGGACGAGCAGACCGATCTCGTCGCCTTGATGCGGCTCGGCCGCGGCGACGGCGATATCGACGAGTGGGACGATCTGCGCCGCGAGGCCGCCGGCCAGCGCGACCGCCACACCGCGCGCTATCTGCTGGGCGAGCCGATGCTGGGCGATCTGCTTGCGGAAGGTCTCGACGCCTTCGGCATCGACTGGACGGAAGGCCGCACCACGGCGGATTCGTCGAGCCCGAGCCAGCGCGACGAGGACGAGACCACGAAGCGGTAGGTCGTTCGGAAAGGTAGAGTCGCTGTATTCATAGCGCGGATGGCAAACAGAACTCACAGCTTTATTAGTTGGATTCGAATTCCTATTGCGCCGGCACTGCGCTCCCTCGCCCCGCTTGCGCGGGAGAGGGTTGGGTGAGGAGGACTCTCCACAGACATCCGCGTTCGCGGGAGAGCCCCCCTCACCCGGATTGCATCTTGCCATGCAATCCGACCTCTCCCCGCAAGCGGGGCGAGGTGAAAGCCCGGGATTGGCGTAGCAGGTTTCCGCGCCAGACCGCCCAAGGAAGTCTGTCTTACAGCGTGCCTGGGAAGGCGCCGCCGTCGAGCAGGATGTTCTGGCCGGTGATGTAGCCGGCCTTGGCGCCGCACAGGAAGGCGCAGGCGAGTCCGAATTCCTCGGGATCGCCGAAGCGACCTGCAGGGTTCGTCTTGGCGCGGTCGGCTAGTATCTGCTCCGGCGTGACACCGCGCTTCTCGGCTTCGCCCTTTGCCGTCGAGAGCAGGCGGTCGGTCTCGAACGGCCCCGGCAGCAGCGCGTTGATGGTGACGTTGTTGATCACGGTCTTGCGCGACAGGCCGGCGACGAAGCCGGTGAGGCCGGCGCGGGCGCCGTTGGAGAGGCCGAGGATGTCGATCGGCGCCTTCACCGCGGCCGAGGTGATGTTGACGATGCGGCCGAATTTGCGCGCCATCATGCCGTCGACGGTCGCCTTGATCAGCTCGATCGGCGTCAGCATGTTGGCGTCGAGCGCCTTGATCCAGTCGTCGCGGGTCCAGTTGCGAAAATCGCCGGGCGGCGGGCCGCCGGCATTGTTGATCAGGATGTCCGGATCCGGGCAGGCCTTCAGCACGGCGGCGCGGCCCTCAGGCGTGGTGATGTCGCCCGCCACTTCCGTCACGGTGACGCCAGGATTGGCAGCGCGGATCTCGGCCGCGGTCTTTGCCAGCACCTCGGCGCCGCGCGCCGTGATCGTGACATGCACGCCCTCATTGGCGAGCGCGATGGCGCAGGCGCGGCCCAAACCCTTGCTGGAGGCGCAGACGATGGCGCGGCGGCCCTTGATCCCGAGATCCACGATTGATCACTCCGATATGTCAGTGAGGCTGGAAGGAAGATGCGCGCATTCTAGCCAACCGCATTGCCGCTGATAAGAGCAGCCGGCCTGTGCCGAATTGCATGGCTCGCTATGACGGGAGAGGCGGCGCCGCCGTGTCCGTCAGATGCGCCGTTCCTGCTTCAGCCGGTCGATCAGGCTTGCGACCTCCGGAGGCAGCGAGCGGAAGCCTTTTGCGCCTGCGAGCGAGAGCATCGGCCGCAGGCGTGATCCCTCGAGGAAGCGCGGCTGACGCTCGGGGGGAACGATCCTGTCGAACACCAGCACCAGCGTGGTCGCGACCATGCCGGTGCGGATCGCGCCCAGCAGAGCGCCGCCGAGCCGGTCGCCGAAGCCGGCCTCGGAACCGATCGCTTCGTCGAGCAGGATGCGGCCGATCTTGCCCAGCGCCATGCCGATGACGACGAAAGCGGCGAAGAACTGCAGCCAGTTCTGTGCCAGCGGAGTCCCGTGCATGTCGCGCAGTTGCGGGCTCATCGCCGCGACAGCGCCCATCGCCAGCGGCATCGCGAGCAGGTAGGCCAGAATCGTGATGGCGCTGCGCAACAGCCCGGTCGAGAAGCCGCTGTAGACGGCAACCATCAGTGCTGCACAAGCGGCGAGGTCGAAAGCGTTCATGGTTGCTCCGCCGCGGTTGTAGGCCGGACCGGTAAACGATTCCGGTTTGCGCTGTTTCAAATCGTCTGTATCAATGCGCTGCAACAAATGAGGAAACCGTGGGAGGGACCATGTCCGACCTGTTCAATGTCAGCCGCGAGGTGATCCTGATCACTGGCGCGAGCCAGGGACTCGGCCGGCAGTTCGCGCGGGTTCTATCGGCGCATGGCGCCGCCGTTGCGCTCGCGGCGCGCCAGACCGGCAAGCTCAAGGCGCTGGAGGAGGAGATCAGGGCGAGGGGTGGTCGCGCCGCCGCGGTCGAGATGGACGTGACCAGCACGACGTCGATCGCCAGGGGCATGGATGTCGCCGAAGCCGCGCTCGGGCCCATCACGGTGCTGATCAACAACGCCGGCATCGCCGTGGAGAAGCTCGCGGTCGAGCAGAGCGAGGCGGATTGGGACGCCGTGATCGGCGCCAATCTGAAGGGCGCCTATTTCGCCGCAACCGAAGCGGCGCGGCGCATGACGGCGCGCAAGGCCGGCGGCAACATCATCAACATCGCCTCGGTGCTCGGCTTCAGCGTCGTCAAGTTCATCTCGCCTTATGCGATCTCCAAGGCCGGCGTGGTGCAGGCGACCAAGGCGCTGGCGCTGGAGTTTGCGGCGAGCGGCATCCGCGTCAACGCACTGGCGCCCGGCTATATCGACACCGACATCAATCACGACGTCTGGGAGACGCCTGCGGGCGAGAAGCTGATCAAGCGCATCCCGCAGCGGCGCGTCGGCCATGAGAGTGATCTCGACGGCGCAATCCTGCTGCTGGCGTCCAACGCCTCGCGCTACATGACCGGCAGCGTCGTCACGGTGGACGGCGGCTTCCTGCTGACGTGAGGCCCTGCTGATCCGCAGGTTGATATGCCTCGATGGCAAGCGGACTCAGCCTTTCAGCTCGCTCCTGATCATGTCGGCGGCCTTCTCGCCGATCATGATGGTTGGCGCATTGGTGTTGCCGCCGATCAGGGTCGGCATGATCGAGGCATCGACCACGCGCAGGCCGGAGAGACCGTGCACCTTCAACTTGGGATCGACGACGGCGAGTGGATCGTCGACGCCCATCTTGCAGGTGCCGACAGGATGGTAGACCGTATCGACGCGGGCGCGCAGGATGGCGCGAATGTCGTCGTCGGTCCTGACATCCGACGTGAACAGGTCGCGCTTGCCGAGGCTGCGCATCGCCGGCGTCTGCATCAGCCGCAGCGTGGTCTTGTAGCCGGCCACCATGGTTTCGAGATCGTCGGCCTCGCCCAGGAAGTTGGGATCGATCAGCGGCGCGGCGAGCGGATCGGCATTCTTCAAGCCGACCATGCCGCGGCTCTTCGGCCGGAGCAGACAGAAATGGCAGGAGAAGCCGTTGCCGTGGCGCTTGCGGCCGTGATCGTCGGTGACGGCCATGCCGAAATGCAGCTGGATGTCGGGGATGTCGAGATCGGGCCGCGTCTTCAGGAAGCCGCCGCATTCGGCGAAGTTCGAGGTCAGGACGCCGCGGCGCTCGCGGCGATATTGGCCGATGCCCACCAGCAGCCGACGCAGGCCTTTCGGCGACAGGGAAGAGAAGTTGGGGTTGTCGGAGGTGTGGGCGAAGATGAAATCCGGATGGTCCTGCAGGTTCTGTCCGACACCCGGCAGATGGTGGACGCTGGCGATGCCGAGCCGCGCCAGTGCAGTTGCGTCGCCGACGCCTGAAAGCATCAGCAATTGCGGGGTCTGGAACGCGCCGGAGGCGAGGATCACTTCGCGCCGGCAGCGGATCTCCTTGACCTCCTTGCCCTGGCGATACTTCACGCCGACCGCGCGCTTGCCCTCGAACAGGATCATCGAGGCATGCGCCGAGGTCTCGACTCGCAGGTTGCTGCGGTTGTCGAGATGCGGCTGGATGTAGGCCCGTGCCGCGCTCCAGCGCTCGCCATTGGCTTGCGTGACTTGATAGAGCCCGAGCCCTTCCTGCGTCTCGGCATTGAAGTCGTCGCGGATCGGAAACTGCGCTTCGCGCGCGGCCTGGAGGAAAATCTCGTGCACAGGATTGTCGGTCCGCAGCCGGTTGACGGGCAGCGGTCCCGATCGGCCATGATACTCGCCGTCGAACTCGGCATTGTTCTCGGAGCGCTTGAAGTAGGGCAGTACGTCGTCATACGACCATCCGGCATTGCCGAGTGCAGCCCAATGATCGTAGTCGGCGCGGTGGCCGCGGATGTAGACCATGGCGTTGATCGCCGAGGAGCCGCCGAGCCCGCGGCCGCGCGGCTGATAGCCGATGCGCCCGTCCAGGCCCTTCTGCGGCACCGTGGTGAAGGACCAGTTGTTCACGGGCCCCGCGACCATCAGGAACAGCATGTAGGGCGTGGTCACGATCCAGTTGTCGTTGCGTCCCCCGGCGTCGAGCAGCGCCACGGATGTCGCCGGATCTTCCGACAAGCGGCCAGCAACCGTTGCGCCGCCGCTGCCGCCGCCCACGACGATGAAATCGACCTCGTCCGTCACGCATCTCTCCCTGATGTTGTCTTGCTTGTTGTTTGAATGTCATTCCCAAGGGCGGCGCCGCGCACAGCTGGCGAAACCATTGGATTAGGCTTGCACCCCATCATCTCGGGGTTCCGGGTTCGCACTTTGCGCGCCCCGGAATGACGATTGGTGTGGCTAGGACAGGAATCGCAGCAGCTTTTCGATTCGTGCGATGCTGGCGCCGTAGGGAGGATAGAGATCCTTCATGCGGTTGAAGGGCGAGCGGTAGAATACCGGCTTCAGCTTGCTGAAGCTGTTGAAGCCCCATTCGCCGTGATAGTGGCCGATGCCGGAGGCGCCGACGCCGCCCATCGGCTGGTTCATCTGCGCAAAATGCAGCAGGCAGTCGTTGATGGTGACGCCGCCGGAGACGGTGCGCGCAAGCACCGTATCACGGGCCGCAGCGTCAGTGCCGAACCAGTACAGCGCGAGCGGCCGGTCGTGGGCGTTGATGTGGCGGATCACCTCGTCGGACTGGCGATAGGTCATGATGGGCAGCAGGGGACCGAAGATCTCCTCCTGCATGATCGCCATGTCCGGGGTTGCACCGACCACGACGGTCGGTGGAAATTTCCGCAGCTTCTTCCAGGCCGGATCTTCCGGACTGGTCGTGCTCAGTGTCTTGGCGCCGCGCGCGATCGCGTCGCGCAGCAATCCTTCCAGCCGGGCATAGTGCCGCTCGGAGATGATCGACGTGTAATCGTCATTGGCCGGGTTAGTGCCGAACATCTGCAGCATCTGCCGGTGCAGCTTGCCCGCGAATGCGTCCGCGTGCTGTTCGGGCACGAACACGTAGTCCGGCGCGATGCAGGTCTGGCCGGCGTTGAGCAGCTTGGCATAGGCGATCCGCTCCGCGGCTTCGTCGATGTTGGCGGAGACGTCGACGATGGTCGGTGACTTGCCGCCGAGCTCGAGCGTCACCGGGGTCAAGTTGCGTCCGGCGGCCTCAGCGACGATGCGGCCGACGCGGGTCGAGCCGGTGAAGACGAGATGATCGAAGGGCAGCGCCGCAAAGGTCTCCGCGACGCCGTCGTCGATGCCGGTGACGATGAGCTGGGTCGGGTCGAAATTCGCCGCGATGAGCTCCTTGAGCAGCGCGGAGAAGTGCGGCGTCAGCTCGCTCGGCTTGATCATGACCCGGTTGCCGGCGGCGAGCGCGCCGATTGCCGGCGCCAGCGTCAGCTGCAACGGGTAATTCCACGGCGCGATGATGCCGACCACGCCGAGCGGCTGCGGAATCAGGCGGTTACGCGCCGGCCAGAACTGCAGCGCGGTGGCGATGCGCCGCGGCGCCATCCAGCGCGGCAGCACCTTGAGCGTGTGCCTGATCTCGGCCTGCAGGAACAGCGTTTCGGCAATCGTGGTCTCGACGGCGCAGCGGTGGCCGAAATCGGCCGAGATCGCCTGCTCCAGGCGCTTCTCGTTGTCCGACAGCATCGCTCGCAGCCGCTTCAGGCCGTCCAGCCGCGCCGCGAGGGCGGGTGGAGGCGCATTGCGGGAGGCCTCGACCTGCGCCTGGAACGCGTCGTCGAGCGCCGAGAGGGCTGGGCTCTTCAGGGACTGGTCCATGGACGTCTCCTCGCGTGTACCGCGGCCGCGTGCAGGGCCGTCATTCTGGTTGGCTTAAAGCTGCCGCGTTGCGGAACCCTTGGCAAGTACGGCATCGGTTTTGCGCCGCCTGGCGATAGCGTAGAGCCAAGCCGTTTGGCGGGTGTGCGGTTCGTCGATCCCTGCCGCCGCCCTTCGTGGAACTTTGTCGTTGTTCCCAGCCTGGGCCGTGCGCCTCATGCTGGCGGGCAAACAGGCCGATCTCATAAGAGATTGGATTATCGATGTAATTCGAGCAACGAGGCTCGTAGCGGGCGGTGTCACAATCCGGCAAAAAAACTTGCGGAAAGCCCTTTCCAAACCGGCCTCGCATTGGTACATACCGCCCGCACCCGATGGCCGACCCGGCCGGCGGGCTCAAGCCTTCTCAGGAAGCCTTTGGGATGGATCGGCAGCGCCTCAGGCGTCTGCCAGGACTGCCCGTGCTTCTCTGAAGGTGACGCACAAGTTAACGCGGGGTGGAGCAGCCCGGTAGCTCGTCAGGCTCATAACCTGAAGGTCATAGGTTCAAATCCTATCCCCGCAACCATTGAGACCGAAACTCCCGTAGCCGATGAGGCTGCGGGAGTTTTGGTTTGTGCTGCTTCCTCCCTGTGAGCTGCTGTGCAGCTGAGGACAGTACCGTCTCCCCATGAAGCGTGGCATCGGAAGATCCGGGAATGATCACCAGGACGGCGGGCACACGACCATGTGAGCCGGCAGACAATCTGCGAAGCTCGCGTTGAACTGAAGTATTGAGGCAACGGCGAAATCCACAATCCGTCTGCCTGCGGTACAACGCCATTGCCCTGGCGTGGGGGCAAGCTTGCGCATTGCGACAGCGCAGCCACCGTCACGATGTCAGACGCAACAGATTGCGCACGGCGGGGCGCCATTCTCCGGTCATGGTGTATTCGAGGCCGAGCCGTGCGCCGCAGGTGATCGCCAGCATCGTCAACGGCGCCGAGACCGCCAGCGTCGAGAATGCCGACAGGCCCTGTCCGATCGTGCAGCCCATCGACATGATGCCGCCGGTGCCCATCAGCAGCGCGCCGGTCATGTGACGCTTCAGCTCGCGCGCGTCATCGCAGGCTTCCCAGCGGAAGACGCGCGAAAACATTGCCGCGACGAACGAGCCCAGGATCACGCCGGCGACGGAGCCGATCGCAAAATCGGCCCGGCTGCCCGAAAGCGTGGCGATGTAGAGCACGGTATTGCCGAGCGGGGCAACGAAGGTCAGGGATGCCACGCGCGCCGGATCGAAATCGTCATTGCCGAGCCAGCTGGTGGCGAACCAGCCGAACGCCACCGCACAGCCTACGGCGAGGCCGGAGAGCAGCAGGCGCGGCGATCTCACGAGGCGCCCGTCGGCCAATGCCCAGGCCGCGAGCGCGACCGCTGCGACGGAAACGGTTGCCGGCCGCGCATATGAGCCAAGTGCGGGCGACAGCAGCACATCCATGCCCTGGGTCATCGTTTCGGGCAGGCGTATGGAGAGCGGCTCGATCAGCGAGATGCGCAGGAATCCCGTGAGCCCGCGCATCGCGGCCAGGGCTGACACGCCCAGCACCAGAAACACGACGATGGCGCGCAGATCACCGCCGCCGATACGGACCAGCGTTCCGAAGCCGCAGGTGCCGACCAGGGCCATCCCGATGCCGAACGACAGGCCGCCGAGGATGGCGCCGCCGAGCGGAATGGACGACGTCAAGTAGATCGAGCGCGACAGGTCGATCAGGCCGAAGCTGGCGAGCAACTGGGTTGCGACCAGCGCGACCGCGGCCGCCAGCGCGAAGGATTTGAGTCGTCGGGTATCGGCGCCGAAGAACGCGTCCTCCAGCATCGCGAGCGTACAGAAGCGGCCGGCGCGACCGGCGACGCCGAGAACGGCGCCCGCGAGCAGCCCACACATGAACGTCAGTGCTGATGGGCTGAGCATTCCTCTCCGACATCCTCGTTGGTTACCCGGCATTGTGCGCCAGGAACGGCGGGGACGCCAGACCTCTCGCGCCGCTACAGGGCGCGCCGATGCGAAGCCCGAGACCGCGAGGCCAACCTCTCAGCGGCGGCGCTTGCGGACCGGCTCGCAATAGACGTCGTAGATCGCCGTCAGGATCTTGCGGACATCTTCGCTCGCAAGGCTGTAGTAGATCGTCTTGCCGTCGCGCCGCGTCGTGACCAGCCGGTCGAGCCTGAGACGGGCGAGCTGCTGCGAGACGGTCGACTGCCGCTCGCCCAGGAACTGCTCGAGCTCGGTGACGGATTTTTCGCCTTCGGCGAGGATGCAGAGCAGCAAAAGCCGGGACTCGTGGGACAGCGCCTTCAGCATCTCGCTGGCTTCCCGCGCCTTCTCGATCATCTGCTCGAGCTCGGCAGAGGTTTCGATGTCCTTCAACTTCGGCAGCGGCATGAATTCTGAATCCCTCGGTTGGCGTCAGGAGCGGGCCGGAGCCCCGCTTGTAGCATTCATTATGCGGCCGAGCAGCCCAAAGAAGAACGCACCGCCGGGATAACCGCGGATGCGTCCGATCTCGCGGCCCTGCTCGACCACCACGAAGGTCGGGGTGAACGCTCCCGGATCGATGCCGGAAAGATCCGTCGGCAGCGGCTTGGCAAGGTCGACCCGTCGCAGCGGCAGCGCGCGCCCTTCGTCGGTCTTGGCATAGATCGGACCGATTTCTGCGTTGAAGCGGGCGCACCAGCCGCAGCCCGGACGTTCGAACATCACGAGCTCGGAGGCGAACGCCGGCGACGAGAGGCAAATGCCGGTCACCACCGCTCCTGCGAGCGTTGCGAATCCGCGCGATGCACTTCTGCTGGTCATGCCGAGATCCTCTCTGGACTTGTTGGCCAATCTATCATTAAATTCGAATATGTACTAGTGCGCGATTTCCGAATCCTGCCCGGCAGGCCGGGCACGTAGCGCTGGCCGACCGGGAGGAAAGATGGATCTCGACGTCACGCTGGGGGCCGCGCTGGCCGCGGGTCTGTTGTCGTTTCTGTCACCGTGCATTCTGCCGCTGGTCCCGCCGTTCCTGTGCTACATGGCCGGCGTCTCGGCGGCCGACGCGATCGGCGAAACCAGCATGGCCCAGCGGCGGCGGACGGTGCTGACGGCGCTGTGCTTCGTCGGCGGCTTTTCGCTGGTGTTCGTCGGTCTTGGCGCCACCGCCTCGGTGTTCGGGCGATTCATCGCCGGCCATCTCAGCCAGCTCGGCATCCTCGCCGGCCTCGTCATCATCACGATGGGGCTGCATTTCCTCGGGGTGCTCCGGATTCCGCTGCTGTACCGGAGCGCGACGATCGACGTCGGAAGCAAGCCGGCCGGTCTGCTCGGTGCGTTCGTGATGGGACTTGCCTTCGCCTTCGGCTGGACGCCGTGTGCGGGGCCGGTCCTTGCCGCCGTGCTGATGATGGCCGGCGCGGAGGCGACGGTCGGCAAGGGCGCGCTGCTGCTCGCCGCCTACTCGGTCGGGACCGGCATCCCGTTCCTGATCGCCGCGGCCTTCACGGGGCAGTTCATGACCATGCTCAAGAGCATCAAGCCGCATCTCCCCCTGGTCGAGAAGACGATGGGCGGCTTTCTCGTCCTGACCGGCGCGGCCTTTCTCGCCGGCGTGATCCCGCGGATGTCGGAATGGATCTTCGAGCGCTTTCCGTCGCTCGCCACCATCGGCTGATCAGCCGAAGCGGAAGTCCAATAGATTGACGAAGGACTGCAGTTCGATCTCATAGCGATGCACCAGGCCGGCGTCGCTCTCGCGCGCGGCGCGGCCGATTTCGCCGGCGCTCGTCGTGGCGCCGTCGATCAGGCGGCGGAATTCGGCCTGGCGCGCCACGTCGGGCGCGGCGAGGCCGTTGCAGCGTTGCAGCCGCTCGCGCAGCGCTGTGCCGGCCTGGACGACCTCGTCGGGCTCGGCCTTGCCCGCTGCGAACCGTATCGCGGCGTTGCGCAGCTCGTCCATGACGGGCGACAGCTCGAACACGCAATCGCTGAGCTCGACCACGCCGGCGTCCTGCCTCAGGGCGTGAAGCGACCGGCGCAATGCGGCAATGGCCGCCGCAGCGCGCGCGCCGTCACCTGCGGTCAGCGCTTCGTCCGCCTGCTTCAGGCGATCGTTTCCGGTGGCGATCAGCTCTGCAAAGGATTTGGCCGAATAGGGCGCATTGGAGCGCTCGGCGAGCCGGCTGAGCCTGGCCCAGGCGATCCGGGCGTCGTCGAGCTCGATCTGCGCCAGGCCCACATTGCCGGTGCGGCCATAGCTCGCGGCTGTGCGCAGGCTGGCCATCGCCGAGCGCATGAAGGCAGCAACGTCCGCGTTCTCTTCGGCGTGCCCACGGACGCCATGCGTGAGGCATGACAGCACGAGCGACAGCATGATGACGCGGCGCAGCATCGAATGTCCTTTTCACATTCTGTTATTCGAATATCATGTATCGAAATTCCGTGGACTTGGCAAAGTGGACTTGGCAAAGCGCGCGAGCAGGCTGATGACGACGAACCGGACGATGACACGGCGCGATCTGGTTGCGCTGCTCTCTGCTGCGGCGGCCGTCGGCCTGGCGTCAGCGCCGGCGCAGGCCGACGCGGCGCTCGGCGACGACGGGCTCTATCACCAGTCCTGGTTTCTCAACAGCTTCCTGGACCTGCGCGAGGATCTCGAAAGTGCGGCGTCGGAAGGCAAGCGGCTTGCGATCATGTGGGAGCTGCGCGGCTGCCCGTATTGCCGCGAGACTCATCTGGTGAACTTTGCCGATCAAGGGATCACGGACTACATCCGTGCCAATTTCGAAGTGCTGCAGCTCAACCTGCTCGGCGCGCGCAAGGTGATCGACTTCGATGGCAAGGAGCTTGCCGAGAAGGAGCTCGCCGAGCGTTACGCGATCCGCTTCACGCCGACGTTCCAGTTCTTTCCGCCATCGGCCGAGGGGGTCTCTGCGAAGGAGCCGCTCGCGCGCGAGGTGGCGCGCGCGCCGGGCTATCTCAAGCCGCCGCATTTCCTCGCAATGTTCCGCTTCGTGCGCGAGAGGGCCTATGAGCGCGGCACATTTCGCGACTATCTCGCTTCGACCAAGGGTTGAGTGCACTGCGGCATCGAAATACGCTTGACACCAATCACATTATCAAATCATAATTCTTGAATATGATGGATCGTAAGTCCGTCGTGTCATCGTAAGGCGAGGCGACGCCTCGTCGGTCAGGGTGGAAACATGCGCCGTTTGATTCCGGCCGCCTTGCTCTGCGTGTTGCTGTCGGCAGCCGCGCGAGGTGACGAGCCGATCAGGCTCGATGTCGTCGACTATGCCATTCCGAAATCGCTGACGGGCGCGCCCGGCAATGCCGATGCCGGCAAGAAGGTGTTTTTGACGCGGACGCTGGGCAATTGTCTCGCCTGTCATCAGGTGTCGTCGCTGAAGTCCGAAGAGTTTCACGGCGAGTTCGGTCCGTCGCTCGACGGCGTCGCGACCCGCTACAACACGGCGCAATTGCGCCTGATCGTCGCCGATCCCAAGCGTATCTTTACCGATACGGTGATGCCCGCCTTCTACAAGAACGACGGACTCAATCGCGTCAGGCCGGAGTTCGTCGGCAAACCCGTCCTCACCGCCGCGCAGGTCGAGGACGTCGTCGCCTTTCTCGAAACATTGAAATAACCGCCTCTGGAGGATGATGCATGGGCGCAATCAACAGACGACAGGCGTTCCTTCTCGGCGGCGGTTTCGTCGCCCTGACGGTGCTGCCGATGGCCGCCAACGCCGAGCCGAGCAACGACGCGGCCGAGATGATCAAGAAGTTCACCGGCGGCAAGGAAGCGGCCAAGGGCAAGATTACGCTCGATCTGCCTGAGATCGCCGAGAACGGCAACACCGTGCCGCTCGCGCTCACGGTCGAAAGCCCGATGACACCAGACAACTACGTCAAGGAAGTGCTGTTCGTGGCCGACGGCAATCCGAACGCCGGCGTCGCCACGCTGATGTTCACGCCGATGTCCGGCAAGGCCGAGGCGTCGATCCGTATCCGTCTGGCGCAGACCCAGAACGTGATCGCAATCGCGAAGATGAGCGACGGCTCGCTCTTCACGGAGCGCAAGACCGTCAAGGTCACCATCGGCGGCTGCGGCGGCTGAGACAGGGGAGAGACGAACATGGCAGACAAGCCGCGCATCAAGCTTCCGAAGGAAGCCAGGAAGGGCGAGATCATCCAGATCAAGACGCTGGTCTCGCATCTGATGGAATCGGGTCAGCGCAAGGATGCGCAGGGCAAGCCGATCCCACGCAAGATCATCAACAAGTTCACCTGCGAGTTCAACGGCAAGCCGGTGTTCTCCTGCGCGCTGGAGCCGGCGATCTCGGCCAACCCGTACATCCAGTTCGACGCAAGGATCGACGAGGAAGGCACGTTCAAGTTCGCCTGGACGGATGATGATGGCTCAGTCGTGACGGCCGAAGAGAAGATCGCGTTGAAGGCCTGATCGGCCGCGTGTGATCGCTAGGAGGAGTGACGGATGTCCATTCGCTACGGTTCTCTCGCCGTCCTGGCTTCGGCCGCGCTCGCCCTGTCGGCAGCCGCGACGTTCGGCCAGGAGGCCGAACGGAAGGGCATTCCGGCGCCTCCCGGTCACGTCTTCAAGACCATCATCTCGGGCTATCAGTTCCGCACCAAGGAAACGCGCGCGCTCCAGGATGACGACCTGGAGAATCCCGGCTTCCTCGCGGTGGAGCGGGCCGCCGACGTCTGGAAGACGGTCGACGGCAGCGAAGGCAAGTCGTGCATGAGCTGCCATGGCGAGGCGGAAAAGACCATGAAGGGCGTCGGCGCCGCCATGCCCAAATGGAGCGATAAGCTCAACAAGCCGGTCAATCTCGAGCAGCAGATCAACATCTGCCGCACCGAGCACATGAAGGCGCAGCCCTGGGCCTTCAAGTCGAAGGAACTGACGGACATGACGGCGTTCGTCCGCTACCAGTCGCGCGGTATGCCGGTGGCGGTGAAGACCGACGGTCCGATGTCGCCATGGTTCGAGAAGGGCAAGGAGATCTACTATACGCGGGTCGGGCAGCTCGATCTCGCCTGCGCGTCCTGCCACGAGAAGAACAACGGCAAGTTCATGCGCGCCGATTTTCTGAGCCAAGGCCAGACCAACGGCTTTCCGACCTACCGGCTGCGCGATCAGCGCCTGATCCCGCTGCACGAACGCTTCGAGGGCTGCATGTTCGACGTTCGCGGCGTGCCCTACAAGCCGCTGTCGGACGAGTTCCTCGCCCTCGAAGTCTACGTCGCCTGGCGCGGCATCGGGCTGCCCGTCGAGACACCGTCGGTCCGCAACTAGCCGCGGACACAAGGAAGATACATCATGATATCGCGTCGCGAATTCGTTCAGGTCGCATTGGCGGCGGCTGCCTTGACGGGTGGCTCCGGTCTTGCGGGTGCGACCCGCGCCTTTGCTCAGCAGAAGCTGACCGAGAAGGAGCTGCTGGCGTTCGATCCGGTCGGCAACGTCACCTTGGTGCATGTCACCGACATCCACGGCCAGCTGATGCCGCTGTATTTCCGGGAGCCGTCGACCAATCTCGGCGTCGGTGACGCCAAGGGCCAGCCGCCGCATGTCACCGGCAAGGATTTCCTCACCCGCTTCGGCATCGCGCCGGGCTCGTCGTCGGCCTATGCGCTGACCTCGGAGGATTTCGAGGCGCTCGCCAAGACCTACGGGCGGATCGGCGGGCTCGACCGCGCCGCCACCGTCATCAAGGCCATCCGCGCCGAGCGCGGCGACAAGGTCGTGCTGCTCGATGGCGGTGACACCTGGCAGGGATCATGGTCGTCGCTGAAGACCCGCGGCCAGGACATGATCGACTGCATGGCGCTGCTGAAGCCGGATGCGATGACGGGGCATTGGGAGTTCACCTACGGTACCGAGCGCGTCAAGCAGGCGGTCGATGGTCTCGGCTTTCCGTTCCTCGGCCTCAACATCCGCGACACCGAATGGAACGAGCCGGCGTTCGAAGCCTCGACGATGATCGAGCGCGGCGGCGTCAAGATCGCGGTGCTCGGCCAAGCCTTCCCGTATACGCCGGTCGCCAATCCCCGCTGGATGATTCCGAACTGGTCGTTTGGCGTGCGCGAGGAGGATGTTCAGACCCAGGTCGACAAGGCGCGCAAGGACGGCGCCGGCCTCGTGGTGCTGCTGTCGCACAACGGCTTCGACGTCGACCGCAAGCTGGCCAGCCGCGTCAAGGGTCTCGACGTCATTCTCACGGGTCACACCCATGATGCGCTGCCCGAGGCCGTGAAGGTCGGCAAGACGCTGCTGATCGCGTCGGGCTCCTCCGGCAAGTTCGTCTCGCGGCTCGATCTCGACGTCAAGGACGGCGAGGTGAAGGGCTATCGTTACAAACTGATCCCGCTGTTTTCCGACGTGATCACGCCGGATCCGGCGATGGCGGCCAAGATCGCCGAGGTGCGCAAGCCGTTTGCCGCCGATCTCGCCCGCCCGCTGGGACGGACCGAGACGCTGCTGTATCGCCGCGGCAATTTCAACGGCACGTTCGATGACCTCATCTGCCAAGCGCTGCTGCAGGAGCGCGATGCGGAGATCGCGCTGTCGCCGGGCTTCCGCTGGGGCACCAGCGTGATGCCGGGCCAGGACATCACCTTCGAGGACGTCACCAACGCCACCGCGATCACCTATCCGGCCGTCTATCGCATGGGTATGACCGGCACTCGGCTGAAGGAGATCATCGAGGACGTCGCCGACAACCTGTTCAACGTCGACCCCTACTACCAGCAGGGCGGCGACATGGTCCGCATCGGCGGCATGTCCTACGCCATCGACGTCAACAAGCCGCAGGGGCAGCGCATCTCCGACATGCGCCTGATCAAGACCGGGGCCGCGATCGATCCGACGCGCGAGTATCAGGTCGCGGGCTGGGCCAGCGTCAACGAAGGCACGCAGGGGCCGCCGATCTGGGAGGTCGTGTCGAGCTATCTGCAGCGCCAGAAAACCGTTCGTCTCGAGCCCAACCGGGCCGTCAAAGTCTCCGGAGTGTGACGACGATGTCCAAGGACAAACTACTTCCCTCAGCCCCACGCGCGTCGCGCCGTGGTTTCCTGACGGCAGCCGGCGGTCTTGCCGCCACGGCGCTGGCCTCGCAGGCGCGTGCCGGCGCCGGCAATCCCGCCAACCAGCCGCCGAACGTGCCGGAATGGACGCGCACCCTCGGCGAGGGCGTCGCTGTGCGCCCCTACGGCAAGCCGTCGAAGTTCGAGAAGGACGTCGTCCGCCGCGACGTCGAATGGCTGACGGCTTCGCGCGAATCCTCGGTCAGCTTCACGCCGCTGCATGAGCTCGAAGGCATCATCACGCCGAACGGGCTGTGCTTCGAACGCCATCACGGCGGCGTGGCCGACGTCGATCCGGCCGATCACCGGCTGATGATCCACGGCCTGGTCGAGCGACCGCTGCTGCTGACGCTCGACGAGCTCAAGCGCTACCCGCGCGTCAACCGCATCCACTTCATGGAATGCGCGGCCAACTCCGGCATGGAGTGGCGCGGCGCCCAGCTCAATGGCTGCCAGTTCACGCATGGCATGATCCACTGCGTGCAATATACCGGCGTCTCGCTGCGCACCCTGCTCGAAGAGGCCGGCGTCAAGACCAACGGCAAATGGCTGCTGGTGGAGGGCGCCGACGCCGCGTCGATGGATCGCAGCCTGCCGATCGAGAAGGCGCTCGACGACTGCATCATCGCCTACAAGATGAACGGCGAGGCGCTGTATCCCGAGCAGGGCTATCCGATGCGCCTGGTCGTGCCGGGATGGCAGGGCAATCTCTGGGTCAAATGGCTGCGCCGCATCAAGGTCGGCGACCAGCCCTGGCACACCCGCGAGGAAACCTCGAAATACACGGACCTTTTGCCGAACGGAAAGGCGCGGCGCTTCACCTGGGCGATGGATGCCAAGTCGGTGATCACCAGCCCGAGCCCGCAGGCGCCGATCAAGCATGGCAAGGGCTTCACGATCGTCTCGGGACTGGCGTGGTCGGGCAACGGCAAGGTCAGGCGCGTCGACGTGTCGCTCGATGGTGGCCGCAACTGGTGGCCGGCGCGGATCGACGGCCCGGTGCTCGACAAGGCGCTGACCCGCTTCTACTACGAGTTCGATTGGAACGGCGAGCCGCTGCTGCTGCAGTCGCGGGTGCAGGACGAGACCGGCTACGTCCAGCCGTCCAAGGCCGAGCTGCGCAAGGTCCGCGGCTACAACTCCATCTATCACAACAATGGCATCCAGACCTGGCATGTGCAGGCAAACGGTGAGGTCGAGAATGTCGAGGTCGCCTAAGCTCCTCATTGCCGCCGCAGCGCTGGCAACGCTTGCGGGCTCGGTGGCATTCGCCGGCGGTCCGAGCGAGAAGATCGAGGCCAAAACCGAGGCCAAGCCGCCGCAGCACTTCAACATCGGCCGCGCGCCGAGCGCCGAGGAGATCCGCGGCTGGGACATCGACGTGCGTCCGGACGGGCAGGGGCTGCCAGTCGGCAAGGGCACCGTCGCCCAGGGCGAGAAGCTGTTCATGGACAATTGCGCCAGCTGCCATGGTGAATTCGGCGAGGGTGCCGGCCGCTGGCCGGTGCTCGCCGGCGGCAAGGGATCGCTGACATCAGACAATCCGGTCAAGACGGTCGGCTCCTACTGGCCCTACGCCTCGACGCTGTTCGACTACGTCCGCCACGCGATGCCGTTCGGCAGTCCGCAGTCGCTGAAGGTCGACGAGTACTACGCGCTGGTCGCCTATGTGCTCTATCTGAACGACGTGATCACCGATCAGAACTTCGAGTTGAGCAACAGCAATCTCGCCACGATCAAGATGCCGAACGAGGGCGGGTTCATCATGGATGACCGGAGCACGAGCGAGAAGGCGTTCTGGCAGAAGGATCCGTGCATGAAGAACTGCATCGCGCCGGTCAAGATCACCGGACGCGCGACAGCGGTCGACGTCACGCCGGAAGACAAGGACGGCAAGCCGCGAGGCGTCGAGTGAGGATTGCCGGATGCAGCCGCCGCCAGATGCTGTTGGCGGCCGCATCCGTCGCCGTGGCCGGAAGCGGGGTTGCGTCCATCGCCACTGCAGCCGAGCCACATAGGCTCGCGTTGCAGATCAGCGACGAGGATCCGGCCAAGATGCGCGCAGTGCTCGACGTCGCCGCGAATGTCTCCCGCCACTATTCGGGCGAGGGCGCGGAGGTCGAGATCGTGATCGTCGCCTTCAATGGTGGCCTCGACATGCTGCTGGCCGACCGCTCGCCGGTGAAGGAGCGGGTGCTCGGCTTCGCCAAGTCGATGCCCAATGTGAGCTTCATCGCCTGCGGCAACACCTTGGAGACGCTCGCGAGCAAGGAGGGACGGCAGCCGCCTCTGCTCGACGGTGTTACGGTCGTCAAGACCGGGGTCGCGACCCTGCTGGAGCTGTCCGAGAAAAACTGGACGATCGTTCGTCCCTGAGGAATTTGCGATGCGGTGGTGGCTCGCTCTCGTCGTCTCGTTCATTGCGTCGATCGCCTTCGCGGCCGAGGAGCCGCGCGAGCTCACGATCGGCGGGCGTACGGCGCTCGGCACGCTCCGACTGCCGGCGCAGTCTGGACCGGATGTGCCGCTGGTGCTGATGACGCACGGCACGCTCGCGCACAAGGACATGGAGACCATCCAGGGCCTGTCCAAGGCGTTGGCCGAGCGGGGGATCGCCTCGCTCGCGCACAATCTCGTGCTCGGTCTCGATCGCCGCACTGGCATGTACGATTGTGCCAAACCCCATGACTATGTGACGGACGATGCTGTCGTGGAGATCGCCGCCTGGCTGAGTGAAGCGCGCAAGACGTCGTCGCACGTCTTCGTGCTCGGACATTCGCGCGGCGCCAATCAGCTCGCGCGCTATCTGGCCGCCAATCCCAAAGCGGCGGTCGACGGTGCGATCCTGCTGGCGCCGGCGACGGCGAGCATCGAGGCCGGTTTGAGAGACGCCTATGCGGAGAGCTACGGTCAGCGATTGGCGCCGCTGCTCGACAAGGCTGAGGCTGCGATCGCCGCCGGGCGCGGCGGTGATTGGATGTCGGTGCCGGGCTTCATCTATTGCCGCGATGCCAAGGTGACGGCGCGCGCATTCGCAGCATTCTATCGCGCCGACCGGCGCCAGGATACGGCGGCGCTGATCGCCGACGTGAGCCTGCCGGTTCTGGTGCTTGCGGCAGCGCAAGACAAGACGGTACCGGACGTGGCAGCGTCGTTCGCGCCGCTGGCGTCGCGCGCCGGCAGCCGTGTCCGATTGGAGACGATTGACGACGCAGATCACTTCTTTCGCGATCTCGCCGCCGAGGATGCCGCTGATCGCATCGCAGGATTCATTGCAGCCACGCGTTAGGAGTCACCATGGAACGTCGATCTTTGATGCAAGCCGGTCTTGCCAGTGTGGTTGGAATCTTCGGTGTCAGCCGCGCACGCGCGGCGACGGAGTCTCCGCGCCAGCGCGTCGCCTATCATCTCGCCGATCAGGACCGCGCCCTGTTCGTTCTCGGCAACCTCCAGAATCACGTCGATGGCACCGGAGGACCTGGACGCGCAGACATTCGCTTGGTGATCCACGGTCCGGGGTTGCGGGCCTTTCATGCGATTTCAGCCGACCAGACCATCTCGGCTCTGGCCGAGCGCCTCATGAAGGCCGGCGTCGGCTTCGAGGCCTGTGCCAATACCATGAAGGCGCAGGGTGTGAAGCTCGACGATCTCTTGCCAGGCTTCGCGGTGGCGGAGAAGGGTGGCGTCGTGCGCCTCACCGAGCTGCAGCAGAGTGGATACGCCTATCTGCGACCGTGACGGGCGCATGCGTCCTTACCGATGCCGCCCGGCATGTTGAGCGGCAGGCCTGAACGACGGGAGCGCCCGTGCTCACCGCATTGATCGACCTTCTGGGTGAGGAGCTGGTGTCGCTGCTGTGCGGGCTCGCGGCCGGCGGCGCGTTCGGCTTCTTCGCCCAGCGCAGCCGCTTCTGCCTGCGGGCGGCCACGGTCGAGTTCGCGCGCGGGCAGGGCGGTCCGCGGCTGGCGGTGTGGCTCCTCACCTTCGCCTCGGCGCTGCTGGGCACCCAGGCGCTGGTGGCGATGGGCCTGCTCGACGTCTCTGAAGCGCGCCAACTGGCGCAGCAGGGCAGCATTTCGGGCGCGATGATCGGCGGCACACTGTTCGGCTGCGGCATGATCCTGGCGCGCGGCTGTGCCAGCCGTCTGCTGGTGCTCTCGGCCAACGGCAATTTGCGGGCGCTGCTGTCCGGCCTGATCTTCGCGGTGACGGCGCAGTCCGCCTATCGCGGACTGCTCGCGCCGGCGCGCGAGTGGCTCACCAATCTTTGGCTGGTCGACGGCGGACCGTCGCGCGACATCATGAGCCTGTTCGGCGGCGGCACGCCCGAGAAGCTCGGTTTCGGCATGCTGTGGTTCCTGGCCGGGCTCGCCGCCGTGTCGAAGTTTCAGGTCGGCCCGAAGATCCTGCGCGCGGCGGTCGCCGCGGGCGCGGCGGTCGCCGGGGGCTGGCTCCTCACCTATCAGCTCGGCCAGGCCTCGTTCTCGCCGGTGCCGCTGAAGAGCCTCACATTCAGCGGTCCTTCGGCGGAACTGCTGATGCAGGTGCTCGCCAGCACGCAGCTGAAGCCGGGCTTCGATCTCGGCATCATTCCGGGCGTGTTCATCGGCTCGTTCGTTGCGGCCGCGCTGGCGCGCGAACTCAATCTCGAAGGCTTCTCGGATGGGCGCGGCATGCGCCGTTACATGATCGGCGCCGTCCTGATGGGATTCGGCGCCATGCTGGCGGGCGGCTGCGCCGTCGGCGCCGGCGTGACGGGGGCATCGGTGTTTGCGCTCACAGCGTGGATCGTGCTCGGTGGCATGTGGTTGGGTGCGGCCGTCACCGATTTTGTCGTCGACCGCTGGCTGTTCGCCGCCAAGCCGGCGCAGAGCCCGGTTCAGTCGCCCTCCGTCATGCCTTCATGAGACATCTTGCGGAAGCGAGCCTGCTTCTGCTGAGCGGCATTGAAAATGCAGCGTCAAAGAGCAGCATCCATGAATCTCCGGGACCTGTCTGTCACAGGCTCGTCGACGCCTGGCGTGTCGGCGCACTCCAGGCCTCTGACAAAAACATTGTCTGATCAGATCGGATCGAACCCGAAGACACGTGTCTTTGCGTCGTTCACGCCGGAGCGCGGATCGCGTGGTCCGCGGGTCGACCACAGGAGATGCGCGCCGAACAGGGCGTTCGGACTATCACGCCCGAACATGACGTTGGTAGATCCCAGTCTCGAGATCCCGCTCGTTAACCAATTTGCGAAGGTCGAGTGTTACCGTCGCGAGGGGTACGGCGCAATCATGCGGCGGACCGATACGAATCGCCGGGACTACGAAAGGCACGCGAGATGACGCAACTCTCCATTCGAGCAAAAATGGCGGCCGTCATTGCGCTGCTGCTGCTGGCGATGACCATCGTCGGATTGCTGGCCGTCCGCGGCATGCAGACAATCAACACGCATACCGAACAGATCGCCAAGAACTGGCTGCCGAGCGTGCGCGTGCTCGGCGAGTTGCGTTCGGCGATCAATCTCAATCGGGCGCAGCTCCGAGCCTACATGACGGCTGATACGACTGAGGAGAAGGACAATCTCGACCGCAACATGAAGGCAACGCTCGCCGTCATTGCGACGGCGCGCCGCTCCTATGAGGCGATGATCTCGTCTTCCGAGGAGCGCAGCCTGTTCGAGAGCTGGTCGCGGGGCTGGGAGCAATATGTCAAGGCTGCCGATGGTGTGCTCGAGGTGCTGCGCGTAGGGAACGGCAATGCGACCAAGCAGGCAAGCGATCTGTTCAACAAGACGGTCCGGGGCGTCGCCAATCAGTCGGACGAATATCTTCGAAAGCTGATTGACCTCAACAATCGTGGCGCCGACGCCGAGACGAAGATCGCCGCGGATGGCTATGCCGAGGCATTTGCATTGATGTCGACGGTCATCGTCCTTGCCGTTCTCGCCGGCATCGGCGTCGGAAGCTGGTTCGTTCGCGACATTTCCCGGTGCATCGCTTCCATCATCAGGCCGATGCAGGCGCTCGGTGAGGGCAACCTGGCGACGGAGATCCCCTATCGCGGCCAGAAGACCGAAGTAGGCATGATGGCCGACGCCCTGGAGGTCTTCAAGACCGCCTTGATCGCGAAGAAGCAGGCCGACGATATCGCTTCGAAAGAGGCAGAGGTGAAACTGGAACGCAGCCGGCGGCTTGACGAGATCACTGGCCGCTTCGAGGCCGTGGTCGGCGAGATCGTCGACACCGTGTCCACGGCATCGAGCACATTGGAGGGGCACGCCGGCGGGCTCAGCAACACGGCGAGCCGCGCACAGAATCTGGCCACGTCCGTCACCGCGGCTTCCGAGGAAGCCTGCGCAAATGTGCAGTCGGTGGCATCTGCGACCGAGGAGCTCTCCGCGTCCGTCAACGAGATCAGCAGGCAAGTCCAGGATTCGGCCCAGATGGCCAATGAGGCGGTGGCGCAGGCCCGCAAGACCAATGAACAGGTCAGCGAGCTTTCGAAGTCCGCTGCCCGCATCGGCGACGTCGTCGAGCTGATCAATACGATTGCCGGACAGACCAACCTGCTCGCGCTGAATGCAACGATCGAGGCCGCGCGCGCCGGCGAAGCCGGCCGCGGATTTGCCGTGGTCGCATCCGAGGTCAAGGCGCTTGCCGAGCAGACGGCGAGGGCCACCGGCGAGATCGGCCAGCAGATCTCCGGCATCCAGTCCGCCACCCAGCAATCGGTCGGTGCCATCCGCGACATCAGCATCACCATCGAGAAATTGCAGGAGATTTCGTCGACGATCGCATCGGCCGTGGAGCAGCAGGGCGCCGCCACGCAGGAGATCTCGCGCAACGTCCAGCACGCGGCGGTGGGAACGCAGCAGGTCTCAGCCAACGTTGCGGATGTGCAGCGCGGCGCCGTCGATACCGGAACCGCGGCTTCCCAGGTTCTGTCCGCCGCGAAATCGCTGGCCGACGACAGTGCCAGACTGAGCATGGAAGTGAAGAAGTTCATCGCCGGCGTGAGAGCCGCCTAGGGTTCGTAGCGACTGAGAGCCGCGCAGATCCGATCTCGCCGCCATTTCGGCCGGCCCGCGTCGGGTGTGCTGACAGGTGCGCCGGCCACGCTGCCATCGCTTCTGCGGTGGCTTGCGAGCCTCATCTCGAGGATCTTTCGCGCGGCCGCGGCAAGCTGCGTGACCGAGTCGCGTGGTGACGATGGGCTTGCGAGGCCCGCGCCGACATGAACAGAGCGTGGGGTCGCGGCGGATCATGCTCCGCCGCGGCTTGCCCGGGGCTGCCGTCCCCGAGTTCGTCAGTGCCGCTGTTTCCTCGCAGTCAGGCTGCCGCAGAGCCCCGCCTTTTCACCTCACCCGTCGGCAGCGGCTGAATTATAATTGCAGAAATTCGAATATATGCATATAGTAACGTAAGTCGGTCGCGGCGCTGGGCCGCGTCAGCAGGGAGGACCCGTCGTGGCAATGATGAACGACGTCATGGTCAAGGATCTGGGCAAGTCCAGGCGCATCGACTGGTCGCCCTATCTGGTCGGCGCCGGCATCGGCGTCCTCAGCTGGGTGGCCTTTGCCGGGTTCGGCGACCCCCTCGGCGTCACGACGGCGTTTTCGCGCATCGCATCGCTGTTTGCCGCGCCGGTGATCGGATCCGACGCCGTCGCCGCCAACAGCTATTGGAAGTCCATGCCGTTGAAATGGGACTATGGCGTCTGGTTCCTGGTCGGCATTCCGTTCGGCGCATTCCTGTCGGCGATCATCTCCGGCACGTGGCGCCTCGAACTGGTACCGGAGGTCTGGAAGGAGCGCTTTGGCCCGTCTGTGGTCAAGCGCTTCGTGGCCGCGTTTCTCGGCGGCATCGTCATCATGTATGGCGCGCGTCTGGCCGGCGGTTGCACCAGCGGACACGGCATCTCCGGCGGTCTGCAATTGGCGCTGTCGAGCTGGCTGTTCCTCGCCGTGATGTTCGCGACCGGCCTTCTGGCGTCGCGCGTCATGTTCCGCAAAGCATAGGAGAATGGCCATGACGTCATTGATGAGCATCGCCGGCCCGCTGCTGATGGGCGCCGTGTTCGGCTATCTGCTGCAGCAGGGCAAGGTCACGAGCTGCAACGTGATCGAGAACCAGTTCCGGCTGCGCGACTTCACCGTGCTGAAGGTGATGGGCACGGCGATCTTGGTCGGCGGCATCGGCGTGCTGCTGCTGGTTGATACCGGCAACACCAAATATTACGTCAAGGACGCCAACATGCTCGCGGTCGCGCTCGGCGCGGCGCTGTTCGGCGTCGGCATGGTGGTCTACGGCTACTGCCCGGGCACCGCGCTCGGCGCCATCGCCAGCGGCAGCGTGCATGCCGCAGTCGGCGCTTTCGGCATGATTGTCGGCGCGATCCTCTATGCGCTGAGCTTCGACTGGGTGAAGGCTCACGTCCTGAATGTTTGGGCGCTCGGCAAGGTGCGGCTGCCCGACATCACCGGCGTGCCGGATGGCGCCTGGTTCGCCGCGCTCGCGATCGGCGCAGGTGCGTTCTTCTTCTGGGTCGAAGCATCCGAGGCCAAGGCGAAGCGGACACAGGGGTAGGCGGAGTCGCCTGAGTGCCCCCTATGTCAATCAGTGAGAGGTTCCTCCTATGCTATCAGGACTGTTCAGCAAGCTGACCGGATCGACGAGTGTGCCGGCGATCGAGCATGACGAGCTGGTGCGGGCGCATCAGCAGCGGAGCTGCATCATCGTCGACGTGCGCGAGCCGCATGAGTTCAAGGGCGGACACATTCCCGGCGCCGTCAATCACCCGCTGTCGCGTTTCGACCCGGGCGACCTCGTGCACGACAAGCCGGTGGTTCTGATCTGTCAGGCTGGCGGCCGCTCGGCCACCGCGCTGCGGCGGGCGCTGTCGGCGGGGCGGCAGGATATCCGCCACTATGCCGGCGGCATGAGCCGCTGGCGGGCGCGCGGCGGTCCTGTCGCCTGAACGCGCCCTGTCCGACAGATCCGACCTTCTGCTCTGTCAGGACGTTCCGAACGGATCTGTTCTGGTTGAGATGAAATGACCTGCAACCAGCGTGGGTTGCGGCAGGTTAAGAGTAAAGTGTGCGGCGGAAAGCTTCGATAGCCGTTCTCGCCCGCAGCAGCTAATTTGTTGTTGGTCCACTCCATTGGTTGACTCGTTCAGGAATAATTAGTTGCAACGCTGCAATACTCGAACACCGGTCGACGTTCGAGGATTGCATGTTGAAGCTTGTTGGCTTGAGAACCCGGATCACCCTTTCTCTGGTGATCGGCGCGGCCGCGACGGCCCTCTTCGTGCTGCTGGTCGCCATGTGGATCATCGGCGGCATCATCGACCGCGCCAATGAGCGCGAGCTCCACGCCCAATATGACGCCTTCAATTCGCGCCTGCAGCTGGAGTCGACCCGCGCGGAAGCCATGAGCGCGGTGGTCGCCAAGATCCCCGCCGTCCAGGACGCCATGGCGCAGAACGACCGCGACGCCTTGATGCGGCTGTTCGGCGCGGGCATGGCCAGCATGAAGTCCGATTACGGTGTCGACCAGTTTCAGTTTCACACGCCGCCGGCGATGTCCTTCCTGCGCGTGCACCAGCCGGCCAAGTTCGGCGACGATCTGTCGGGCTTCCGCAAGACGGTGGTGGCCGCCAACACCGACCGCAAGCCGATCGTCGGGCTGGAGGGCGGCGTTGCCGGCCTCGGCCTCCGCGGCGTCGTACCGATCGTTTCCGACGGCAAACATCTGGGCTCGGTCGAGTTCGGCCTGACCTTTGGCCAAAACTTCTTCGACGAGTTCAAGCGCAGCCGGAATGTCGACGTCGCGTTCCGCCTGGCTGGCGACAACGGCTTCAAGCTGTTCGCGACAACGATCGGGGAGACCTCCTTCTTCGCAAGCGGCGAGTATCGGGAGGCATCGGCCGGCAGCTTCCTGTCGCGCCAAGGACAGCTCAAAGGCGTTCCGGTGGTCGCGCTGCTGGGCCCGATCAAGGATTTCTCCGGCAAGCCGATCGGCGCCGTCGAGATCGTCATGGACAACAGCGAGTTCATCCAGGCTCGCAATCGCGCCGGGGCGCTGGCGATCGGGATGACGCTGGCCGGCCTCGTGCTGATCGCGCTCGCCGGGCTGTTGATCGCGCGCAGCATCTCCCGCCCGATCGTCCAGATGACGAGCGCCATGCGCGAGCTCGCCGATGGCAACCTGGACGTCAGCGTCCCGGCCGACTGGCGCAAGGACGAGGTTGGACAGATGGCGCGCGCCGTTTCGGTCTTCAGGGACAACGCCATCCGGATGAGGGATCTGCAGGCGGAGCAGGAGAAGGCCCAGGCTCGTGCCGAGGAGGACCGGCGCCGCATGCTGATGGAGGTGGCCGATGGCTTTGAGGCCAGCGTCCGCGGCGTTGTCGACGCAGTGTCGGCTGCGGCCATTGAAATGGAGGCGACCGCTCGTTCGATGTCGGTGACGATCGATCAATCGAAGCAGCAGGCCCTGACGGTGTCGCAGGCGTGCGGCTCCGCATCGGATAATGTCAACACCGTTGCCTCGGCGGCCGAAGAGCTGTCATCCTCGATGAACGAGATCAGCAAGACGCTCGAGCGTGCATCGTCCGTGGTTCGCAAGGCCGCGGACGAAGGGCAGCAATCCAACGACAAGGTGCAGCGGCTCAACGTTGCCGCCAGCAAGATCAGCGAGGTCGTCGCACTCATCAACCAGATCGCCAGCCAGACCAATCTGCTGGCGCTGAATGCGACGATCGAGGCCGCGCGCGCCGGCGAGTCGGGCAGGGGATTCGCCGTCGTCGCCAGCGAGGTCAAGACACTGGCGACCCAGACGGCCAAGGCGACCGAAGAGATTGGTGCTCAGATCGCCGCGGTTCAGGCCGAAACCGCCGCCGCGGTCCAGAGCATCGGCATGATCTGCACCACGATCCAGGAGGTCGACGAGATCTCGACCATCATCGCCTCATCGATCGCGCAGCAGGACGCCGCGACCCGCGAGATCGCCGGCAATGTGATCGTCGTCGCCGGCAAGACCCAGGACGTCACGCGCAACATCGCGGGCGTCACGTCCGGCGTCGTGCAGACCGGCCACGCCGCCAACGAGGTGCTGTCGGCGGCCGGCGAGCTCGCTCAGCAGTCGACCCGGCTGCGCAGCGAGGTCAACCAGTTCCTGGCCCATATCAGAGCGGCCTGACCGGTCGTTGGGTGGCTGAAGTATCAAGCTCGCCGACACGCCCATCGCTCCGGCCGTAACCGCCACGGGGGTGATTCCCGTGTCCGACCGGCATGAGCTGTGTCCTGGTGCCGTGGTCTCGAGAGCGCGAGGCGGGGCGGCGCCTCCTGTCCCGTGGCTCACGCCTGCTTCGCGGCCGCCTTCTCGAGCCGCTTCGCCATCACGCGCCAATAGGTGCCCGGCATGAACCGCTGCAGGAGATCCATGAAGCGCGCATCGCCGCCGATCAGGATGCGGGGCTCATTGCGCTCGATGCCCTCGATGATCCGCAACGCGGCGTCGCGCGGGCTGGTCCTGGCGAGCCGCTCGAACCGTTCGATGGCCTGCACGCGGCGCGCATTGTCGGTCATGCCGTGGCCGGCGCGGGCGTTGCGCGCAATCGCCGTGGCGATGCCGCCGGGATGCACGACGGACAGCCGCACGGGACTGCCGGCGGCTGTGAGCTCGTGACGCAGGCTCTCGGAAAATCCCCGCACCGCGAACTTTGCCGCGGCGTAGGCCGATTGGCCGGGCGGAGCGATGATGCCGAAGATCGAGGACAGGTTGACGACATGCGCTTCGCGCTGGCGCGAAAGATGCGGCAGGAACGCGCGCGTGCCGTGCACGACGCCCCAGAAATTGATGTTGAACAGCCACTCCATCTCCGCCTGATCGATCTCGGCGAAGCTGCCGAACAGTGCCACGCCGGCATTGTTGACGACGATGTTGAGGTCGGGATGCGCGCGGGTCGCGTCCTCGGCGAACTGGGTGACTGCAGCGACATCGCTGACGTCCAGCCGGTGCGTGGTCACCTTGCGGCCGCTCGCGGCGAGCTCGGCGGCGAGGCTTGCGAGGCCCGCCTCGTCGCGGTCGGCGAGCGCCAGATCGCAACCGCGCGCCGCCAGCTCCTGCGCCAGCGCACGGCCAATGCCGCTGGCTGCGCCTGTCACGGCGGCAGATGCGCCTCGAATGATCGTCATTGTCGCTTCACTCCCCTGATCGACCGGATCTACGTGCCTGTTCCAATTGCAGCTGGGTTTTCTGCCACTTTTTCTGATTGGAACCGAACCATCCGGCCGTTCAGCTTTTAACTCACATTACTTTACGAGCACACATTCGTGGAGGACCTGCATGGGACAGTCGCAACCCTTTCGCGCCACCGCACTGATCGTGGAAGACGATCTGGCGCAGCGCGAGATGATCACGCTGCTGCTCGAAGAGAGCGAGTACGACGTGATCGCGTGTGAGAGCGCGGAGGCCGCCGAACTGGTCCTGAACAAGCCGGGTCATCGCATCGTGCTGCTGATGACCGACGTCAATCTGGCGGGCCGCATGAACGGGGTTGAGCTTGCCCATCTCGCCAAGGCGCGTCACCCCCACATCAATGTGGTCGTCACTTCTGGCCGGCCGTTGTCGCAGCCGCTGCCGGGCGGCACGAAGTTCTGGAGCAAGCCGTGGGCGCCGCTCGATGTGCTGCGCGAGGCTGAGGTGACGCTCGAGCGCGCGCCCGATATCGGGTGAGGCCAAGGTCTTGCTCCGCCAGCGTCGCTCAAAGGGTGATGCGTGGCAAATGCCGACCGGTGGAGACGTGGGATTGGCTAGTGGCCGAGCCGACTGAGAGCCGGGTGGAAGCCGCGCTCCCACCCGGAAGTGCAACTACTTCTTCTTGGCAGCCTTCTTGGTCTTCTTCGCAGCTTTCTTGGTGGCCTTCGCGGCCTTCTTCGCCTTCTTCGCCATGGCATCCTCGTCAGGAGTTGATGGATTGCAACGCGACTTCGAGGCTTCGCTGGCGCACGCCAGCCATGCATCAGCCTCGGGTGTCGATCCCAGCAGATTCGCGAAGCTCTGCCTCACGCTGTCACCAGCGCGGTTGCGCTTATCCACAGCTCGATGCATTCGCCGGCCAGTTGCGCCGCTGGCACGCAGGTCGTGACAAGGTTAGCGGATCGTAAAAGGTGTCTTCATTGATTCAAAACCAAGGCGCAACCTTGGTTGCGACCTTGAGGAACCGTTAACTGCGCCGCGCCCATGTTGCCGCGAGCAACAGGGTAGCTCATGAGCGCGGCGCTATTGAACATCGAGGACAGGACCTGCGGCGTCCTGCTGTCGGGATGCTGAACGTTCCGACGCTGTGGACCGCCTTCGTGGTCAATTTCCTCGCGCTGGGCCTGATCTGGGCCTACGTGATGCGCAGCTATCCCAATCTGGATTCGGCGCGGTACTGGACTGCGTCTGCGTTCATGTGCGCGCCGGCGGCGACGTTCGCGCTGACGCGGTTCTATTTCGGCTCGTTCGTTCCGCTGCTGGCCGGCGGCTCGCTGATGACCTTCGCGATCTGCCTCGCGGCGATGGGCGTCGAGCGCTTCTATGGCTACAGGGCGTCGTGGCGGCTGAGCTTGACCGTCGTTGCGATGACCTGCGCGTCGATCGCATTTTTCCAATACGTATACGACCACGGCCCGCTGAGGATCCTGTGCTACTCGATCGGGCAGGCGGTCCCCATGGCGATCATCGCGCGGCTGGTGCTGGATGCGAGGCGCGGGCCCGTCAATCCGGGAGCGCGGCTGGCCGGCCTGCTGTCCGTTCTGATCATCGCGGTGTTTGCCGCGCGGTCGATCGGGGCGTTCGTCGGCGCCGATTTCAATTTCAGCCACTCCACCAGCGGCCAGGCCGCCGCGGTGCTGCTGCTGATCTTCCTGTCGATGTCGCTCAACTTCGGCTTCCTGCTGATGGCGGTGGACCGGCTGCGCAACGAGGTCGCCGATCTCGCGCTGCTCGACGATCTCACCGGCGTCGCCAACCGCCGTCACCTGATGCAGCGCCTGAGCGAGGAATGCGCGCGCGCCGAGCGCTCGCGGCGGCCGTTCGCGCTGCTGGTGATCGACCTCGACGGCTTCAAGATCATCAACGACACCCATGGCCATGCCGCCGGCGATGCCTGCCTGCAGCACTTCACGCTGATGGCCCAGACCCGGCTGCGCCCCGGCGACATGCTGGCGCGCACCGGCGGCGACGAATTCTGCATCGTGCTGCCGGCGTCCGCCTTGCGCGAAGGCGCGATGATCGCGCGGCGCATCCTGCAGGTCTGCCGCGACGATGCGGAGGCCTGTGCCGGCGCCGAGGTGCCGATCGAGGTCTCGATCGGCATCGCCGAATGGACCGAGGATGTCGGCGCATTCCCCGACCGGCTGATGGCGCGGGCGGACCAGGCGCTCTATGCCGCCAAGAAGGAGGGCAAGAACCGCTATGCCGTCTTCGCCGGTGACCATGAGACGCCGGCATTGGCGCCGGACCAGATCGAGCCGATGATGGCACCGCCGCGCCGGCAGGATGCCACCGCCGGGTAGCCGGTGCTATCGTTGCCGGCCATGAGGCCGGTTCTGTTCTTCCTCCGCGCAGCGCTCGCGCTGCTTCTTCTTCCTGCGCCGGTCTCGGCCGAGGATCTCACGTCGCTCGCCCGCTCGTCCGGCACGCCGGACATCCCCGGTCTGAAGATGGTCTGGCTGGCGCCGTGGGGCGATCCCGCCCAGGCCCATCCCTGGACCAACATCATCGTCCACCAGACCGAAGGGCCGGCGGGATCGGCGCGATCAGGGGCGCTGGCGCAAGCCAAGAACCCGAAACGGCGCGGCGTCACCCTGTGGGTGGAAACCGACGGCACGGTGTATTGGGCGGTGCCGGAAACCCTGGTGACGCTGCATGGCGACGGCGCCAACCGCAACGACAACCGCTATATCGACAACGGCCCGACCTATCGCAAGGTCGTCCGCGATAATTCCATCGGCGTGGAGTTCGCCGGCAACTATCCCGACGTCACCCGGCCCGCCACCGAAGCCCAGGTCGCCGCGTGGCGCATTCTCTCGAAGCTGCTCCGGCTGCGCTATCAGATCCCGCGGGAGCGGATCTATGCGCACAACTGGATCGACTACAAGGATGCCCGCTATTGCGAGGGCTGTGCGCTCGCCGGGCTCGCCCGCGCTGCGCCGGACTGATCACATAACAAGAAGCCGGCGTCTCCGCCGGCTCCGATCGCATCCAAAGACCACCTTCAAGCCGCAAGCCGCGCCGCTAATGCGCGGCCTCGAGGGCCGCCGCCTCCTGCTTGGCGATGGCGCCCTTGACGGCGGACTGCACCTTCTCGAACGCGCGCACCTCGATCTGGCGCACGCGCTCCCGCGACACGCCGAACTCGGCGGCGAGGTCCTCGAGCGTCATCGGCTCGTCGGCCAGGCGCCGCGCCTCGAAGATGCGGCGCTCGCGCGCGTTGAGCACGCCGATCGCGCCGTTCAGCGCCTGCCTGCGGTGGTCATACTCCTCGTGCTCGGCCATGATGGCTTCCTGGTTGGGCGAGGTATCGACCAGCCAGTCCTGCCATTCGCCCGCTTCGCCGTCGTCGCGGATCGGCGCGTTCAGCGAGGCGTCGCCGCCGAGGCGGCGGTTCATGTCGACCACGTCCTGATCGGTCACGCCGAGGCGCTTCGCGATCAGCTTGACCTGATCCGGATGCAGATCGCCTTCATCCAGCGCCGAGATCTTGCTCTTGGCCTTGCGCAGGTTGAAGAACAGCTTCTTCTGGTTCGCGGTCGTGCCCATCTTCACGAGCGACCACGATCTCAGAATGTACTCTTGTATCGACGCCTTGATCCACCACATGGCGTAGGTGGCGAGGCGAAAGCCCTTCTCGGGCTCGAACCTCTTCACCGCCTGCATCAGGCCGACATTGCCTTCCGAAACGACTTCGGATATCGGCAGGCCGTAGCCGCGATAGCCCATGGCGATCTTGGCCACGAGCCTGAGGTGGCTGGTCACGAGTTTATGCGCTGCGTCGCTGTCGTCATGCTCGCGCCAACGCTTGGCGAGCATGTACTCCTCCTGCGGTTCCAGCATCGGGAACTTGCGGATCTCGGCGAGGTAGCGTGAAAGTCCGGATTCTCCATTGAGAACCGGGAGTGTAGCTGTACGGGCCATCGAGCGCCCTCCAGTTGGTTCAGGCCCCCGATAGCGGCGGGCCAGGCAAAGCGGTCGCTTGGTTAAAGCCGGCCGGTTTGCGACGTTCCATGCGTCGACCATTCGACGCAGGCGCAACATACACCATTTTCGCCCCCCGGTGGAAGGATTCCGGGGGTCACGTCCCCGTGTGGCTGCCATAACCTGCTGGCATGCTTGCGTTTTTCTGAAGGCGCTGCGTCATAGCGCCGCTCGCAGGGCGCTCCTCAACAGCATGAGATCCTCCGGCAGCTCCGATTCCCAGTGCATTATTTCTCCCGTCCGCGGGTGCTCGATGACCAGCAGATAGGCGTGCAGCGCCTGCCGTCCGAGCGCCTCGAGCGCGTCCCGCGCGGCCGACGCGAGCTGGTTCGCCTTGGTCTTGAAATGCGGGCCATAGACGGCATCGCCGAGCAGCGGATGGCCGAGGTGAGCCAGATGCACCCGGATCTGGTGGGTGCGCCCGGTCTCGAGATGGCACGCGATCAGCGACGCCACCGGCTTGCCGTCGCGGCCAAGAAAGCTCTCCTGCACCTCGTAATGGGTGATGGCCTCGCGGCCTTTGGGCCGCACCGCCATCTTGTCGCGGGCATGCGGATGCCGGTCGATGGCTGCGTTGATGGTGCCATGCGGCCGGTGCGGCACGCCCCAGGCGAACGCCAGATAGCCGCGCTCCATCGCGCCGGTGCGGCCGTGATCGGCGAACTGCGCGCTGAGCGAGGCGTGCGCCCGATCGTTCTTCGCCACCACCATCAGCCCGGTGGTGTCCTTGTCCAGCCGGTGCACGATGCCGGGCCGCTTGACGCCGCTGATTCCGGAAAGACTGGCGCCGCAATGCGCGATCAGCGCGTTCACCAGCGTTCCCGTCTCGTGCCCGGCCGCGGGGTGCACGACGAGGCCGGCCGGCTTGTCGATGACGACGATGTCGTCGTCCTCGTAGATGATTTTAAGCGGGATCGCCTCGGCCGCGGGCTCGGCCGGCACCGCTTCCGGCACGTCGATTGTGATCGTGTCGCCGGCGGCGACGTGATAAGCGGGGTCCCGCACCGCCTCCGCGCGGAGGCTGACCTGACCGGCCAGGATCAGCGCCTTCAGCCGCGACCGCGACAGCTCCGGCAGCCGGACCGCGAGCACGCGATCGAGCCGCGGCGAGCCTTCGTCGCCGGCGACCGTCACCGTCATCACGCCGCTAGGATTTGAAGTCGAGATGTCCATGAATTCCACCGTTGCGCCCGAGCCGTCCTCGCCCGAGCAGGCCCAGCTGATGGCGCGGCTGCGGCGCATGATGATGATCGCGGGCGTGACCACCTCGATCGCGATCGCAGTGCTTCTGGTCGCCATCGGCTACCGCCTTTTCCGCGGCGATGGAAGCACAGCTTCGGGCCCCGACCTCACCGCCATGCTGCCCAAGGGCGCCCGCATCGTCGCCACCGGCACCGCCGGCGACCGCCTGGCGGTGACACTGGATGTCGGCGGCACCACCGAGATCCGCACCTTCGACGCCAAGTCCCTGAAACCCACCGGCCGCCTCCGCTTCGCCGTGGAGCCGTAAGGGCAGGGCGGTTTCGCCCGGACGCCAGCCATTATTGCGTTGCTGCCCCATCTCTGCCGACTCGGGCGGTCAGCGCCTCCCCCGCCTGCGGGGGAGGTCGCATCGCATCGAAGATGCGATGCGGGTGGGGGAACTCTCTCCATTGGCACCGGCGCCGGCAGCGCCCCCACCCCAACCCTCCCCCGCAAGCGGGAGAGGGAGCCCACCGCCGCCTTGGCCGGCTGTTTCCATCCTATGATGGCCGATCCCTTCGCCACCCGGGCAGCCCACTCCCCTCCCCCTTGCGGGGAGGGGTCGGGGGTGGGGGTCCCCACGGGGAAAGACCCTCGAGGCACTCACCCCACAAAATTCCCATCCCCGTCTTGCGGCGCGGCGATTTCGAGGCTATGCGGTTCACCTCACGCTCCCTTCGTCTAGCGGTTAGGACGCGGCCCTCTCAAGGCTGAAACAGGGGTTCGATTCCCCTAGGGAGCGCCAATAAAATCAATAGCTTAGCTGGGCGCGATCGAAATCATCGAATATCCGTTGAATAAGCGCCCACGGACGGCGGCGGAATGTGCAAGTCGGGGGGGCGCTCCTGACTATGATTCGCACTCATTCGGCTCCCGGATGAGCTGGTGTGCTCCAGCCCTCAAGATTACGAGTCTGAGGGGCGGGCGTTCGAATTGTTCCCGGCGCCCGCGATATCCAATTCAAAGATCATCGGTTTCTGCCTCGGGCGTAAGGGATCCAGACTAGAATTTCAGTTTAGTCTGGGAGGTTCTTAGATCGAGACCAACCTCGCCCGCGGAGCCGAGGTGGATAGCGACCGCCCACCGGCCCGTGTTACCTGCAATGCGCGTCATTTGACCGTCTTCCCTTCACTGAAGCTTCTAAGTCGCCGGCAAGGCCCGCCTCGAGCGTCGCGCGTTCGGTAAACTGCACGGGCGCAGAGCCGCGGGAAGGCGGGAATGCACGGCCAAGAATTGCTGGTCAAAGAGAGATTTCAACAGGCCGCCCTGCTCATTTCTTCGAATTTCGAATCGGTGTTGCAACAGCCTGTCAAAACAGAACCTGGGGGCCCGAATGTCCGGTGCGGACGAGCAGGAACGTACTTCTGTGCAAGGAGAAGCATCGAGGCAGGATGAGCATCTTGTCGAGTTGGCCAACCACACCCTGACGTTTTTCGAGGACGTTTCCAACGCAGCGCGCGAGAGGCTTGGCGCGCAAGGTGGACGCCCGCTTGGCGATGCAGGCGTGTTCGCGGCGGTCAATACATTGACGGCCGATCGTGCTTTGCAAAACCTCACCGGCATCAATAAAGAGCTCCTTCGGGAGCTGAGCCAGCTGGTGACGGAACCTGCGATCGCGCGCATCGTCCTTCGCGACGAAGATGGGGGCGAACGCGTCTACTTCATTGCGCGCGCTGGCACTCTGCCAACCAGCAAGGGACTGATGGCCAGCTACCGATCGCCGATCGGACGGCTTGCTGCTTTGCGAGTGGGGCACGATGAGGACGTGCGCACTCCGCAGGGAATTCGAAACTACGAACTACGCGAACGCGCGACGCTCCGCCCTGCGTTCAAGGCTGACGGATGGGATTCAATCAATACGGTTCTGCATGCCGTTAGGTCCAAGCCGCTCACCCTCAAATCACTTCGGCAATTGCTAATTGAAGCGCACCAGGATGAGATCGACTATCTCGAAAGCTTGCTTGCAGAAGGCCGGGCTGCGGAAAATGTTCTGGAGGGAATTCGCCGGGATGTTCGTAAGAAAATGGGGCTGAGGGATCAGCCGCTTCTGAATGAAATCCAGGACAGTATTTTCCGCATGCCAATTAACTCGCGATTGGCTGTCCTTGGACCTCCAGGTACGGGAAAAACAACAACACTCATTAAGCGCCTTGGCCAGAAGTTGGACACCCAATACCTGGAAGATGAAGAACGAAGGATCATAGCGGGTACGACGGCCGGATCAGATAGGCACAGCCAGAGCTGGATGATGTTTACACCGACCGAGCTTTTGAAGCAGTACGTTAAGGAAGCTTTCGCTCTGGAAGAGATTGCCGCTTCTGATGATCGGATCAAGACATGGTCAGACTATAGCCGCGACGTAGCACGTAACAAGCTTGGCGTGCTGCGCACAGAGGCGAACAACGGTCTCTTTAAACTTCGTCCCGCGTTAGAAAGCCTTCAGCTCACAACTCTCGTTCGTCAGATTGACTGGTTCGAGGATTTTGAGAACTGGCAGGCAAAAGAATTCTGGAGGGAATTGGGGATCCATGCTGACACGCTCGCGACAAACTCTGGTCGGGATATCGCGCGTCTCGGCGCTAGGCTGGGTAACATTGTGAAAGGCGACTCGTCACCTGGTGACAAGTTGCTGACGATCGGTAGCGCTAAGGAGGAGCTGCAGGCTCTCGCAAATGGCCTGCATTCTCTTACTGACGACAAGATCCGTAGAGGGTTAGGTCAACTGTTCAAACAAACCCCGGACATCGTCACGCGGCTTATGCAATTCGTCGCCACCCTCGATGATGGGTCTGAGGATATCGATGATCTCGATGCTGACGAGGATGAGGATCACCGAAGGCCAGCCGATAGAGCCGCAGCGATAGATGCCTGCATCCGCGCTGCCCGAGCCCAGGCACGTGCTGCGCTATCGGGCAGAACGCTCGGGAAGGCCACTCGACACGGAAGGCTCATTGAATTCCTCGGCGGCCGGATTTTGTCGCCTGAAGAGCTGAAGGCGGTCGGCTTGAACCTTCAGGTACAGACTGCTGCTCGACGTTTTATGGCTCCGCTCGGGCGTTTTGTATCGGGTGTGCCACGCCGCTATCGCAGCTTCCGCAAAGAGCGACAGGCCGAAGGTCATTGGTATAAGGCCGATGGATTTGGTGTGACAGACATCTCGCCGCTTGAAGTAGATGTGGTCTTGCTAACTCTATTGCGCGCCTCGCGACACCTCTTAAGGAACGTTGGCATTTCCAACAACATCGAAGACAGCGGATATGCGGTTTTGAGAGCGGTAGAGAATCTTTTCCGCACGCAAATCGTGGTCGACGAAGCCACGGACTTTTCTCCAATACAGCTGGCCTGCATGGCCAGATTGTGCGACCCCGCCGCAGAGTCCTTCTTCGCCTGCGGCGATTTTAATCAGCGCATAACGACATGGGGGACCAGGTCGGCCGAAGAGCTGAAATGGGCCGTTCCGAATATTTCGATACTGCCTATCAACATCAGCTACCGCCATACTCAGCAACTAAATGAGTTGGCACACAAAATAGCCCTGATATCTAATCCCTCTGCAGAGAGAGCTGCGCTTCCCGAGGATGTCATCAACGATGGCGTGAAACCTGTATTGTTGAAGGGGGCGTCGGGACGATCTCAGTTGAGCGAATGGCTTGCTGAGCGTATCGGTGAAATAGAGCGCTTTACGGGATCAATGCCGTCGATCGCGGTTCTGGTGAATACGGAAATGGAAGTCGAGCCGCTTGCGAAAGCGCTCGACGCGGCGCTCGCAGACCGTAGCCTCAGAGCTGTCGCATGCCTACGGGGGCAGACTGTGGGCCAAGATAACGATGTCCGAGTCTTCGACGTTCAGCACATCAAGGGGCTGGAGTTTGAGGCTGTATTCTTCGTCGGGGTGGATGAGCTCGCCGAGCGAATGCCAGACCTTTTCGATAAATACCTCTACGTTGGCACGACCAGGGCGGCGACATTCCTTGGCGTAACGGTCAATGGCCCCGCCCTGCCGGATGCGATCAAATCGCTCGAAGGGCTCTTTCAGGACCGCTGGCTTTCGTGACTGGAAATCGGACAAAAGCGATCGAGCGAGACGAATCATTTTTAACCCAGCTGCGTCCGGACACCGGTACGAAGCGGCGATCGGATGGTTAGCACGAGAAAGACGTTGGCCTCTCCCGAGCATTCCGAACGATCCTTCAGTCCTTGGTCATCGATACAGAAATTGCACCTTAAACTTGCGAACACCGCGCAATGCAGCGTATGAGAACGGTCCAGCTGCGCCGAGGTCGAAGGTCGTCGTGTCGGGGGAGGGGGCATTGCAGTATACTCTTGAAGAATCGTTCTGCGTCAGCATGAAGATTCGTGGCACCGGCGGTCGGGATGACATGTACGGTACGACTTCCGTGCAAAATCAACCGGCGGACGACATGCCCGATAAGAAGTTACTCGTACCTAGATATCGGGCAGATATTACAGCAGGGTCCTTGAAGCTCAGCGAGAGCCGCCGGATCGCCGACCTATTACTGCACAAGGTTGATGCCGCTGGGTGGGCCGACGCCATCGTAAAGCGGAACATTCTTCAGGCGAGGCGGCCAGAAACCGCGCGGCGGCTCGCACAGCTCATAAAATCTCGTCTGGAAACGCTGGGTCCCGACATTTGGGAGCTAATCCGTGACGGCAAAGGCTCGGTCGCAACCCACGCCGTTTTTGCAGCCGCAGTGAAGCACAGTCCGCTGCTGGGAGATTTTTTGGCTTTGGTGGTCGCCGATCAATATCAGCGATTTGGGAAATCCCTCTCTAATAAGATGTTTTCCGATTACTTGGACGGTTGCAGGGAGCGTGATCCGCTGATGCCGGCGTGGACCGAGGAGACCTGCCTCAGGGTGCGTTCGTCAGTATTCCAGATGCTGGCCCAGGCGGGATACATCGAAAACACGCGAAATCTAAAGCTGCAAAGCGTTCATGTTGCAGATCCGGTCGTCCGTTGCCTGAAGGCCAACCGGGAGGACTACGTCCTGCGTTGTCTGCAGGTGACTCCATGAGCGGACTTCTCGACGAGCGAATCAATAAGATTCTGCCGCGGATCACCTCGGACGATTTCCTGAGCGGCTCCGGCATCGGCAACGAGATCGCGTTCTATATCTTCGACTATCCGCCTGAGGACGAGCTTCGCGTTCGCGATTTTCTCGTCACGCTGCTGGACCACATCCCGAAGCAGAAGCACGGGATGCGGGTCAAGCACATCGACTTGTTCGATTTCATGCTCGATCACCTTCGCAGCCGAAACCTGCTCGAAAAGGCGATCGACCTCCAACGCACGAAAGGCGACCAAGCGCTGAAGAAGGCGCTGATGGGGCCGCTGCACGAATCGAAGTTGAGTGCACCGTTCGCCGAGGCCGCCAATCCGGCGGGCCACGATCTCATCATCGTATCCGGCGCCGGACTTGTCTGGCCGCTGCTGCGCACTCATTCGCTCTTGAACAATCTTCAGCCCGTCATGGGCAACACGCCTTTGCTTCTCTTCTACCCCGGCCGCTACGACGGACAGTCGCTGCGGCTATTCGGCAAGCTCAAGAACAACAACTACTACCGCGCTTTCAAGCTGGTCCCGTAGGTCGAGGCTGTAATGCTCATCAAAAACCTCTTTGAACGCGATATCTTCAGGCCGATCAACGGAGTCGTGAAGGCGGACCAGCTTGACGACTCGTCGGTGTGGCAGGAGCTCGACGAGTTCGTCATAACCCAGGAACTTGACCTGCACTTCAGCAAGTTCATCTCCTGGTACTTGGAGTCCATAGACCAGGGGAAGGCGTCGGATCCCAGCGGCAAAATGGGCGTCTGGATCTCGGGTTTCTTCGGATCCGGTAAGTCGCACTTCCTCAAGGTGCTATCCTATCTGCTCCGAAATCGCACACATACGCATGACGGCAAGAGCCGAGAGGCGGTGGATTTCTTTGCGAGCAAGGTCAAGGATGCGGTTCTCTACGCCGACATCAAGCGAGCCGTGGTGGCCGGCAATACCGACGTCATCCTCTTCAACATCGACAGTAAGGCGGCGCACGGGAACGAAACCGGCCGCGACCTGATCCTGCGCGTGTTCCTCAAGGTCCTGAACGAACTCCAGGGCTACAGCGGCGATCACCCCCACATCGCTCACATGGAGCGCTACCTCGACGGCAAGGGCAAATTCGAAGCCTTCCAGGTAACCTACAAGAAGCTCACGGGCAACGACTGGATCTCGGAACGCGACGCGTACGAATTCAATCAGGACGAGGTCGTCAAGGCGCTCAGCGAGACCCTCGGGCAAAGCGAGGCGACGAGCGTCCGCTGGATCGAAGGGGCCGAGAACAACTTCTCGATTTCCGTCGAGAACTTCTGCAAGTGGGTCAAGGAGTATCTGGAATCGAAGGGCCCGCAGCACCGCATCGTCTTCCTGGTGGACGAGGTCGGCCAGTTCATCGGCACCGACTCCCACTTGATGCTCAACCTGCAGACCATAGTCGAAGAGCTTGGTACGGTTTGCCGGCGGCGGGCCTGGGTGGTCGTGACCTCTCAGGAGGACATGGACGCCGTGCTAGGCGACATGAGTCGCACCAAGAAGCAGGATTTCTCCAAGATCCAGGGGCGGTTCTTTCCGCCGCTTTCGCTATCCAGCGCCAACGTTGACGAGGTCATTCAGTCGCGATTGCTGGCGAAGCTGCCGGAAGTGAAGGCCGACCTGGAAGCGGAATTCGTCGCCAAGGGCGACATCCTCAAGAACCAGCTGACTTTCAAGGATTGCGGGATGACGTTCCGTCCGTTCAGGGACGGCGTCGATTTCGTTAAGAACTATCCGTTCGCACCCTACCAGTTCCAACTCATCCAGAAGATCTTCGAGTCCATCCGCAAGGCGGGCGCCACCGGCCTCCATCTGGCGAGGGGCGAGCGCTCGATGCTCGACGCTTTCCAGTCCGCCGCGAAGACGGCCTCTCAAAAGGAAGTCGGCATTCTGGTTCCTCTGTACGACTTCTACCCGTCGATCGAGAGCTTCCTCGACACCATCGTGAAGAAGACGATCGACCAGGCCGCATCCAATCCGAGCCTGCAGCCGTTCGACATCAAGCTGCTCCAGGTCCTGTTTCTCATCCGCTACGTGGACGAGATGAAGGGGAACGTCGAAAATCTGGTGACGCTTTGCCTTGAGCTCATGGACGGGGACCGGCTCGCCTTGCGCCGGCGCATCGAGGAGAGCCTCGGTCGGCTGGAGAAGGAAACGCTGATCAGCAGGAACGGCGATGTCTATACGTTCCTCACCAACGAAGAACGCGACATCAACAAGGAAATCAAGAACGTCGAGCTCTCCAGCGGCGAACAGGCGAAGCTTCTCGGCGAGATCGTCTTCGAGGACGTGCTGAAGGGGCAGCGCAAGCACCGCTTCACGGCCAACAAGATGGATTTCGATTTCAATCGTCGCTGCGATCAGTTCTACGTGGGCAACCCGAAGGACATGGCGCTGTCGGTATCGGTGGTGACACCGCTGTCGGACGGCTACGACGTTTACGACAAGGCCAAGGCTCTCCTCGACAGCACGGCGGACGGCGGATGCGTCATCATTCGGCTAGGCAACGACGAAGGACTTGGAAGGGAGCTTCAGATCTATCAGCAGACCAAGAAGTACCTGATCAAGAAGAACGACGGCACCCTTCCGGAATCCACGAAACGCATCCTACGGGATTGCTCTGAGGAAAATAGTTCGCGCCTGGAACGGCTGGCGCGTCAGCTCGCCGAGATGCTGGCCGCTGGCGAGTATTTCGTCGCCGGGCAACCGCTCAAGATCAAGGCATCGACGGCGTCCGCGGCCTTGAGCGAGGCCATGGAGTACCTCGTCCAAAACACGTTCAACAAGATGGGGTACCTGAAGCATCTTTCGCCCGAGCCGTTGAAGGAACTGCAGGCGGTCCTGCGCAGCAACGACACTGCGAAGGAGACGGCTCTTCTGCTGGCAGGCGAAAACAACCCCGAAGCGCTCGAGGATCTGCGAAACTATCTCCATCTCTGCTCCATGAAGAGCCAGCAGGTCGTCCTGCACGACATGTTGGAGAAGCGTTACTCGTTGCGACCCTATGGCTGGCCCGAGGACGAAGTCCTGCTGCTCTTGGCTCGCCTAGTCGTCTTGGGAGAGGTGACGCTGATGATGGACGGCTCGCTGTTGGCGATCGACAAGGTCTACGAAGCCATCACGACCCCCGCCAAACGCCGAAAGATCGTGCTTCGTAAGCGCGAGACGGCGGACCCCAAGTCCATCCACGACGCTCGCTCTCTCGGAAAGGAGTTGTTCGCAGAGATGGGTCCGGATGGGGAAGATGCCTTGTTCGGCTTTCTGCAGACCCGGCTGAAGGGTTGGCAGGTGGCCCTGAGCGGCTTTCGGCAACTCGCCGATACTGGCAGCTATCCTGGGTCGGCCGAGATCGGAGAATCTCTGGCGCTCCTCGGTCCGCTGATTGCGGATAGCGAGAGCCGGAAGTTCGTAGAGCGGTTCAACGGTCTCAAGGCCGACCTTGTGGACGTCGGCGATAACTTCCATGAGCTCGAGCACTTCTACAATCACCAGAAGCCAAACTGGGAGCGGCTCCGTAAATCGCACGCAACCTTCCAGTTGAATCAATTGGAGCTGGAGCGGAACGAAACGGCCGGGCCCGCGCTCAGGCGGATGCAGGAGATCTTGGTCGCGAAGAGCCCCTATGGCCTCATCAAGGAGGTCGACGGTCTCATTGATGCCGTCGGCAAAGTGAACGCTTCACTCCTTGTGGAGCGTCGCGCTCAGGCGATCGACAAGGTCGACGGTTACATCAAGACGCTGAACTCCGACCTCGCGGCCGCGAATGGCGATGGCGCCCTGCGCGCGGTTTGTCTCAAACCGCTCGAATATCTGAAACAGCAGGTAGAGACGCAGGAAAGTCTCGCCCATATCACCCAGGCCGAGGGCGAGGCCATGAAGGAGTTCGACCTCGCGCAGGCGAGAATTGAGGAATTCGTGCGCCGAATTCCTGGTCCGCCGACGCCGACAGGACTGTCCGAAGATCCGCCGCCGCCTCCGAAGGTAAAGAAGCAGAGGGTCGTGAAGCCGGCGGACCTGGTGAAAGCGACATACCTCGAGACGTCCGGTGAGGTAGATCAGTTCCTCGGCGCGTTGCGCCAGGAGTTGGAGGATGCCTTGGCGAACAACGAGCGCATCCAGATCCGGTGATGGTCGGCATGAACCGCAACAAGCTCAAGACCTACGCTCCCGAGGCCCGCCGAGAGTTCATTCAGGCGGTGACCGACCGCGCCGCCTTCTTCGGATTGACCGCAAACGCCGTTGCGCCGGTCGTGGTTCGGGGCGACGTGGCCGTGATTGTCGGACGAGATCACCCGCGTGCCGTCGCCGATAAGCGCCAAAAGCTCGAAGCTCGAATTGCGAAGGACGGCTTCGAGCAGACCATGGAGGCAATGGCCTACACGTGGTTCAACCGCCTGGTCGCGATCCGCTTCATGGAGCTCCATGGATACCTCGATCACGGATACCGTGTCCTCAGTCATCCGGAGGGCAAGCCGACACCGGAGATCCTCGAACACGCCGAGCATGTCGATCTGCCTGGGCTGAAGAAGGACCGGGTGATCGACCTGAAGCTGGACGGCAACAAGGAGAGCGATCTCTACCGCCTGCTGCTCACTGCGCAGTGCAATGCCCTTCACAAGGCGATGCCGTTCTTGTTCGAGCGCATTGACGACGAAACGGAGCTATTGCTGCCGGCCAATTTGCTTCACTCGGACTCGCTGGTCCGAAAGCTCGTCGATGGGATCGATGAGGACGACTGGAAAGAAGTCGAAATCATTGGCTGGCTCTACCAGTTCTACATCTCGGAGAAAAAGGACGAGGTCATCGGCAAAGTAGTCGCCAGCGCTGACATTCCCGCAGCTACTCAAATTTTTACACCTAATTGGATAGTGAAATACCTCGTCCAGAACACCATCGGCAGGCAGTGGCTCGCGACCTATCCGAACTCGACTCTGCGCTCGCAGATGGACTACTATATCGAACCAGCGCAGCAGACGCCTGATGTGGCGATCCAGATCAAGGCCATCACTCCCGCGAGCTTAGATCCGGAGAAGCTGACGATGCTCGATCCGGCGTGTGGCTCCTGCCACATCTTGGTCGAGGGCTACGATCTCTTCAAGGCAATCTACTTGGAACGCGGCTACCGGCTCAGAGACATTCCGGCTCTGATCCTTCGAAAAAACCTTTTCGGCCTTGAGATCGATGACCGTGCGGCACAGCTTGGCGCGTTCGCGCTGATGATGAAGGCGCGCGCCGACGATCGTCGGATATTCGATAGTGAGACGAAACCGAACGTGGTGGCGCTGCAAGAGAGCGACGATGCCGACTCCGACATGCTAGTCAACGCCATCAATTCTCCGGTCGTTCAGGCAGAACGGCCGAAGCATTCTCTTTTCGTGGAGATTGAGGAAGCCGAAACACCTCTCCTGACGAGGTCCAGCCGGGGTGAAGTCGGGACCGTATCGAAGCATGACGTCGAGTTGCTGCTGGGGCTCTTCAAAGATGCGAAAACCTTCGGGTCGCTGATCCGAATTCCAGAACAATTGGCATCACGATTGTCAGATATCGAAAGCCGTGTCCAAGAGGTCTTGAAACATGGAGACTTGATCCACGCCTCCGCCGCGGTACTCGCCCCGCTTCTCCGCCAGGCGGGTATTTTGGCGCAGCGATTTAGTGCCGTCGTGGCAAACCCTCCCTACATGGGAGGCAAGTATTTTTCGGAGAAGCTCAAAGGTTTTGTCGGTCGAAATTACGAACCCGCGAAGGCCGACTTGTATGCATGTTTCATGCAACGAAACGTAGCATTCGCCGATACAAGCGGCTTCATCGGAATGATCACGATTCCGAACTGGATGTTTCTATCCAGTTTCGAGGAAGTGCGTAAATCTCTGTTCGGCGATCAAGCGATCGACACGTTTGTCCATAATGGTCGCGGAGTGTTCGGTTCCGATTTCGGCAGTTGCAGCTTCGTATTCCGCAACCAATCGATCGCAGATTACGTCGGCAAATTCAGGAGATTGTTCGATCGGCAGGGCAGCGTTAGCAGTAACGAAGAACTCGAAGAACGCTTCTCGACTGCCGTAAACTATCAAGTGTCGACGCGAAGTTTCAGCCGTCTACCTGGCTCAGTCGTCGCTTATTGGATCACGGAACAAGAACGGGAGGCGTTCGCGTCGAGTGCAGCGTTTTCGAGCGCTGCCGAGGTTTGCCAAGGACTCGCTACGGCATTCGATGCAAAATATCTGCGATTGTGGCACGAAGTTCCGATGTCGGACATCGCGTTCGGGTGCGGTAGCGCAGCCGTTGCTAAAGGATCGAAGCGCAGATGGTTCCCGTTCCTGAAGGGCGGTGCCTTTCGCAGGTGGTATGGAAACGAGGACTACGTCGTCGATTGGGAGAACGATGGAGAGCGTCTAAAGGCATTCCGACCTCGGTCGGTGATCAGAAACGAAAGTGCATACTTTCGGCCCGGCATCTCATGGTCGTTGATCTCGATAAGCAGCCCATCCTTCAGAATTTTCGACAAGGGCTTCATCATCGGACACAAGGGGCCGGGGATCTTTTCCGAGGGCACCGACCTCCACACCTTGCTTGCATTCCTCAATAGCTGCGTGACGACAAGGTTTCTCGGCGTCCTCAGCCCTGCTGTTGGATTCGAGATCGGCCAAATCGAGGATCTGCCGTTTCGCGACCCTGGGCCGGAGGCGGCATCGATCGCAATCGAACTGGTGGACATCTATCGCAAGGATTGGGACTTTAACGAGACCTCATGGGCTTTCAACACCAGCCCGCTGCTGTTGCAGAGCTCTAAAGATACAATCGAGTCGGCGTTCGAGGGCTGGAAGAATGCATGCGGTCTCGCGCTCTCCAGAGCCAGATCGCTCGAGGAAATGAACAACAAGATATTCATCCGGTGCTTTTCACTGGAAGCCCAGCTGTCCCCCGAGGTACCAGACGAGCAGATCACGCTTCACGCGGCCGAGCGCGAACAAGAGATCAAGAACATGATCTCCTACGCGGTCGGATGCTTGATGGGGCGCTTCAGTCTGGACAAGCCTGGATTGATCTACGCCGGCGAGGCGAGCCAAGACTTCGATCAGTCCCAATACAAAAAATTCCCGGCGGATGGGGACGGCATCGTTCCTGTTCTGAGTTCCGACTGGGGGGTGCCTGACGACGCCGCTGACCGGCTGACGGAGTTCGTCGCCGTGGTCTGGTCTAAGCCGAACCTCGAGGAAAACCTCAAATATGTTGCCGATAGCTTAGGGGCGGCCAATGGAGAGCAACCGCGGGACACGATCCGCAGATACCTTTCGAACGGTTTCTTCAAACATCATCTATCGACGTATAAGAAGCGGCCGATTTACTGGCTCTTTTCCAGCGGTAAATTGCGTGCGTTTCAATGCCTGGTATACCTGCACAGATATAACGACGGAACGCTGGCCCGTATTCGGACTGAGCAGGTGATACCGTTGCAGGGCAAAATCGCCGCGCGGATCGATGCCATCGAAGGCGAGAAGATCGCGGCTTCGAACTCCAGTCATCGCAGGAAGCTCCAGAAGGAACAGGACGAACTGAAGAAGCAGCTGGTAGAGTTGGCTGTCTTCGAGGAAAAGTTGAAGCACTTCGCTGATCAGAAGATCCAACTCGATCTCAACGACGGCGTGAAAGCAAACTACGGCAAGTTCGGAGATTTGCTCGCTGAGGTGAAGGCGGTCACGGGCGGGAAGGACGACGAGTGAGCGATTTTAAGCAAATCACCGCTGCCCTCTACCGTGTCTTTCACGAAGAAGGTCAACGCATCGTCTTCTGGAACGATCCGGATCGGGAATTCCTTGATGCGCTCCCGTCGATCGCAATCGATGGCGTCACTCCGGTCCGGTTGGACGAAGTCGGGGCTCTCGAGGTCAAGATCCGGTTGGAGCGTAAGGAGCCGGAAGGGAAATTCCTGCTGTACTCCCCCGCCGAGGAGCCGGATTTTGAAGATGACTGGCTGCTCGACATCCGGCTCTACAGCCGGAGCTTCAGGGCTGATCGCGCCAGCATCCTGCTGCAGGAGCTGGGCCTGGTGAACCAGCACTTGCGAACCCATATCGCCGACCGGCGCAAGTTCTTCGATGCCAAGGATCGGTTTCAGAAGCTGAAAGGCTTGGTGACGCCTGACGATACGGGTGCAGACATCGATCGCAAGATGATAGCGGTCGTTGCGAAGGCCGATCAGCCCGAGCTCTTCAATATTCTCCGGACGATCTTCCACGCGTGGTCCGAAGCGGGCGCTGACGTCGACCTCGACGAGCCTCCCGCGGCGTGGGCTAGTATTGAGAAATTTGACCTGGACGTCGCGTTTTGGCAAATGATCCGGGCAGCATTCGGGTACTTCGACGAGAACCCATCGCTGAAGAAGTTGCTGTTTGCGCTGTTCGTGACGGACTACGCCTACCAGTTGAATGGCGACATTCCCCAGGCTGTTCGTGGCTTCGTGCTGCCTCGCGTCGGCGCATCCAACGTCGTTGTCTGCCTGGCTCAATGGCGGGACAGCAACAGCAAGGGGGCCAGCTACGACAGGCTGTCCGCCGTTGCCGCGGCAATTCTCAAGATTGAGGACCATCTTCCCGACATCGAGATCGACCAGCTCGCCGGCGTGATGACGTTCTTGGCCGTCGAGAAGCGGATCGCCAGCAGCCTGCGCGAACGCGTTCAGACCACGGCGGACGCCATCAACGCAGACGACATTCGGGCGGTCGCGGTCCGTCGCCAGGTTGGTCATTGGGCATCCCTCGATGGACCGCAGTCTCCGGAGGCGCCCCGGAAGGCGCTGCACGACGTCTACGACGCCCTGGTCGCAGCCGCGGATTTCTACGCGCTGCGGAACATCCACAAGGCCGGCTTTGATTGCCCGAGCGCGATGGCCATGTATCGGGCGTACGAAGCCGAGCTCTATCGTTTCGATCAGCTTTACCGGCACTTTTGCGAGGCAGCGGACAGCGCCGAGGCTCAGGGCTGGAACATTGTCAAGCCGCTGCGGGCCGACATCGAGGCGCGATACGCAAACTGGTACCTCACGTCGCTTTCGTTGGCTTGGGGCAAATTTCTGGAGCCGAAGGACGGTCTGCTGGCCAAGTGGAAAATCGACGAGGTGCCGAACCAATACCGGTTCTACGACCGCCACGTCCGGACGTGGGTCGAGGAAGCCGAAAACCGCCGGGCTTTTGTCATCATCAGCGACGCCTTCCGGTATGAGGCGGCACAAGAGCTCACCAGCGAGCTCAACGGGAAATATCGGTTTGGAGCCGTCTTGTCGTCTCAGCTTGGCGTGCTCCCGTCCTATACGGCGTTAGGGATGGCCAGTCTGCTCCCGCATAAGTCGCTCACCTACAAGGGCGCCGACGTCCTGGTCGACGGCAGCGCCAGTGCCGCCGGCGACAGAGACGGGATCCTGCAGCGCGTCGGGGGGATGGCCTGCAGGTACGACGAACTCATGGCGAAGAAGAAGGAAGAGGGGCGGGAGTTCGTCAGGGATAAGAAGGTGGTCTACATCTACCACGACGCCGTCGACGCGATCGGTGATGACAGCAAAACCGAAGGGCACACTTTCGAAGCCGTCCGGAAGGCCATCAACGAGCTCACGGCTCTAGTGGGCTACATTGTCAACAGCCTGAACGGGCACCACATCCTGGTCACGGCGGACCACGGCTTCCTGTTCACCGAGACTGCTCGGCCGGAGACGGATAAGAGCAAGCTAACCGTCAAGCCCGACGACGCGGTTTTGACCAAGAAGCGCTACCTGCTCGCTCCCAAACTTCCGGATGTCGATGTCGCTTGGCATGGTAAGACCAGCGCGACGGCCAAGGTCGATGGAGAGATGGAGTTTTGGATTCCCAAAGGAACGAACCTTTTCCACTTCATGGGAGGCGCCAGGTTCGTGCACGGCGGCGCCATGCCGCAGGAGATCGTTGTCCCGGTCGTGACCGTGAAGCACGTGCGCGGGAAGTCGGCTCAGGAGACGAAGACCAAGCCGGTTACCGTGCAGGTGCTCGGTACCAACCATCGCATCACAAGTGCTTATTGCCGTTTCCAATTGATCCAGATGGAGGCCGTCAGTGAAAGGCTGAAGCAAGCGACACTTCGCGTCGCGGTCTACGAAGGGAACGAGGCGGTGACCGATGTTCAGACCGTCAAGTTCGACAGCCTGTCCGGAAACCTCGACGAGCGGAAGAAGTGGGTCAATCTGGTCCTGAAGGATCGAGACTACAACAAGAAGACGCCGTACCGTCTGGTCCTGAAGGATGCGGAAACGGGCATCGAGCAGCAGAGCGTTGAAGTGGTAATCGATAGGGCGTTCACCGATGACTTCTGAAGCACAGGTGATAGACAGCAGCTTGGATGATCTGCTGAACCGGTACTTCCCCGGTAAGGTGGTTCGTAAGGACCTGACCAAGCTGGTCAAGGAAGGCGCGAACGTGCCGGTCTACGTCCTCGAATATCTCTTGGGGAGCTACTGCTCGTCGGATGACGATGCAATCATTGCCGAAGGTCTCCGAACTGTGAAGCGGATTCTGGCCGAGAACTACGTCAGGCCGGACGAGGCGGAAAAGGTCAAGTCTACCATCCGTGAGCGCGGTAGCCTCAAGGTCATCGACAAGGTCTCAGTGACCCTCAACGAGAAGCGCGACGTTTACGAAGCCGATCTCGCCAACCTTGGGGTGGGCAAGATCGTCGTTTCCAGCTCGATCGTGAAGAAGTTCGAAAAGCTTCTGGTCGGCGGAATCTGGTGCATCTTGACGCTGCAGTATTTCTATGAAGAGGACCAGAAGGGAACTCCGTTCCTGCTCGAGGAGCTCAAGCCGATCCAGATGCCAAATATGGACATGGAGGAGCTATTCTCCGCTCGCGACCATTTCAGCGAGGGGCAGTGGATCGACGTGCTACTGCGCTCTACTGGCATGGAGCCTGCAAACTTCGACGAAAGGGTGAAGTGGCATTTATTGGCCCGGATGATTCCGCTCGTTGAAAACAACTATAATCTCGCCGAGCTAGGACCGCGGGGCACCGGCAAGAGCCACATTTACAAGGAGATCAGCCCCAACAGCATTCTCGTCTCGGGCGGTCAGACCACCGTTGCCAACCTCTTCTACAACATGGCCAGGCGCCAAGTCGGCTTGGTCGGCGTGTGGGATGTGGTCGCCTTCGACGAAGTGGCCGGAATTTCCTTCAAGGACAAAGACGGCGTCCAGATCATGAAGGACTACATGGCATCGGGTTCGTTTGCCCGCGGGCGGGATTCGATCAACGCATACGCATCCATGGTGTTCGTCGGCAACATCAATCAGCCGGTCGACACGCTGGTCAAGACGAGCCACCTGTTCGCTCCCTTTCCGGACGCGATGATCGACTCGGCGTTCTTCGATCGCTTCCACGCCTACGTTCCGGGCTGGGAAATCCCCAAGATGCGGCCGGAGTTCTTCACGAACCAGTACGGACTCATCGTCGACTACTTGGCGGAAGCGCTGCGCGAGATGCGGAAGCGCAATTTCGCGGATGCGATCAGCAGGTACTTCAAACTTGGACGGGACCTCAACCAACGCGACACCATCGCCGTCAAGCATACGGTCTCGGGGCTGCTCAAGCTGCTGTATCCGAATGAACGGTACGACAAGGAGGCCGTCCGGCGATGCCTCGAATACGCGCTCGAATGCCGCCGTCGCGTGAAGGAGCAGCTAAAGAAGATCGGCGGCATGGAGTTTTTCGACGTCCATTTTTCCTACATCGACGTCGAATCCATGGAGGAAAAGTTCATCAGCGTTCCGGAGCAAGGCGGGGGCTCACTGATCCCCGACGGTCCTCTGAATCCAGGGGTCCTGCATACCGTCGCCACGGGATCGGCGGGCCATCTGGGCCTCTACCGCCTAGAAACGCAGGTCACCGCCGGAAATGGCACCCTGAAGACATCGGGGCTTGGCTCCAATTCGACCGCCCGTGAGGCGATCAAGGTAGCGTTCGATTATTTCAAGGCGAACGTCCATCGGGTAAGTGCGTCGGTCAAGGCTGGCGATCACGATTACCACCTGCATGTCGTCGAGCTCCACAACGTGGGCCCGACGACTGCGATGACGCTGGCGGCGTTTGTCGCCTTCTGTTCTGGCTCTCTTGGTAGGCCGATTCAGCCGCAGATGGTCGTCCTCGGTAGCATGAGCCTTGGCGGGAATATCGTGCCGGTTGAGAACTTGGCCGAGGCCCTTCAAGTGGCGTTCGATGCCGGCGCCAAGCGCATTCTGCTGCCGATGGCCAGCGTCAAAGACATTCCGACAATTCCGGGCGAGCTGTTTGCCAAGTTTCAGACGGGGTTTTACTCGGATGCGACCGATGCGGTATTTAAGGCCCTCGGCGTGGGGTAGGCTCAGGCCGAGGGCATAACGAGACAGTTTCCAGGTGAGAAAGGTCATCCAGAAGGTTCGTTCGAGCCATATGCGAGAGCTGGAAAAAAAGGGTCTGGCCGACAGATCGTTGGCCATTGTCTTTAGGCGTAACTTCCCGCGCAAGCGGGGCCGCCGCCACCGGCGCCAAGCTTGGAGGGCACGATGCCCCTGCACGCACGAAAGGCTGACAAAGAATAGCGCACTCGGCACGATTTGAGCATGCGATCTTAGCCCTCTGAGGGGGCGCTTCCGGCATCATTTCGCGTATTTTGTGTGCGTGACTAGCGCGGCAGCTGCAGAGTGCACGGTCCACGGCGAGGGCGTTCCCCTCGTGCCGCCCATCGCCTTTATTGGCCTGCCTCAGTGGGGAAGGGCAAGCGTACGCCGGCAACTTTGCATATCTCTTCAATCAGGAGTCGAACGGCTTGAGCGTCCCAGTCAATTTGCTCGATAGGCGCATCCCAATGCTCTGAGACCACGTAGGCTGCATGGCGAGCCTTTATTCCCAGGCCTACGATACTCCGCGCTGGTGTAGCCATAATCGCCCGCTCAACGGGTTTAAGGTGCCTCAAGACCGACTCGATCTTACGAGTCAGACTCGTCTCGTCCGAGCGGAACTCCTGCGGGCGTTCGCGGCCGAAAGCTACAATGCCGCGCCCTCGCTTAGTCTCTAGCGCCGCAATCTCCGACAATAGCGTGACAAATCTTGTGTCTAGTTGGACCAGCGCGAAATCCTCCTGGATCTCGTTGGGCGGATACGGCGCTTGGCATCCATTTTGGTCATGCCGTCCCTGGTCTGTCGGAGGGCTAACGTTGTTCATCGAAATAACCTCTGGCGCCACCAGTACGTATTGTACATACGACAGTACAATAGTTACATGGACTGAACAAGCTGCATCAGAACAAATTGTTCTTATGCAGGTACTGGGCCAGAAGCTGCGAGCACGTGCCAAAGAGCTTGGCTTTTCAAACGCTGAGGTGGCGCGTCGTGCAGGTCTAAGCGAACGACGATATGGCTTTTATGTCACTGGGGATCGCGAACCGGATTTGTCGACACTATTGCGGATCTGCAAGGTGCTGGCAACGACACCGAATATCCTATTAGGTCTTTCCGAAGATGGAAAAGAAGGTTCGAGCCGAGCTGCGCTTCTCGAACGGCTTCGTGCGGCGAGCCGTGCTCTCTCCGAACACGATCTTCAGGGTTTGGTAGTTCAGGCCGAAGCGCTTGTGATGCATCGCCAACGGCTGAAATAGCGTCCTTTTGTATGCTACTTCGCTGAAGAGCGGAACCCAGAACCTGTGGAATTTCGCGGAGCCGGCCGTACTCTGTGTGACAGCGATGAAGGCCATCGGACCGATCGGGCGTGTTTGTGGTCGGGTTGCACCGCCACCACAACGCGCTGCACAATCAGAGATGAGCGTTCTAAGGTGCCAGATCGAAGCGATACTTACGGCTTCTGAGGTCAAAAGCCTCCCGCCCACCCTCCATAATTGAAGTAATGGTAGTCCTTACCGCCGGCGTTTCGATCGCGCCATCGCAGTCTAGCTGAACGCGAGGGGCATTATTGTTCGGGTTGGACGTCGGCTCCGGTGACTTAAGCGCGACAATCTTATCAGCGTCCCCGTTGACGACGATGTTCGCGTTGTGCGTCGTGAAAATGAGCTGGCGTGTCGATTTGGAGGTCCGCAGCAGCTCGACTATGCGCATAATGACCCGGTTGTCGAGGTCGTCCTCCGGTTGATCGATTATCAAGCTCCCTGCCGATTGCTTCAGTAACAGCTCTAACAGGGCGGATGCCTGCTGCCCTGGGGAGGCCATCTTGAAATCTATCGCCTTGCCCCCATCCACGTAGGACATGTTAATTGCGTCGTTGGGTACGGCAGCGACGATGCCTGCAATCACTGGGTCAGCAAGATTTTGATAGAGACGTTTGCACTGGCGATCCGTCAGTTGGCGGGTGCCGTTGAAAATAAGACCCCGCAAGGCGCTGAGTAAGCCATCGCTTGCGCCGGGTGGCGAGCCACTCATAATCTTGGCTTCGTACAGTTGTAGGAACCTTTGCCGCAACTTTGCCCAGCCTTGTGCTTCGTCTTCTTCGAGGACCTCTCGAATCCAATCGGCGCAGCCCTCCTCAACCGATTGGGTTCCGGAAGATTCGAAGAGTTTTTGTAAAGCGGCATGGTATTGAGCCGGCATGCGATCCTTCCGGACCCGGGCTTTCAGCATGTTGCTCGATCTCCCCGCGACTTTGTCGGCTGCGGCTTTCAAGATCTCGCGCCTGCGTCCGACCAGCATATCGAGACCTTCGAGGGCATCTCGGTAGTTCTTTTCCGCGGTCGCATGTGTTTGCCCGGCGCTTCTCGCTCTAGCCTGGGCACCTTCTGCATTTTGCAATTCAGCGTTGAGGCGGGCGACTTCATCAATGAGGTTGCTGTGTTTACTCTGTTCCTCGACCGCTGCATCATATATGAGCAAGAACGCCTCCCGCTTAAGAGCGAAGCGGCCCTTGGCGCTGAGCTGCTTTGCCAAAAGCTCATCCAGCGCCGCCCGAGCCGACTCGAACGCCGTCCCTACAGTGTTTTTTGCCTGGACCAGGGCGCGTTGCAACTCGCCAACCTCCTCGAAGTCACCTGCACCATCGTATTCCGCCGCATCAACAACCAGAGCCGAGGTCTTAAGCTCGTCGAGTTGGACGATCGCTTCCTCCGCCTGGCTGCCCACAGCTCCGATATACTCGCTCGCACGTCCGTACTTAGGACTTTCCTCGATCGTCCGAAGCGCCTCGGCCGACAAGCCCTCTTCCTCGAGCCGCTTGGTCAACGATGTAATGCGTACCCTGAGATCCTCGACCTTTTCGGTTGTTTGCCTGAGGTCGACCCTCGATTTCCAAAGCGCAACTAGATTGATAAGCGCCGCGCCCACACTGCGTTGCGAGTTATCGATGTCTCTGTCGACGTTTCGACGCTGATCGACTTCTTCGGCCGCGGCGATGTTGGTAATCTGATCCGAAGCCGTGACCGGATCGTTCATCGTGCTGGAAAGGCCTTTCTGCCGGAGCGCTCTTGATCGGAAACGTTCTCGTGCCGTGCTGGTTGTCAGCTGGAGTGTTCGATCTCCCACGGCGGCTGTTATGACCTCACTGTTCGTTATGACTCTCTTCCAGGTCTCCCTAACTCCCTCTCGCTCAAGAACGACCTCAACGTAGCCGTCTCCTGTCAAAGTCTCGGTGATGAGCTTCGCATCCCGGCTTTGTTCGAGATCGAGCTTGGCATCGAAATCCTTGTCGGTGCGACCCAAGCCGAAGCGCAAATATTCAAGAAGAGCACTCTTACCTGAACCGCGCCCACCGACTATGGCATTAAAACCATCGTTGAAGACGATCTTCACGGGATCCGGGCCAGTCAGACTGCTCTTCACACGAAGCTCTACCAGGTATTCTGTGGGACACGTCGGCGCCTCAAAGGCAATTCGCGCTTCATCAGCAAGGAGCGCCTGCCGCAGCGCCTCGATCGAGTGCTCGCCGAGCTTGATCCAGCAATCGTTCACTCCCAGGCGACCCCAATCGGCGCTTCGATTGTCACCAGTCGCTAAGATGGCCCGACGTCTTTTTCCCCAATCAACGATTTTGCCGCGTATCTTGTCGATGGTGGTTGCATCCAAGGTACTGTAAGCGCGCTCAATGTACACTCCATCCACGGGGAGGTTCGCGAAGCGGGGGTGGTGACCCTCTTCGTTTAGGCTTTTGTGATCCTCTTCTGTGCTGAAGTGGGGCAAGACTACGCTGGTATCGCGAAGATGCTGCTCCCCATGGACTGCCTCGACAAAGCTCGTCACCGTCTCCCGTGCCGGCACTATGTTGCACGTTTTGGGATCGGATGCTGGAGCAACGAGAATGTTGCCAGCAGCCCCAAGCGCAAGCTTCTGCGTGTCGATGCTCGCGCTCGGATCGAAAATAACGAGGCATTGGGCATTGTCTGAGCACGTAATTTCGAGAGCAGGAAAAACCCGGACCTTGGAATTGAGCCGAGCTGCGGCGTCAATAACGTAAGCGGAAAGGCAAATGTCGTGATGATCCGATATTGCTACTGCCTGCAGCCGGGCCGCCTCTGCGGCGGCGATGAAGCTCTCAGCCCATTGGCGTCGCGCGAGCTCTGACGCCTCGTCTCCGCCTGGCAGATCGGGCGACCCAGTCCAGCCCCGGTCACGTGGCGTATGGCACTGAAAATCGCACTTGTGCCACGTCGTGCCTGGATGAAGTCCAACGTCATAAGTCATTGCCCCGCCCCTCAGTTCGGGTGGGCATACTTCCGCAGGTTGTGAATGAGCACAACACCCGGCGCGCCGATGTGTGCATCCGACTTAAGTAGGGGCCAATCGGGAGCTTGGCCGCCGTCACGATCGGGAGGTGCTGGGTGGCATTGGCGACTGCTGCCCGGAGCGAAGCCGTTTCGGGGCCGTTCTGCGCTCAGTTCACCAGGCAGCCTACGATATCTCGCAGGGGATCGACGATGTGAACGAACGGCGCCGCCGAGGCTGCGAGATGCTCTATATTTCTCGGCACGCCTACGGACGGGACGGGTGATTCCGGATCCAACGATGTTCGATACCGTCAGCTTTGGAAGCAGGGTCACCTTCAGCGCCGACGCCGCAGCGTATGCGCCACCAATGATATGTCTAGTTGGCGGTTGCATAGCGCCATTTTCATTCCGGTTGAGAAAAAGCTCCAGTAGCTTGCGATGTTCAATGTGCGATATGTTTTCGCGCTCACGCAAGTTTCTCCCCGCCGATTGCAAGATCTTCGGTCCAGCGTGATGGTTCCAAATTTCCCGTACCACAGCAGGGCTGGCGATCTCCTGGCGAAAAAATGCGCCTTCATGGAGACTACCCTTGAGTAGCTGAATCAGACGTCACAGAACTCGCGCTTCGGACGCCATCGAACCGGATCTGCTATCCAGCGGTTGATGTCCGATTCATGCCATCCAGTCCCGTTGGTGCTGATCTTCAGCTGAGCAGGGAAGGTGCCCTCCGCGATCTTGCGGTAGATGGTGGACCGGGATAGCCCGGTTCTAGCGAGGACGGTTTTCATGCGGATGATACGGTCTGGTTCGCGCATGGCCGCGCTGCCTCCTGCCGGCTGTTTCTGACGACTTCTGAGACCAGACAGGACGGGCCGTTGCAGGCGCGCAAGAGAGTTTTTGCGTCGCCGTGCTACGGGGTAGAGCCGGCGGAAAATAGGATGGATCAGATTCCGATGCCGCGGCCTCGGCCAAGTTCGATGCCGTGGCTGAAGGCGAGTTCGAGGCCGAGCCGGCGACCTGACTCGAACGCGATGCCGAGCTCCCGCTTGCGGTTGTCAAGGAGCGATTCCAGTTGCGGATCGCGTTCGAGGCTTCTTGCCATGTCGCCCATCGCCGAGCGCGTGGCCCTGTAGCCGGAGAAATCGCCCGCCTGATACTGGCGCTGGCTGGCTTGGTCGAGCCTCTGCCAGTCCTCCACGAAGCGGTCGGCGCGGCGGTGAGGGGCGACGCGCAGTTCGGTCTCGAGCTGGAGCGCGCGGATGGCGCGGTCGACCCGGCTGCCAGCCGCCTCGCGGGCAAGCTCCGGGTTCTTCTTGTAGGCGGCTTCGGCATCGAGTGAGCCATAAGGCCGTACCTCCTCGAAGACCCGGCGGGCCTTTTGGAGTTCTTTCACCTGCTCGGGACTGGCCTCGCCCCCCATCTCCTGCGCCTCGAAGATCGCATCCACGGCGCGGGCATGGCGCACGAGCGCTCGGGTACGCACGCGACGCAATTCCTTTTCCGCCTCTTCCGCCACCTTCCTTTCCGGCGCTTCGGTTTCGCGCCGAAGGGCTTCCGTGCCGCTCATTTCCCTTTCCGGCGTTTCCCGCTCTGGCCTCCGTCCACCATCCGGGTCGGGCATATCTGACGGAGAGCGAAGGCCGTCGAACACGTTGCGTACCTTCTCGGGCACGACCTTGCGCACGATCTCGGCCACGCGCTCGCGGATGGTGATCCCTCGGCGTTCGGCATAGCTCTGTGCCGGATCCACACGCTCGTAGTCGGAAGCCATATCCTTAGACCGATCGCGCGACAGGGTGCGGACGAGCCGGTCCTGACCCACAAAATCGTCGCGGCCATAATGCAGGTCCACGCCGTCGCGGTGCCGCGACAGGGCGACATAGCTGCCATGGGCGTCCATGCCGGGCGTTGCCAACACATGGGTGCGGTCCACCGTCATGCCCTGCGCCTTGTGGATGGTCGCGGCATAGCCATGGTCGATCCGGTTGTAATCCTTGAGGTCGAAGCGAACGGATCGGCCATCGTTGGTTTGCACGGTCATGGATTGCGCGCTGACCTGCTCGATAGTCCCAAGCGTGCCGTTCTTGACGCCAAGACCGCGCTCGTTCTGCAGGAACATGAGGCGATCACCGCTGGCAAAATTCCTCGCGCCGCGCTCGACGGTCAGGCGGACGTCATCCCCCAGATCCCCCGCAGCCCGCATCCGCTCGCGCGCTGCCTCATTGAGAGCGCGGACTTCGTCGTTGGTGTGGGTAAGGATGATCCGGCTCTTGTCGGGCGACGCTTGCCGGTCGCGGTTCCAGCGCTCGATCAGATCGCCGCGCGCCTGTTCGCGGGTCTGGGCCTCATGCACCATACCGCGGGAGCGATAGGCTTCGAGCGCGTTGCCGGTTCGGCGATTGGCCAAGTTGCGCGTGGCGTCGCGCTGCCAGTCCTCCCGCTGACGGTGCACCTCGCCGATTTCGGCCCCGCCATGACGCTCATGGATCGACCGGAACGCCGCGCCGGCCTCGATGGCCTGCAGTTGTTGTGGATCGCCGACCAGCACGACCTTTGCGCCAGCCTCGGCCGCATGGGACAGCACGCGCTCCAACTGGCGCGTGCCGACCATACCGGCCTCGTCGATCACCAGCACATCGCGCGACGTGAACAGGTCGCGGCCCTGTCCCCAGCCATGCTCCAGGCTGGCGATGGTGCGTGACACAATGCCCGATCCACTTTCGAGGTTTTCCGCCGCGATGCCGGACAGCGCCACGCCCCGGACCTCATAGCCCGCTGCTTCCCAGGCCTCTCGCGCCACGCCCAGCATCGCACTCTTGCCGGTGCCGGCATGGCCGACGACAATGCCGAGATCGCGCCCATCGGTGACATGCGCCAGCGCCTCGGCTTGTTCGCCGGAAAGGACAAGGCCGCGCGCTTCCGCGCGTGCCAAAGCGGTCTCGCGGTCCGCGTCCTGCGTCCCATGGCCTTCCCGTTCCGCTATGAGTTCGGCCGCGCGGTGCAGGCGCTGTTCGGCCTCAATCATCTCGCGGGTGGTGAAGCGATCCTCGCCGCGGGTGTCCTTGCCCAGTTCGACCAGATCGGGCGCTCCCTGCATCGCGCCCATGACCTCGTTGAACTGGTCGATCCCGTCGCTGTGCCGGTGCGCAAACTTCGCCATGTCGCGCTGTGTGAAGGTCGATTGCTGCCGGGTGATAGCGTCCAACCCAATGGAGGGATCGGCGATGATCTGCGCGCCATTGCTGCGCGCGATCTCGCGGTGCATCTCGGCGCGATCGGCCTCGCTGCCTTCGCCCTCGATGCCGCCGTCCTCAATGCGTTTGGCGGGCGCGCCGATCTGGCTTTGCGGCTCCAGTGCGATACCCTGCGCTTCCAGACTGCGATGGTCGATCCGCGCGTCAATGTCGAGCTCCGCCAGGCGCTCATTGGCGATCTCCGCCCAGCGTTCGCGCCAGCGCTCGACCATCTCCGTGCGGTTCCAATCCCGCACCTTTTGGCCAAAGCCGTTCTCGTCCACCGCGCGCATGGTGAGCATGACATGGGCATGCGGTTTGGGCATGCCGTCCTCGCTCATGTCCCAATGCACGTTGAGATCGGCGATCATGCCCCGGTCGACGAATTCGGCCCGGGCGAAGTCGCGGGCCAGTTCGATGGCCTGAGCCTCACTCATCTCGCGAGGAAGGGCAAATTCGACCTCGCGGGCAAGTTGGGCATCCTTGCGGACCTCGAATGCCTCGACATCGTTCCACAGGAGCTCGCGGTCGCTCCATACCTGTGGAGCATTCTCCGGCAGCATCACCTCGGAATGGACGACGCCGCGCTTGCCAGAAAAGTCGTGGCTGCGGTCCAAGCCCTCGTCACGCAGCCGCGAGGCTGAGCGGTAGGCCGCCGACGCGACCGCGCTGCTCCCGGCCTTGCGGCCAATGACCTTGACGTGAAGATGATAGATCGCCATCGCGACCGGATTGTCTACACGGCGAAGCGCACGTCGGCACGACGTATAAGCGCGCCCTCCCTCGAAAAAATCTCGGGAGGGATTACCCCGTCTCAGTCTGTCCTGATGACCCTACAGCATTGTGCCTGGTGCTCGACTATCATTTCTCCATCGAGAGTCATGGAGATGAGGATGCGCAAACCAAGGGACTTTGATGCCGAACTGAAGGCGCTTGGGGACAAAGCGCGTGACCTCAAGAGCCGTAAGGTGCAACAACTCGGTGAACTGGTCATCGCGACGGGGGCTGATACATGCACCGTCGACGAACTGGCGGGCGCGCTCATTGTGCTGGCCGAGACGAAAGAGGCCGGAAAGAGGGAGGCATGGGCCAAGCGCGGCGCCGCGTTCTTTCAAAGCCGGGCGCGGCGAACTGCGCCAGCAACTGATCGCAACATGGACGGCGCTCGAGCGCAACCGGGTGGCACGCAACCGGCATCAAGCCGCAAGGGCGCGACATGACATGCGCGCGTGGCAAGTCGAGCGCCGCAAGCGCACGCGGCACCTTATCGAACTCGGTGGCCTCGTCGTCAAAGCCGGTATCGTGGACCTAATCGGCAGCGACCGCGCAATCATCCTTGGCGCACTGATTTGGATGGCCGACAAGCTCAAGAGCGACCAAGGCGAACGGGCACGAGCGCAATGGGCCGCAAAAGGAAAGAAGGCGTTCGAGGCGGACGCGGCGTCGCGCAACGAGATAGATTAAACTGGTCCGACACTTCGTCGCTAATACGCGACAACAGCGCCTCAACCGAGCGACAGCGTACCTCGCGCAACATTGGAGTGTATGCGCGAGGCAGCGCTTTGGTCGCGTTGCCGACGCCGCCGAAAAGGCCGGAAACGACGCCCGAGGTCGATCGAGGAAGTCGCTGTCCCAGTTGTCCATTTCGACGATGCGCCAATGGCCCGCAAAGACCTTGGCTAAGACGGGCACCTTGGCCTTCAACTGGCCTTCGCGATCAACTTAGGCAACCGCACCGATTGTAGGCGGCGGCAGCGAAAGTAAAGGCCCGTCCGACGCGATCACGGCCACGGAAGTGGGTCTTCCCTTGCCCGGCGACCGCCTTGATGCAGCCGAATGCCCCCTCGATGCGCTTGCGGATGCGCTGGCTGACGGCATAGCGGCCATGCCGGGTCGTTCGCCCGTCGATCGCGGAATTTGCGGCCGCTGGTGTTCTGCGCAGCATGCGGCGTCACGTTCATCGAGCGCAGCTCGTTGACGAAGTCTTCGGCGTCGTAGGCTCTGTCGGCGCCAAGCGTGATCGCTGTCGGCCGGTCGGCACGAGGCTCGATCATGTGCAGCGCGGCCACCCGTTCGGCATGCCCGGCGGCCAAAGTCAGGCAGGCGTCGACCACCAGACCATGGCGGTTCTCCACCAGCCGATGCCGGATGAGCACGGCTTCGTCTCCTTACCTTTGTCCTTGCGGTAGCGCCTGGCATCCGGATCGGTGATCGAAACACGGGCGTCGTTGGAGCGTTTCTGGCCGTGGAAGTCCGCCTTCGGCATTGCGCTCGCCGCGTTGCGCCGGCCCTTCCAGCAACCGGTCGCGGTTCTTCGAGAACACCGAATGGTGCCAGGCTGCGCCGTCCACGCCGATTCCAACGAACCAGCGGAACGGCAGGTCGTATTCAAGCCGCTCCTTCAGCAGCCGTTCCGAGCGGATCGAATAGAACGCCTGCAACAGCATCGTCCGCAGTAGCTTCTCCGGTGCGATCGACGGCCGCCCAATCGGCGAATAGAGCCTAACAAATTCGCGCTGCAGCGACGACAACGCCTCGTTCACGATCGTCTGGATCGCTCACAGCGGATGGTCACGCGCACCCGCGCCGCCAGATCGAGGTAGCTGAACGCGCCCGTTCGATTATTGCTGCGGCGCACGCACCATCTCCGAATCTCGTCGGAAACAATGAACCACGGCTGCTGGTCGGCGACGAGCACCTTTTTCAACAGCCTGCTAGTATTCCGCCGACCTCGCCATCTTTGAAATTTGTCGGCTCAACCTTGAGTTTTCCGATTGCGTTGCGATGCCAAGTCAAAATAGCATAGCGTTTCGGACGATGTCGTTTCCGTGACGAACGTGGAGATGATTAGCAGAATATTTTTGCATACTTGTTTCGTGATTTCTTGGTGCAATGATTGCGTTGTTTTGCCTTGGATGCTCTGGCTACTGGTAGCCGGTATCCGGCGGGATCAAGAATGCACTGCGATGGATTTCGCGCATTCTCTATATAGAACCGAAGCATGTCTGGCCCCACGGGTGCGCCAGGTCTCACTTTGTTGACCGTTAATTGTGAGCAAGGTTGATTGCGAATGGCAGGCGGGACCCGATCTGGAGATGGTAAACCGCCTGAGCCTGATGGTCGCACGTCCGCACCTTCGATCAGCCTCCCCAAAGGCGGCGGCGCTATCCGCGGGATAGGCGAGAAATTTTCCGTCAACTCGGCCAGCGGGACTGGGGCAACGAGTGTCCCGATCGCGGTGAGTCCTGGACGATCGGGTTTCGGTCCGCAGATATCTCTCGGCTATGACTCTGGCGGCGGAAACGGGCCCTTCGGCTTCGGCTGGTCGATCAATTTGCCGCATATCACCAGAAGAACAGACAAGGGATTGCCGCAGTATCACGATCTCGACGAGTCCGATGTTTTTCTGATTTCAGGCGCTGAGGATCTCGTCCCATTGTTGAATGCGGACGGCAGCAGATCCGCCAACACGGCCAGCTATCCAGGATTCCTGGTACAGCGCTATCGTCCGCGGATTGAGTCGTCATTCGATCGCATCGAGCGTTGGACGAGGACGAACGACGGTGACGTCCACTGGCGTTCTATTTCACGGGACAACATCTTGACGATCTACGGGAAGGATGAAACGTCCCGCATCTCCGACCCGGCTGATCCTCGCCGCGTTTTCACCTGGTTGATATGCGAGCGCCGGGACGACAAGGGTAACGCCGTCATCTACGAGCATAAACCGGAGGACGGGGCTGGCGCCAATCTCAGTCTTGCGTGCGAGCGCAACCGCGGACAACGCAGCGACCCGAGGCGCGCGGTCAACCGATACATCAAGCGCATCTTGTACGGTAACCGCCTGCCGCTGCTGGATGCGGGTGGTCGCAGACCTCGGCTCGTGACATCCGATCAGGTCCGTGACGCCAAATGGATGTTCGAGGTCGTCTTCGACTATGGCGAACATTCATCGGAGGCTCCCACGCCCGCAGAAGCCACCCCATGGGCATATCGCGCGGATCCCTTCTCGTCTTACCGCGCCGGCTTCGAAATCAGAACAACGCGTCTGTGTGAACGCGTGTTGATGTTTCATCACTTTCCAGATGAGCCGATCGGCGACGATTGCCTGGTGCGCTCGACGGATCTTGGCTACGGCTCAGCACAAGCTGGACAGGCTCCTTACAGCTTTTTGCGATCGGTCACCCAAAATAGCTACGTTCGACAGGCCGGAGGCTATCTCAAGCGCGGGCTGCCGCCGCTCGAATTCGAATACAGCGAACCAGTGGTTCAGCATTCCGTGCAGACCGTCGATGCAGCCAGCCTCGAAGACCTCCGGACCGCCGTCGACGGCACTAACAGCCGGCTCGTCGACCTGCATGGCGAAGGCGCCGCGGGCATCCTCACCGAGCAGGACGACGCCTGGTTCTACAAGAGCAACATCGGTATTGGTTTTGCTCCTCTCCGGCGAGTGCGCGCCAAGCCCAACAACACCCTTGCCGGCGGGCAAGCGCAACTCATGGACCTGTCCGGCGACGGCCGGCTCGACTTGGTCGTGCTCGATGGCCCCATGCAAGGCTTCTACGAACATGACGATGCGGAAGAGTGGCGTCCGTTTCATGCGTTCGCCAGGCCGATAAACCGCAAACTCAGCGATCCCAATGCAAGAATGGTTGATTTGGATGGGGACGGCGTTGCCGATGTGCTGATTACCGAGGATGAGGCCTTCGTTTGCTATGCGTCGCTGGCAGAGCGGGGGTTTTCCCCTGCCTGGCGCACGCGCCAGAAGGTCGACGAAGAGGAGGGGCCGCGTCTCGTCTTTGCCGATGGCAAACAGTCGATCTTCCTTGGCGATTTCAGCGGTGACGGCCTTTCCGACCTGGTGCGTATTCGCAACGGCGAAATCTGTTATTGGCCGAACCTTGGTTATGGCCGTTTCGGCGCCAAGATCACGATGGACGGCGCTCCCTGGTTCGACAGGCCGGACCAGTTCGCGAACGCGCGCATCAGATTGGTCGACATCGACGGATCCGGCACAACCGACCTCGTCTATTTGCATCGTGACGGGGTGCACATCTATTTCAATTGTTCGGGCAACAGTTGGAGCCCGCCGACGCGTTTGCCGGCATTTCCGCGCGTCGATAATCTCGTCTCGATCTACGCCGCCGATCTGTGGGGCAAGGGCACCGCCTGCCTCGTCTGGTCCTCATCCTTGCCGTCCGACGCGCATCATCAAATGCGCTATGTCGATTTGATGGGAGGCCGCAAGCCCCACTTGCTGGTGAGGATCATCAACAATCTCGGCGCGGAGACCCGGATCGAATATGCGGCTTCGACCAAGTTCTACCTGCAGGACAAGTACGCCGGCACGCCGTGGCTCACCCGGCTTCCTTTCCCCGTGCAAGTGGTGGAGCGGGTGGAGACTTTCGATTACATCAATCGCAATCGTTTCACCGTCCGCTACGCCTACCACCATGGCTATTTCGATGGCGTCGAGCGCGAGTTCCGAGGCTTCGGCATGGTCGAGCAGTGGGACACCGAGGATCTCGCCGCGGTGACAGGCGCGTCGGCGAGCGACACCGGCATCGACGCCTCGTCGTACGTACCGCCCGCCTATACAAAAACGTGGTTTCATACCGGTGCATTCCTTGGCGAAGGCCGTATTTCACGCCTGTTTGCCGGCGATGCGGTCGAGAGGGGTGATTACTACCGCCCGCCCGGGCTCACCGACGATCAGGCTCGCGCGTTGCTGCTGTCCGACAGTGTATTGCCGTCCGGCTTGACGCCTGATGAGCAACGTGAGGCAACCCGCGCGTTGAAGGGTGCGATGCTGCGCCAGGAGATTTATGCGCGCGACAACACACCTAAGGCAGCGCATCCCTACCTGGTCGCGGAGCAGAACTTCAGCATCAATTGCCTGCAACAGCGCAGCGGCAACCGGCACGCGGTGTTCCTCAGCCATATCAGCGAGTCCCTTCAGTTTCATTACGAGCGCAATCCGGCCGATCCGCGGATGCAACATGTCATCAACCTGGAGGTCGACGCGTACGGAAACATGTTGAAAGAAGTATCCATCGGTTACGGTCGGCGGCAGCCCGTCCTTGGGTTGCCACTGCATTCCGATCAGGACAAGCAAACCCGCGCGCTCATTACCTACACCGAGAATAGTCTGACGAACGCGATCGATGACGTCTCTGTTCACCCCGACGACTATCGAACGCCTCTCGCTGGCGAAACCGAGCTCTTTGAACTCACGGCTTACACCCCAACCGGCCCGTCCGGCCGCTATCAAGCGGGCGATTTCATCCGTGTCGACGCCGCCCGGCCGGGCGAGCTCATCGCCATATTCGACAGTGAGATCGCATACGAACAGGCGCCCACCAACGGCAGGCAACGTCGCCTGATCAAGAGCGAGCGCACACTGTATCGTCCCGACGATCTGGGCACTGCGCGCGGCGACCCTCTCTTCTTGCTGCCGCTGGGCCAGGTCGAATCGTTGGCATTGGTCGGCGAAAGCTACAAATTGGCGTTCACCGCGGGCTTGCTGGCGCAAGTATTTCAGCGTGAAGGTCAGGCGCTCCTGCCGAATCCTGCCGACATTCTAGCGGTGGACTTGTCCGGCGGCGCTGCGAGCGACCGTGGAGGCTATGTCGATTTGGGGGACGGCCGCTGGTGGGCCCCGAGCGGTCGAGCCTTTCTTTCGCTGGGCACCGGTGACACGGCGGCCCAGGAACTCGCCAACGCGCGTGCACACTTCTTCCTTCCCTGCCGTTTTCGGGATCCCTTCCACACCAGGGGAGCGAGCACCGAAAAGTTCATCGTCTATGACGCTTACGACCTACTTGCGGTCGAGAGCCGGGATGCGGCAGGGAACCGCATCACGGCGGGTGCCCGGTCGGCGGATGGGACGGTACAGCCGGCCAACGACTATCGTGTGCTCCAGCCACGCCTCGTGAGCGACGCCAATCGCAATCGCACCGAAGTGTCCTATGACGCGCTCGGCATGGTGGTCGGCACTGCGGTGATGGGCAAGCCCGAGGGAAATCTGGGGGACTCGCTGTCCGGTTTCCAGCCCGACTTGTCGGATGCCGTGGTCGCCGATCATATCGCCAATCCGTTGTCGGATCCGATGGCGATCCTTGGACGAGCGACGACGCGGCTGGTTTACGATCTCTTCGCTTATCTGCGGACCCGTGCCGACCCTCAGCCGCAGGCGCTGACGGTTTATACGTTAGCGCGGGAAACCCACGCCGCCGACCTCGTCGCTGGGCAAAAGCCCAACGTGCAGCACAGCTTCTCCTATTCGGACGGACTAGGCCGGGAAATTCAGAAAAAAGTCCAGGCCGAGCCGGACAATGCTGGCGCCTCTGCGGGGGCGCCACGCTGGGTCGGAAGTGGTTGGACGATTTTCAACAACAAGGGCAAGCCGGTCCGGCAATACGAGCCGTTTTTCAGTGCGACACACCATTTCGAATTTGCGCCTCTCGTCGGAGTAAGCCCGATCCTGTTCTACGACCCGCTGGATCGGGTGATCGCGACCCTGCATCCGAACCAGAGCTACCAGAAGGTGGTTTTCGACGCATGGCGGCAGGACACGTGGGACGCAAACGATACCGTGCTTGCCGATCCGCGCACCGACGATGACGTCAAAGGTCTCACACAGAATTTTTTCGCAAGCCTGCCGAATAACCCGCCATGGCAGACCTGGTACGCACAACGGCAGGGCGCCGCCCTGGGAGCGCACGAGCAGGCCGCCGCCGTCAAGGCCAGCGCGCACGCCAACACACCTACCGTGGCGCATGTCGACAGCATTGGCCGGCCGTTTCTCACTCTCGCGCATAATGGCTTTGACCCGCAAACGCAGCCGATCCTGTACGCCTCGCGGGTCGATCTGGATATTCTGGGTAAGCAGCGTGCCGTTCGCGACGCATCGATTCAGGCCGGCGATGCGCAAGGCCGCGTCATCATGCGGTATGACTATGACTTGCTCGGTAACTGCATTCATCACCTCAGTATGGAAACGGGCCCGCGCTGGATGTTGGGCGACGCGGCTGGAAAAGCTATCTGGGTATGGAACAGCCGCGGCCACGGCTTGAGCACGCAATATGATGTTTCGCGCCGACCGCTGCGTGTATTCGTCACCGGCATCGATCCCGCGACCCCCGACCGCGCGCTGTTGACCGAGAGGTTCGTCTACGGAGAACAGCATCCGCAAGGCGAGATGCAAAACTTGCTTGCGCGAGTCTACCTGCACCTCGATCAGGCGGGGGCCGCGGTCAACGACGAACACGATTTCAAGGGAAATCCGTTGGTGGCGTCGCGCCGCATCGCCGTCGAATACAGGCAAACACTTGATTGGGCTGCGGTCGACGCCACGGTGCCACCTGGTCCCGCGAAACTGGACCCCGACGCACTCAAACTCGCGCTTGGGCCGCGGCTCGAGGGCGACGTCTACACAAATCACATGACCTATGACGCGCTTAACCGCATGCTGACGCTGACCATGCCTGACAATTGCATGATCCGTCATGGCTACAATGCCGCTAATCTGCTTGAGCGGGTGGACGCTACATTGTCGGCCGTCACCGGCGGCAGTCAGCCGGTATGGACCGCATTCGTTGCCAACATCGATTACGATGCTAGGGGCCAGCGGCTGCGGATCGATTACGGCAACGCCATCAAGACCGTCTACGAATACGATCCACTGACATTTCGCTTGACGCATCTGGTCACGCAGCGGGACGCTGCGGCCTTCCCGAACGACTGCCCGCAGTTGCCACCGGGAGGCTGGCCCGGCTGCCAGTTGCAGAATCTCCGCTACACCTATGATGCCGCCGGCAACGTCACTCATGTCGACGACAGCGCACAGCAGACCGTTTACTTTCGCAACAAGCGTGTCGAGCCGAGCGCCGACTATACCTACGATCCCCTGTATCGCCTGATCGAGGCGACCGGCCGGGAACATCTGGGACAGGTTGGCGGCGCGCCGATCCCGCATTCCTGGAACGACGCGCCGCGGGTCGGCATCGCCTGGTCGGGCAATGACGGTAATGCGATGGGGACGTATGTCGAGCGATATTTGTATGATGCCGCCGGAAATTTTCTCGAGACCCGGCATCGCGGCAGCGATCCGGCCAACCCCGGCTGGACCCGCAGCTACGCCTACGACGAAACCAGCTTCATCGAGAACGGCGCAGCCGGCGCACCGCGCAAGACCAGCAATCAATTAAGCCGCACGACGATCGGCGGTGCTTCCGAAAACTATCGTTACGATGCCCACGGCAACATGACGCGAATGCCGCAGTTGGGCGCCGTCGATCCTGCCCCAAACATCACCTGGGATTACCGCGATCAACTTGGGAAAGCGGATCTTGGCGGCGGCGGAACGGCGTACTATGTCTATGACGCCGCCGGCCAGCGCGTCCGCAAGGTGTGGGAGAAATCCACCAATCTCGTCGAGGAGCGTGTTTACCTCGGCGCCTTCGAGATTTTCCGCCGCCGCCAGGGCACCACGCGGCTGGTGCGCAAAACCTTGCACGTCATGGACGACAAGCGGCGGATCGCGCTCGTGGAGACGCGCACGCTCGACATGGCCGGCACCGATACTTCGCCGGCGCAACTTACCCGCTATCAATTGAGCAACCAGCTCGATTCATGTTGCCTGGAGCTCGACGCGCAGGCGCAGCTCATTTCCTACGAGGAGTACACACCTTACGGCAGCACGTCCTATCAGGCGGTCCGCAGTCAGACCGAAACACCGAAGCGCTTTCGTTACACCAGCAAGGAGAGAGACGAGGAAACCGGCCTCTACTACAACGGGGCGCGATACTACGCGCCGTGGCTGGGGAGGTGGACCGCATGCGATCCGGCAGTGTTAGCAGGAGGATGGAATCTCTACGTCTATTCCAGAAATTCGCCAATTGGCTATCACGATCCTACGGGACTGGCTGAAGAGGATACGATCGGCGAGTCCTTTCGGGCTGGCGGGAATGGAAACTTGCCAAGACCAGGAACGTTGGACATCGACGAGATTCAGGCGATTTCGAGAGGCGGGTCATGGAGTAGTGCGAGCAACAAACGATTCGACATCTCTGTGAACAATCGATTCACAAAGAAAGATTTTGATTTCATGGGTCCAGCGCCTCCCCCGAGATCACAAATTTCGTTGGCAGAAGAATTCGCAAAAGGAGAGGAAGCGTTTCTGAAAGCGGCTGGACAAATCACTTTCCGCACTTTCGGCGAAGTCAAGGAACTCGAAAAAATCACCAATGATGCCGTAGCCGCGCTACGGAATACTAATCGTTCTCCCAGAGAGCTGGCCAACGCGGTGAACCGATCCATTCGTGGACGCATCGCACGCGAAGCCACCGATGAGACGAAGATCGTGGCACGAGCCATGCGTGCGACTGGAATCGATCCAAAGACCCTTTCCCTCGTCAAGCAAGACGTTGTCACCGCCGAGTCCTCAGCAAAGACCGCCGCCGCCGCTCTGAAGTCTTCAGGGCCGGCTGCGGCGGTTTCAGAAGCTGCGGCGCCGAGCCGGTTTGCAGGGGCTATCTCGCCGGCAGGTGAAGCTCTGCATATGGTGTCAGTCTTCGCTGGAAGAGCCTTAACCGTTGTCGGAGCGAAGAGCGAAGCGGACCGGATGGTCAATTTCGAGCTGCAGCACGACCGGGGCGCGCTCAACGCCGCCCTGATGGGAACGACCATGTTTGCGGCGGGTGTGGCGGCCGGCGCATTCGACGATGCGCTTGCGATCGCCGAGGCTCCGCTGACGGGCGGTGCGATCACCATGGGCTCTTGGGAACAGAACGGCGCGGGTCCGATGCAGCACGCTATCGGCGAAGCGATGCGCGGATTCCTCGAATGGTCTTTTAAACATGGGCTCTAGATGCCGTCCAGCAGCAAAGGTGGTGAGGTAGCCATGAGTACTCCAGGACAGCATTTCTCGACAAAGCGGTCGTCAATTTCAGCTGAGTCGAAAAGCCGATGACATGACGAATTAAAGCAGCCGGATTTGATACACGATGGCCAAGCGAGGGGGAAGTTCCATGGCTGCGAAGAAGCAGGACTGCTCGATTCATGGCATCGTGAAGCTGCCCTCCGGTGTTACCGGGAGCGATCTCGACGTGATCGCCTATGCGCGAGAGCTGCGGACGCGTCGCGAATTGGGTCGCGCCCGTACTGACCACATCGGCGAGTACGTCATCCGCTATCAGTGGGAACTGCCGGAGGGAACGCGGAGACAGGGGCTGGACCTGGCGATCGAGGTGACGTCGCGGGCCGGGCCGTCACTGTATTTGTCGTCCATCATATTCAATGCGCCCGACCAGCTCGTCTTCGATATCGACCTGCAACGGGAACCGGATGAACCGGAATTCGACCGGATTGTCCGGCTCGTTCAGCCGTTGACGGAGACGCAGCATCTGCCGCTGCGCGAGCTCGAGGAGAATGACCAACACCGCGACATCACCTTCCTGGCCGGCGCGTCGGGCCTCCGGCGCGATCGCCTCATCGACTTCGCCATTGCGCAAAAGCTGGCCACCGACCGACTCCCTGCAGAGTTCTGGTTCGCATTATTGCGCACCGCCGTGCGCCAGCCGCTGCCGCCGGTGTCCGGATGGCCTTCGCTGCAAGCCGCCGCCCAGGCGACGATGGCGCGGGCGCTGCGGGTTTCTCCGCGCAGCGTCGCAACGGGGTTGAACGAGGCGCTCGCGCGCGGCGTGCTCGGCGCCACATCAGAGGATACGCGTTCCCGATGGTCAAACGCGTTCCGTGATTCCGTGATCGCGTCCGCAGGTGCTTCCGGCTCCGACGCGGCGACCGATGCGTCGCTCGACCCGGCCGTCGCGCCAGTTGGCCACATCGGGCGTATATTGCACGTTGCCGACATCCCGGCGGACAAGCACGGCCCGGTGATCGAAGCATTCGCGGACGCGGACAGCCACAGGAATGCGCTCGATCAACTGCATGACAACAAGATCGTCGATACCGGCGAACTGCATGCGCTCAATACGCATTTGGCTGTGTACGACATTGCGCGCGGCGATCTGGGCATCGCCGCTGCCGTCAAGGAACTCGAGGTGGATGCGCGACATCCGCATGCGCTGCGCAATCTGGCCCGCAACCAGGCGGGCGATTGGCTCGGTGTCATGGAGAAGCTCGGATTGCAGACGCCGGACTTCATTGACGGTGAGACGGCGGAGCAGAGGCGCGCTAATTACGCCGACTTTCTCGTGTCGCAATTCCATGGCCGTTTCCCAACCGCCGCGTTTGCCGCGCAGCTGGCGAAAAATCAGGGCGACACCGGTCCCGGTCACGCGTCCGAGCTGGTGCGGTTTCTCGACAGCAATCCCGGCTTCGAGTTGACCTCCACACCGGTCGATCAGTTCCTGAAGAATGGGGTGCACCCCAGCACGGCGGCCCTAGCCGGGAATCCGGATTTCGTCGACGCGCTCAAGGCAAGCCAGCGGGTTCTGAAGATTTCGAATCCGGTCGCGGCAAACACCTTGCTGGCGAGTGGCCTCCATTCGGCGCAGCAGATTCATCAAATGGGCCAGGAGAGTTTCGTCAAAACGTTTGCCGACAAGCCCGGCTTCACCGAGTTCGCTGCGGCCGATGTTTTTCAGAGCGCAACCGATACCCACGCAGCGACCCTCGCGCTCGCCGGCGAACTGCACGCGCTGGACAGCGCCAACGCGGTATTCGCGTTGAACACCGGCACCAGCGTGATCGACAAGCTCCCGGATCTCGCAGGTCTGTTCGGCAATCTTGGCTCGTGCACGTGCGATCAGTGCAGCTCGGTATTCAGCGCGGCGGCCTATCTGGCGGACGTCCTGATGTATCTCAAAGCTCGCAAGATAGGCAATTCCGACGTCAAGTCGATATTGCTGACCAGGCGGCCGGAGATCGGCGACATTCAGCTGACCTGCGAGAACGCCAATACCATGCTGCCCTATGTGGACCTTGCGTGCGAGGTTCTGGAGGAGCGCGTGGCGCCATGGAAGGTGCTGCACGGCGCCGGCCTTGCGGCCCATCTGGTGCCGGGGGCCGTGGATGACACCGTCAGAACTGCGTTTTCAGTCGGCGAACCTTCGATCTCTCTCACGAACAAGGCGGTGATTGCGGCCGCCGACGGCTCGGGAGCGATCATGGTGCGCGACGGTCATCGCGCATGGCGCGTTCGGCTTGTCAGTGGCGCATTTCAGGTATCAGTGCTCCGCCAGACGACGGGTACCAGCGACGAGCTTTCCGCCAATCCCGAATATGTCAACGTAGCCGCCTACCAAAAGCTATCCGACGCGACGTACCCACTTACGCTGCCATTCGACCTTCCGAGCGAAGAAGTGCGCGCATATCTCGCCAAGGTCGGTGTCGAGCGTTCTGCCGTCATGGAGGCCTTCCGCAGCAGCGCGCCGCAGTCGGATGACAGCGACACGGCGGGTGAATTCTTCGGCATTACGCCAAAAGAGGCCGGGCTTATCTTCACCAGCGATATCGCAAGTCAGTCTCAGTATTGGGGTGAGGCCACCAACGATTCCGCAAAAAAAAATCTCGCTCACGTGGATGCCTTCCTTGCGAAGTCGCGATTGTCGTACGACGAATTGCAGACGCTTTTGGGTCTGACATTCATCAATCCGGACGGCCGAATCTCGATCGTTCCGGTGGATGCATCGTGCGACACCAGCACAAAGTCTATCCAGCCGCTGGACGAGACCATTCTCGACCGAATTCATCGCTTTCTTCGCTTGTGGCGCAAGCTTGGCTGGCGAATGTGGGAAGTCGATCTGGTGATCGGCAATCGCATGATCGGGAACGGCCAAATCAATGATGAGTTGCTCCGCAAACTTCACACCTTCACACAAGTCCGGCGAATGCTCGGCAACCTGGAGGTGGAGAAAGCCTGCGCGCTGTTCGACAGTATCAACACGCGAGCGAAAGCTACCGGCACCGGCGGCCGGCCTGAGCCTTCGCTTTACGAGCAGCTATTCCTGAACAAGCGAGTGTCGCGTACGCCCGACCCGGCATTCGCGATGGGGCTGGTCACACAGGCTGACTCTACGCCACCCCCGCCGAACGTGGCTGCGATCATTCCCGACCACGGCGGTGCAGTGATGGCGGCGCTGCGGGTGAGCGACGCCGATCTCAATCTGCTCCTCAAGCTCAACAAGTCGGCAGCGGCGCAGACCGCCGCGTCTTCGACCTATATCGACGGGAAGTTGAGTCTCTCCAATCTTTCCTTCCTTTACCGGCACAGCCTGTTGATGAAGCTCCTGAACATCAAGGGGAGCGATTGGGCGAGACTGCTGTATCTTGTGCAAGCCGACGTGTTCGGCTCACCGGCGAACCTACTTTCGTTCCTGAGGCTCAACGAACGGTTCAAGACGCTCGGTTTCACCGTCGATGAACTGAGCTATCTGCTCGCGGCGGACTTCGCGGCAAAAGCAGCGCAACCGGAGACCACAATTGCGGGCGCACTGACGCCGTTACGAAAGGCGCTGCAGGCGATTCCCGTTACCGATCCCGCAACGCTTCCGACCGATCCGGCAGGCTGCATCGCTCTCATCACGGCGCAGCTACTCGCGCTGGGATGGAATGCGAAGATCATCGATGAACTTGCGGCTTTGCTCAAGCCTGAGATCAGGGTCGATACCATTCCGGATGCGTTTGCAGGATTCCCCGATGCGTTGGGAATTCGACAGATCGGTTACGACGCAAAAGCAAAAAGCATCACGTTCACCGGCATCATGACCGCTGCGCAGCGCGACAAGCTTTTGCAAGACAATTCGCTCAACGCCATTACTGGCCTGCCCAAGTACCAGGATGCCATCAATGGCATGTTCACGCGCACGCACGTGGCGATGAAGTTCTTTTGGCCGGAGTTTCGCGTGCCATTGAAGGTATTGCCGGCCGGTGCCGACTTTTCCAAGCTGTCGCCCCCCGCCTTTGCCAGCAAGGTCAGTTACGACGCCGACGATGGCGAACTCGTCTTCTTCGGTGTGATGAATCCGGACCAGCAGCGCCAGCTGAAGGGATTGGCCGCCGGCGACCAGGCCTACGCTGCTGCGGTGGACGCCCTCTTTGCCGCATGCTCCGGCGACTTGCCGGACCAGCACTGGGTCGGGGACGGCGATGATGTCGCCGCCGCCGCGAAGAGCCTCGCGGCGTATACCGCTGTCCACATGACGCGCGCCGCGGCGATCCAGGGGCTGAGCCAGGCCGTGGGTGTTGCACCGGATGTCGGCGGGCGCCTGCTGACCACGACCACGCTTTTCAACGCCAGGCCCGTGCTTGACGATTTTATCGACCAGGCGTTCGTCGCATCGAGCGCAGCGATATCTTCCGCAACGTTCCCGAATGTGATCGCCGGATATCGGTGGCTTCACCGCGTCGCGCTGATCCTGGGCAAATCGAAACCCAATATCGTCGAAGTCGAATTCGTTACGGACAACGCCGCGACGATCGGTGTTGTCGACCTCAAGGCGCTTCCGCTGATCGCAGATACCGGCAAGCTCGGGATGAAGGCGATCGCTCCGCTGCTCGATCTGACGCGGTTATTTCAGCTGCAGCATGGGCTCAGCGCCCCCGGCCTGACACCGTTCGATGTTTTGGGCCGGCTGCTCCCTGACACCGGTTATTCCAACACGGCTTTTGCCGGTGACATGTCGGCGTTGACTGGCTGGTCGGCCGCAGACGTCGTGGCATTGACTGCCGCGCCCGGCGGTCTTGCTGAGGCCTATCCAGCGAAGTACCGGCAGGTCGCAGCATGGGAACACCTTGTGCGATGTTTCGACCTGATGACCCGCATGAACGCGTCGGCCGCAGCCGCCATGTCGTTGGCCGGAAAGCGTGTCGACGCCACAAGCGCGCAAACGCTTCAGCAGTTGCTGCGCGGAAAGTATGAGGAAACGCAATGGCTCGACATCAGCAAGTCGGTGCAGGACGGTCTGCGGCAACGCAAGCGAGACAGCCTGGTCGCTTATCTGCTGGCGCAGCCGGCACCGACGGACGCTCCTCCTGGAAAGTGGAACGACGCAAACGACCTGTATTCATACTTCCTGATCGACGTCGAGATGTGCGCATGCATGCAAACGTCGCGCATTGTGCAGGCAACAAACTCCGCACAGCTATTCGTTCAGCGCTGCTTCATGGGGCTCGAGCCGAACGTTCGTATTAGCACGGATGACGATTCGACCTGGCGGCAATGGAACTGGATGAAGGAGTATCGGGTCTGGGAAGCCAACCGGCGGGTGTTCGTTTATCCGGAGAACTACGCCGAGCCCGAATTGAGGCGCGATAAATCAGAGCTGTTCCAGAAGCTGGAGGACGACCTCCTGCATTCCGACATCACCAAGGACAGCGTCGATACGGCGTTCCGCAACTATCTCACGGGCCTCGACGAGATTGCCCAGCTCGAAGTTGCCGGCACCTATTTCCAGGAGTCGAACTCCACGTTGCATGTCTTCGGCCGTACGCCGGGCAGGGAACCGCACGTCTACTATTACCGCCAATTTATCAGCGCTCAGGAGCCCGGGCGCTGGACGCCATGGGCGAAGGTCGAGTGCGATATCAAGAGCGACTACCTTGTGCCTGTGGTGGCGAACGAACGCTTGCATCTGGTGTGGCCGGAGTTTCGCGAGGCGCCAAGCGAGCAGCCGGCGCAGCGATATCCCAGGGACCAGGATAAAGACGTCAAGCTGCCCACACCAACAAAGAAAATGGACGTCTATCTTGCGGTCACTGAATTGCGCAGTGGGAAATGGTCACCGAAGAAGGTTTCGCAGGAACCGGTGAGTGCGGGCGCACCGTATGATAACGATTTCAACGACAAGCCGTATGTCATTGTACCGCTCGACTTGAGCACGGTTTCCAAGGGCGCGTTGGCGCAAGGGCCGATCCTGCTACTGGTGTTCAAGCAAGACGACAAAGAAGGGCTGCCAAGTCTCCGACTTTTCGAGCTCGCCGGCTGCAAAGGTTATCCGGAGCCTTATGCCGGAAATCTGACGTTCGCGCCGAAGCTCACGCGCTTCGACAATGACGCAATGCTCTACATGAAGAACGTCGAGGGGACCAGAACGGACACCAATCCGCTGGCGATGACGAACAACGTCGGGTTCAGCGGACCAATCCTTTCGACTACGCCCGATCAGTTCAAGATCGCTTATCCACAATACTTGTTTGCGCTGGACCGGAAGAAACTGGAAAGTGCAGCGCCAACGGTTCCTCCCTCTGCCTATACGGTCACGTTGGGCGGGGGCGGCGACTGGTTCTACGCCGACAAGCTACGGACCTTCTTTGTTCGTTACGTAGGGCCGGTGGATCTCGAGCCCCTGCACTTCCAATTTCATGCGTTCTACCACCCGCTGACATGCTTCTTCATGCGGCAGCTCAACAGTCCCAGAGGTCTTGACGCGTTGATGTCCCGGGAGACGCAGTTCAAGGATAACAACCTGAATTTCAGCGAGCTGTACGGTCCGGTTTCGCCACTCATCTCTGATAAGACGTACCCAAAAGACGTCGCCAATTTCGATCCCGGCGAAAGCTATTCCGAGTACAATTGGGAGCTGTTCTTCTTCATCCCTCTGATGATTGCGTTGCGTCTGTCGGCGAACCAGAAGTTCGAGGATGCCATGCGCTGGTTCCACTACATTTTCGACCCAACCGGCGGGCACGACAAGGACCCGACGAAGCGGGATCCGAACACAAATGAGCCGCTAACAGCGCAGGCACCGCAGAAATACTGGATCGCCAAGCCGTTTTTTTCCACGATGGCCCAGGACTACATAGATGAGCGTATCGAGAGCCTGCTGACTCTGCTGGCCAAAAATCCCGGAATTCCCGACCCTTCGCCGCCGCTCACCATGGTTCGGATGATCTGGAACCATGTGCAGGAATGGCGCGCCAATCCGCTCGACCCGCACATCGTGGCCCAGTACCGGACCGTCGCCTATCAGAAACTGACGGTGATGAAGTATCTGGACAACCTGATCGCCTGGGGCGACCAGCAGTTCAGGAAATTCACCATGGAGTCGGTGAATACGGCGACGCAGCTCTACGTGCTCGCCTCGGAACTGCTGGGCCCGCGTCCAACCACCATTCGCCCGGCAGTGACGCGTGCGCCGGAGACCTATAATGAGATTGAGCCGCGGCTCGACGCGTTATCCAATGCCATCGCCAAACTGGAAAATCTTGTTCCGCCTCCACCGGCGGGCACGGGTGGCGGGACAAATGTGACGCCTCTTCCGACGCTGCCTCTGCTTTACTTCAGCATTCCGGGCAACGACAAGCTGCTCGGCTATTGGGATACTGTCGCCGATCGCCTGCACAAGATACGGAATTGCAAGGACCTGGACGGCGTGTCCCGTCAGCTCGCCTTGTTTGCTCCGCCGATCGATCCGGCGTTGCTGATTCAGGCCCTGGCCAGCGGCGCCAACCTTGCCGACGTCGTCGCGGGCCTCGACGCTCCGCTCCCGAATTATCGTTTCACCGCGATGTTGCGTACTGCCAACGAACTCGTCGGCGACCTCAAGGCACTGGGATCGTCACTGCTCTCGGCGCTCGAGAAAAAAGATGCAGAGGCCCTTACGCTGTTGCGCCAGCGGCAGGAAGTTGCGCTGCTGACTGCGACGCGCGCGGTCAAGCAAGCGCAGATCGGCGGCCTCAAGCAGTCGCTTGAGGGTCTGCAAAAAAGCAAGGAGATGGTGACGGTTCGGCGCGACTACTATGCGGGCCGACCCTTCATCAACCCGACCGAGGCGGGAGCGCTGGCCCTCAACACGGCGTCGCTCGTCGTGCATACCGCGGGCACCGTTGCAGACAATTTGGGTGGCGTCGTCGCGGCCATTCCCGATTTTCAGCTCGGCGCATCGGGGTTCGGCGGATCGCCCCACGTCACCATCAAAACGGGCGGTCAGAGCTTCGCCAAGGCTGCCGAGCTGCCGGCGCGCGCGTTGTACAACGTCGCGGCGATCATGGACAAAAGCGCGATGATAGCCTCGGTGCTGGCAGGCTATCAGCGGCGCATGGACGATTGGCAATTCCAGGTCAGCGTGGCCAACAAGGAACTGGAGCAGATGGACCGGCAGATTGCCGCAATGCAGGTTCAGCTCGACAATGCGCAACGCGAACTGGACAATCACGACCTGCAAATCGACAATGCCAAGGCGATCGACGCGTTCTTCCGCGGCAAGTACACCAACCAGGCCCTTTACCAGTGGACGATCGCGCAGATTTCGCAGACTTTCTGGCAGAGTTACCGGCTGGCCTACGACCTGGCGAAGCGGGCGGAACGTTGTTTCCAGTACGAGCTCGGCGTCGACAACACTTCGATTATCCAGTTCGGTTACTGGGACAATCTGCGCAGCGGCTTGCAGGCCGGCGAGCAGCTGCAATTGGCGTTGCGCCAGCTGGAAAGCGCCTATCTCGACCGAAACGTGCGCGAATTCGAGTGTACCAAGCACGTTTCCGTTGCCGCGTTGAATCCGCTGGCCTTGCTGAAGCTGAAGGACCTGGGTACCTGTCAGATCGACGTGCCGGAGGAACTTCTGGACCTCGACTACCCTGGTCACTACTTCAGGCGCATCAAGTCGGTGAGCCTGTCGCTTCCCTGCACCGCCGGGCCGCACACGACGGTCGGATGCACGTTGCGCCTCATCAAGAACATGATCCGGGTAACGCCGTCGGTCGGCGACGGCTATGCTCACAACAATGACGGCGGCGTCTTGACCGACGACGTTCGATTCCGGGAAAGCCATGTGCGCGTGAACGCCATCGCGACCGGTAGCGGACAGAACGACAGCGGAATGTTCGAGCTCAACTTCCACGACGAGCGCTACCTGCCGTTCGAAGGCGCAGGCGCGATCAGCACATGGCAGATCGAGCTGATGCCCGCCCGGAATCTGCGGCAGTTCGATTACAATACGATTTCCGACGTCGTCCTACACATCCACTACACGGCGCGGGAAGACGCCGGTCAACTCAAGATCGGCGCGATCGGCAACCTTCGCGACGTGTTGAGTGCGAATGCTCCGGGCATGGCCTTGCGACAGCTGCTCGACCTGCGTCGCGACTTCGCGACGGAGTGGAATGCGTTTATTCATCCTGCGGGTACGGATCCGCAGTTCCTGAAGCTCCGGCTCGGCAACGAGTATTTCGGAATGCTGGCGAGCGGGGCCGAGGTCGATATCACGGCTTTGACGCTGATCGCGCAAACCAAATCGCCTGACGAGATGAGGATGCAGATCAATCCGCTGTTCGGCGGCCAGGTCGTCCTGCCCGGAAGGAACGGTGGCGCGACATTCCGTTATGCCACGAAGACCTTCGACTACGTTTTCAATCCCAATGAGACGTGGTCGACCCGGATCTTCAAGACGGCGGATCCCAACAAGAACCTCGACCCCGACGAGTTCGAGGAGTGTTTCCTGATGATCGAATATAGATTGAAATTCCCATGATATCCGCGAGGAAAAGTCGGCGACCAGGCAATCGGGTCGAGCAGAAACGAAAGAGGGGACGCCATGGCGATTGAAAGGATCGGCACTGGCAGCGCGGGTCGTGCGCTCCGGCATCAAGGTCGGCAGTCGGCTTGGTATCGGAGAGCTGCCGTTGGCGCCGAACCACGCAAGTCTCGGCGCCGGCGAGCCTTGTTGCCGTTACTGGTTGCAGTGCTCGGGTTGATTACAGTCTCGGACGTGTTTGCGCAGCAGCGTTTGTACGGGCTGACCGGCAACTGGAATAGTGTCTTCTATCTGGATACCAGGAGTGGGGGCTCAAGCCAGATTGCCGTTGGATCGGGTGGGCTCATCTCGGATCGGGGGCTGGGTTTGCAAGGAAATCTTCCAACAGGCGAAGACCTTCGCGATGTCTTTCTCTTGGCGGACAGCAAACGGGGTTGGGCGGTTGGCGCAGCCGGCACAGTGCTCGTAACGACCGACGGAGGGGTAACGTGGCAGGCGCAGCAGCCACCCGCGGCCGTGGGACTGTACGGCGTCACCTTCGCGTCGGATGGTCGGCGTGGCTGGACTGTCGGCGAGAACGGCAAGATCTTTGCCACGAGCGACGGCGGTGCCAGTTGGTCCGCGCAGGACAGCGGCACCAAGACGTCACTATTGTCGAAGGTCGTCTTCACGCCCGACGGCAAGCAGGGCTGGGCGGTGGGAACCGACGGGTTTATCACTACGACAACAGACGGAACGACCTGGCAGCCACAGGCCAGCGGCACCTCGGCCTGGCTCTACGACATCGCGGTCGCGGCCGACGGGAAGCGGGCGTGGGTCGTAGGTTCGGAAGGCACCATCCGTTTCACGCTGGACGGCGGCACGGTTTGGCAGCAGCAGAACAGCCCGACGACGGCAGCTCTTTATGGCATTCGGTTCGCGGCTGGCGGGCAACTCGGTTTGGCGGTGGGCGAAAGCGGAACGATTTTGGCGACGGTTGATGGCGGCATCCACTGGAAACAAGTACCCAGCGGCACGACTGCTGCACTCTATGCTCTCGGCATGTCGTCCAATGGCGTAAGTGCGGTTGCCGTCGGCGAGCATGACACTGTGATCTATAGCTCAAGTCGCGGTTCTTCCTGGAACCCGTATGTTCAAGGAAAAGACAAGAGCATCAACGCCATAAGTTTCGATGCCAATCACCAGAACGCGTTCGCTTTGCGCAATGACGGGATGCTGATCAGGTCGAACGACGGTGGGGCAAGTTGGCAACTGCTGCGGGGACTTAGCGGCGCGAACATCGCTTCTGCTGCCGACGGAAAGCGTGGCTGGATTGCCGGCGCAGGATATATTGCGGGCACAACTGATGGATGGAAGACTTCGCGCACGCAATGGACCCAGGGTTCTGGACAGCAACTATCGCTCAACAGGGTTGTATCTACTGCTGACGGCCAGCTGGCTTGGGCTGCAGGCGTTGGGGGCAGTATCCTCGCCACGCGCGATGGAGGATCAAATTGGCAGCCGCAATCGAGTGGCGTTTCGGATTCAATCGGTGCTCTCGCCTTTTCACCCGATGGTCAGCGCGGATGGGCTTTTTCACCTAGCGCGATTTTAACGACGTCGAACGGAGGAGGGACATGGACGAAAGCGAAATTCCCCTGGGCAGTCGTCCGCGATGTATCGATGGGGTCGGATGGTTTACATGGCATCGCGGTGGAAGATTGGTTGGTTTGGACGAACGATGGCGGCCAAAGCTGGGATCGCCCCGTAATTAGCTTTGATGCGTTCCGGCTTTTCAACGTTTCTCTTTTGTTACCCGACGGGCAGCGTGGATGGGCGGCAGGCAAAGAGGGTGTGATTGCTGCAACCACGGACGGTGGGCAGAGCTGGCAAGTCCAGGCGGAGTTCGGGCGGCAATCGGACATCATCGGAATCAATTTCGCTTCCGATGGCCGCAAGGGCTGGGCGGTATTCGCAGATGGAATGATCGTCGAGACCCAGAACGGTGGGTTGACCTGGACGTACCAGACGGTGACGAAAGCATCGCTGAATGCGGTGCAGCTTGCGTTGCCCAGTGGACACGGCTGGGCGCTCGGCGAGAACGGCACCATCATGGCGACGGGTGACGGCGGTGTCAGCTGGCAGGCGCAGGCGAGCGGCACGAAGGCCTATCTGTTCGGGGTCAGCTTTACGCCCGACGGACGGCGCGGCCTTGCGGTTGGGGCCGGCGGCACGATCATCGCGACTCGTGATGGCGGTACGACGTGGCGGCCACGGTCGAGCGGCATCCCCTCCAACATCGATCTCCACGCCGTTGCGCTTGCGCTGGACGGCCAGCATGGCTGGGCGGTCGGGGACGGCGGCTCAATCTTTGTGACGACCAACGGAGGAGCGAGTTGGACCCGGCCAACGACGTCAGCAACAGCAAATGCACTCTACGGCGTCAGTTTTGTGGATGGGCAGCAAGGCTGGGCGGTGGGCGCGAGCGGCGCGATCGCTGTGACCACCGATGGCGGGATGAACTGGCAGTCGCAGACCAGCACCGTCGCGGTTAAGCTTGCGGCAGTGACATTCATCGATAACCAGCACGGTTGGGCCGTAGGCGAGGGCGGTGCAATCGTGGCGACGAGCGACGGTGGCGCGCATTGGAATCTCCTGAAGCCGAGACCTACCCAGGTCAACCTCACCGGCGTCGGCTTTGCGGCCGACGGCCAGCACGGTTGGGCGGTCGGCGAGGGCGGCGTCGTTCTGGCAACACAGGACGGAGGCGCGAACTGGCAAGCGCGGCGCCTCGCGAGTGCATCCTTGTTGGGGCTCAACGTTGCCGGGGACGGGCAACACGCGCTGGCGGTCGGACAGACCGGGACGATCTTCGCCACCGGCGATGGCGGAACGACCTGGCAGATGAACTATCTCGAATAAGGGCGGGTCAAGACAGCGGCCGCCATCGTCAACATGGCAATGGCTGAGAGATAAACGGGCGGGGACGCATTTATGGACGATCGTACCGGACATACGCACGAACTACCGTTGGCCAGGTTGCGCCGCGCTGCAGTTGCCGCTCGCGTTGTCTGGCGCGTGTCTTGCCTGGCCCCGGCCATCTTCCTGTCACTGATCCACATACCGGAGGCATGGTCGCAACAGCGGCTGTCGACAGCCGCGATCAGATGGAACGGCCTGGCCTCCTTTGGTGATTCCAACACCGTAATGGTCGGATCGAATGGGGTCATCGCGCGCGATCTGTCCAGCCAAAACAGCGGCACCGATGCCGATCTCGCGGGTGTCTTCTTCCTATCTGATGGAAAGCACGGCTGGGCCGTAGGTGCGCAAGGAACGATCGTTTCAACCAGTGACTGCGCGACATGGACGGCCCAGACAAGCAGAACGACGGTCTCGCTCTATGGCGTCAGTTTTGCGCCGGACGGCCGCCATGGATGGACCGTCGGCGCGAACGGGGTCATCCGCGCGACCTCCGATGGAACGAACTGGGACGACCAAACCAGTGGCACGACGGCGACGTTGTCCAGAGTCGCCGTTGCGCCTGACGGAAAACAAGTCTGGGCGGTTGGAACCGATGGCGTGATCGTGACAACCGAGGACGGCGCACAATGGCGCCCGCAAACCAGCGGCACATCAGCCTGGCTCTACGACATCACCATTGCTGTCGATGGCCAGCGTGGCTGGGCAGTCGGTTCGGAGGGCACGATTCTTTATACATTCGACCGCGGGAATAACTGGCAGCAACAGAAAAGCGGTACGAAGGCCCACCTCTATGCCGTCACCTTCGCACGCGACGGCCAAATGGGTTGGGCGGTAGGGGAGGCCGGCGTCATCGTCGCGACACATGATGGAGGTCAGCATTGGACGCCGCAACAGAGCAATTCGACCGCTGCGCTTTACGCCGTAAGCTTTACACTAGACTCTCGAGTTGGCGTCGCGATCGGAGAGCACGGTACGGTGCTGCACGCGGAAAATGGCGGCTCGTCTTGGATGCAACGGGCAAACGAATCGGCGCCAATCGTGAACGCCGGCTTTTTGGCCGACCGGATACATGGCTGGGCCTTGCGCAGCGACGGCTCGCTGTATGCCACCGGGGATGCAGGTTCGAGCTGGCAGGCACGGGCGTTCACTTTCGAGTTGGCGTACCAACCAAGCCTATTCTTCCTGCCCGATGGGCAACATGCGTGGGCCGCGGGATTCGGGCGGAGTGCGATCACCACCGACGGGGGGAAATCCTGGATTTGGGTTGCCGAGAGCGATGTGGTTTTCCAGCGCAGTATCCTGTTTGCCGCTGATGGCAAGCATGGTTGGATTGTGGGTGGCTTCGGAAGAATTGCGACAAGCCAGAATGGTGGACTCAACTGGCAGGCACAACCAAGCGGCCTTACAACGCAGACGGAATTGAGCAGCGTAGCGTTCGGGGCCGACGCCCAGCACGGTTGGGCTGTGGGACAAGGAGGGGCTATTACCAGGACGGTGAATGGCGGCACGAACTGGACCGTCGTACCTAATCCGGCCGACTTACCCTTTCCCTTTCCGATCTCTCTTCCCGGCCCGCCGCATCGCGGCGACCTTGCAGTGACCGCGATTTCGCCGGACGGTCAGCGCGGTTTCGCGGGATCGCCAAGCGGCGCGATTTATTGGACCGGCGACGGCGGAGGAACGTGGAATTCTGCAAATGGCTCGCGTTTCGCGGGATATACGACCGCCATCATGGAGGGGGACGGTCAACACGGGTGGATGGGCGCAGACGGTGGGGCGGTCATTGTGACCGAAGATGCCGGACGAACCTGGCAACGGCTGACAAGCGGCCTGCGGAACGCCCCCGTGATCGCCGTCAACTTCGATGTTGGCAGGGTTCATGGATCTGTAATGTACAACGACGGCACGATCGTCGAAACGTCGGATGGGGGCACGAGCTGGACGTACCAGACGGTGACGAAAGCATCGCTGAATGCGGTGCAGCTTGCGTTGCCCAGTGGACACGGCTGGGCGCTCGGCGAGAACGGCACCATCATGGCGACGGGTGACGGCGGTGTCAGCTGGCAGGCGCAGGCGAGCGGCACGAAGGCCTATCTGTTCGGGGTCAGCTTTACGCCCGACGGACGGCGCGGCCTTGCGGTTGGGGCCGGCGGCACGATCATCGCGACTCGTGATGGCGGTACGACGTGGCGGCCACGGTCGAGCGGCATCCCCTCCAACATCGATCTCCACGCCGTTGCGCTTGCGCTGGACGGCCAGCATGGCTGGGCGGTCGGGGACGGCGGCTCAATCTTTGTGACGACCAACGGAGGAGCGAGTTGGACCCGGCCAACGACGTCAGCAACAGCAAATGCACTCTACGGCGTCAGTTTTGTGGATGGGCAGCAAGGCTGGGCGGTGGGCGCGAGCGGCGCGATCGCTGTGACCACCGATGGCGGGATGAACTGGCAGTCGCAGACCAGCACCGTCGCGGTTAAGCTTGCGGCAGTGACATTCATCGATAACCAGCACGGTTGGGCCGTAGGCGAGGGCGGTGCAATCGTGGCGACGAGCGACGGTGGCGCGCATTGGAATCTCCTGAAGCCGAGACCTACCCAGGTCAACCTCACCGGCGTCGGCTTTGCGGCCGACGGCCAGCACGGTTGGGCGGTCGGCGAGGGCGGCGTCGTTCTGGCAACACAGGACGGAGGCGCGAACTGGCAAGCGCGGCGCCTCGCGAGTGCATCCTTGTTGGGGCTCAACGTTACCGGGGACGGGCAACACGCGCTGGCGGTCGGACAGACCGGGATGATCTTCGCCACCGGCGATGGCGGAACGACCTGGCAGATGAACTATCTCGAAGGGGGCGTCGGTCGTTTGTGATCGACCGAGACGACCGCCGGACATGGCGGCCGAAGACGAGGCAGGAGACCGCTCGACGCGAAAATGTGATCCAGTTGGTGAATTGAAGGGGGGCAGCATGGGTGTCGTCAGCAATACGCAGATTGTCTGGACCGAAACGAAGAATCTTCGCATTCCGCAGGGTGGAGACCACGCACCGCTGTCAGCGCTTCGCCGCTACATCGCCGCAATCGCGACTCAAGCGGAAAAAACTTTTTCCAGGTTCGAACCGCTTCCGTCGTACGACGATGATTTTTTGGCCGATGACGTTGCAGATTGCGCCGCGGCTGCCGAGGGCACGACGCCTGAGGCGTTGAAAAACCTTCGCGTGATTGTTTGGCCAAGCGCGGACGGGAAGACGTTGAGCGCGCAGGAGCGAAAACCTCCGGCACCGTGGGCTGACGCTCCGGCCGACAGCCTGACATTGATCGGCCGGTTCAAGGCGGGTGGAAACGACGTGGCGGCATTTTCGCGGCCGGTTGCTGCAAACGAAGACGCGCCGCGCTTTGTTTCGCTCGTGACCGGAACTGGTCTGCCACCCGGAACGGGAGTTTACGTTCCCAGAGAGACGAAGCGCAAGCCAGTGGATCCAAAGGCAGCCAAGACGGCGTTCCGGCTCGCTATCGCAACCGTGATCGTCTTCGCGATGGCCTGTATCTGGTGCCTCAGCGTAGGAAGTCTTAGCCAGGCAGCCTACGCCAATTTCGCAACGGCTCTGTCGGACGCCAACACGTGTCCGACGTCGATTGATCTAACCAGTCCAACGACGGTGTTCGGTGCGCCGCGCCAGTGGCTGCCTACCGCCGATGGTCCCGGGGATTGCATGAAGGCCTGGCAGAACGCCAGCAAGAGCGCGCTTTCTTCCAGCAAGGGCGACTGGTGGTCAAAACTGCAGACCTGGCTTGCCGGCCTGACCGTGTCGAACGCCGGCCAGTCATTCTCGTTGCGAATTCCGATGTTGTTGATGATGGCGTCGGTCGTATTGCTTGCGATCTCCGCGGGTCTTGGCGTCGTCGGACGCCCGCTCGGACTATTCATCGACAAGCGTAACAGAATGAGCCTTACGCGAATCCAATTCGCGTTGTGGCTTGTCATTCTCGTCGGAGGGTTAGGCAGCTACGCGATCTACAATGTCGGCTTCTGGGGCGATAATCTGAACTGGATCCACGCGAAAGTCGCCTACGCGACAGAAGCAGGCCAATCCGATCAGAAGCTGACCGGTTGGTCCGATCAATTGTCCGCGCTCCTCGAATTTATTCCGCACATGAACGCCGCGCTGTGGGCGCTTATCGGAATTTCAGGTGGAACGACGATCGTGTCCAGTTTGCTGATGCAGCCGGGCACACCCACCGCTCCGGGGGCGGGCACGCTGGTCATGCCGGCGCGTCAAACCCGCGTGAATACGAACCCCGCCCCGAAAGACGCACAACTTTCTGATCTCGTTCTCGGGGAGACCGAGGAAGACGATGGTGTTGTCGATTCTACGCGCGTGCAAGCCATCGCCATTACGGGAGTGTTGGCCACCATCTATGTGAATCTGATCCTGGAAGCTGGCGATCGGATCGGCGGATTGGCCGTGTCCGGCGCGGTCCATGACGTAACGCAGGTCTTCGCGAATATGCCGCCTACCGGGTCGACGTTCCTGTCCTTGCTGGCTGTCAGTCATGGCACGCTGTTGGGAGGCAAGCTGCTCGGTGCTTACAAGGGGACGGAGAAATAGGATTGGTATGAGCGGCGACCAGTAGTAAGAAGCGTCATATGAGAAAAATTTTCATAATTTTCATCTTTGCGGTGTTTGCCGTCCCCCTTTGGGCAAAGGGCGAAGAGATTCTAATCCTAGGGCGGAGCAGCAGCACGACCGAGACAGTGCCGATCTACGACTCGGCAACAGCCAGGATTTTCGGCCGATCGTTCGTCTTGATCGGGAAGAGTTCGGCTGTTCGCAAGAATCAGTTTTTAACCAAGTCCTCGACGTATGTAATGCAGATGTTCGTACAGAATATTGCCGCCTACGATGCGATTCGGGTCTGCACAGATAGTACGCCGAACGCCGACAACGCATTGAACGCGTTCGACTCTCAAAACGTCGTTGCGATTCGATTGGATTTCGTGAGCTACCTTAACGAAGGGCCGCAGAGAGAATTTAGTGATGCCTTTAGAGCCAATGGCATCGATACCAAGGACCCCGCAATAGCTCAGTTCCTGAGTCTGGTGGGTGAAAATAGCGTAGTACCTGGAGATTCTCTGACCATTGTGATTGAACGGAATGTCGGTGGGAATGACGTTCTTCTTCTCGAAAATACCAAAGGGATGGTCGGCAAAATCGTCGGATCCCTGCTGGCGAGGCTAATTACTTCCCTTTGGATCGGTCGTCCATCTATCGACCGGCAGCCGGACTTCGCCAGAAAGCTTCTCTGTGGAATGTGAGCAATCAATCGTGCTGGTCGGCGGCATACGGTTAGCATTCTCGATCGCCTGAAGCAATTGATAAGGGTGGAGCTGCCGGAGACCGGCAGCGTGCGGATGGTCGGCTCCATCAGCAATGTAGGGACGGCGTTGCCTGACCGACGTCTGTACGTGATGCTAGAGACGCTCCCAGCTGAAGCAATTTTCACGTGGTTCGACCTCGCCTTCTCATCGAACGTAGGTCTGCTCTCCCTTCGAGGACATTTGGAATCGTTATTTCTTCTTGTCGGTCATCCAACTGACTCCGGTTCGCGGTATTTTGATGTCAGTCGACGAACTGACTGCGTTTGGCTTGTTTGCACGAAACAAAAAATCGATTTTTGCCAACGGCTTCGCGGGATGACGACGGACAACAAAGCCGGCCCCGTGCGACGTTTTCCGCGGTCGGGGAAGCGCCCTTCAACGTACGAAGCGTGGATGCGGCTCCGGTGAACTCGATTGTAGGCCTTTGTTCAGGCCTCTCACACCAGGTGTCGTGGGTTCTGAGTCCGCTTTTTCGGCGCGTCCATTTGGACCCAGAAATTGAAGCCTTCCAAGCTGACGGGGGTCTCTGAAAAACTTGCTGCAACGCCCGTCAGTCCTCCTTAATCGGGAAAATTCCATGCCGCAGTTGATATCCAAATACGCTCGAACAGCCGTCGCTAAGCTCCAGTGTGCGCGGGAGCCCTCAGGCGTCCGCATTGACGTTGATCGCCGCACAGAAAATTCTCGTCCCGCCGAGCTTTGTGGAGTAGGAGGGGCCATGGGATAGCAGCAAGTGCATCTGCTGCTATGCGGAACAGATACTTCGGCCTTCGGTCCTCGAACGAGCCCGGAACAATGGGTGAGGGAAAGGTGCGCCGTTCAGAATGAAACTGCGAACGCGTACATATTTGAAATTTCTCATAAATTTTTATCGCTCGACCGGTATCTGCCAAAACCGGATGCCTAAATGCATCATGATTTTCATTGATGAGATTTGGGTCTGGAGGCGGCCGAACTGGCCCGTTCGGGGATATTCGACGTCTATCTTCTTCACGAGATTAGACAGATCATGACAGACCCATCAACTTCGCGGATGACGGATGGGGGCTCGATTGTTTGAGAGGATTGGATTATGTTCTTCTTTTGGTAGTTTATTTGGATGATTGCTATGCAAAATAGAACGCTAATTATGACACCTGTTTTGTTCTTCGCTTGGATCGCTCTTGCCTACGCAATCGGAATTTGCGTCCCTGGTGCAAGTTGCCTCTCGGTGTAGACGACCGGAGAAGCAGCGCCGGGCCCGGCCCCATGATTGCACAGTGTTCGGGCCGCTTCTCGGATTTCATCACTCCGGTCGAAATGCAGCCGTCGACTGCGCCTTGGTTCAAATTGGCTCAATATTTTCCGACAACGGCTCCAGCGGACGATTCGACTTGATCGAACATCGATTTTACCCAACGGGCGACAGGCGCCGACGCTTATCTTTATGCACCAAACGGAGGGATTCGTGGCGGATACGTTGCTGTTCATACATGGCACCGGCGTTCGAAAGGATGGCTTTGATCAGACGATGGCTCTCCTGCGGCGGGGGTTAGAAGGCAAGCTGCAGATCGAGATCGAGGGCGTATGCTGGGGTCCGCACCTAGGCGTCAACGTCGACGATCGGGCGATCGAGCAAGTCCTTCCTATCGCACTTACGAAAGCGGATGAGATCGGTCCGGAAGAAATCGGCGTTCGAGCGGCACTTTGGGCGGAGTTGCTTCGCGATCCTCTTTTAGAATTGCGCATGGCATCGATGCGCCCGCCAGCACAGGGCGTACAAAATGCCGCACTTCCTGGCGTGCAAGCGCCTGACATGGCGATGATCGACATGGTGTCGACAGTCGCAAGGAGGGTTTCTGATCCGCTTCCCGGCGAGGTGAAGGCACAGGACATCCGGGAACCTGCTTTATGGTTGATCAAGCAGCCATTGCTCGGCTCCGCCGCTTCGGCGGCCGGCGATCCGCTGGACACAGACCTCGTAAATGCCGTCGCGCGCGTGATCGTCGCAAAGGCTTTGATCGGATATAGGAATGAGATCGGCACGGGACCAAGTGCACTCTACGTCGCCGACGATCGCGATCGGCTCGTTCAGTCAATTGTCGATCTATTTCCGAAGACGAAAGGTCTCGGGACGTGGCTTTGGTCCGGGATGAAGGCCCTCGCCGAGGGCGTCGCAACTCACTACGGACGCGACCGAAGGACGGGGCTTATGAACGGCGTGTCACCGGGCGTCGGCGACATCCTACTATACGAACGTCGTGGCGACGATATCCTAGCTGAAATCGAGAACAAGATCGTCGCGCTGCACGAGCAGAAAAAGCGCGTCGTGGTTCTCGGTCACAGCCTCGGCGGCATCATGATGGTCGACTTGCTGACTCGCAGTCGGCAAGCGGGTCCGCTGCCGGTGACGAAACTAATCACCGTCGGATCCCAAGCCCCCGTATTGTTCAAATTCGATGCCTTGGGCACAATGCGTTTGAAGGAGGCTCTTCCAGCCGGCGCGCCCTACCGACCTTGGCTAAACTTCTTCGACAGGAACGACTTTCTTTCGTTTTGCGCGAGTCGTGCATTTCCGGGCGTGGCCGCAGGGATCGAGGATTTCGAAATCGAATCCAATGTCTCGTTCCCGGAAGCGCACAGTGCCTATTTTCGCCAACCCGCCTTTTACTCCAAGATCGCTGAAAGCTGGCCTGCCCCGTGAAACTGAATGCTGACGCATTGATCATCGGAATAGACAGGTACGACCGGACAGATTTTCCGGAACTGCCGGGCTGCGTCAACGATGCCGTCGCGGCCGCGAAATGGCTGCTCGACATCGGTGTTCCTCCGGAGAGGATCATCGCTCACGTTTCGCCCATGGACCCACATCAATTTCCGGGCGGGCTCATCGTCCTTCCGGCGGACGCGAAGGCAATCAGGCTATCGTTCACGAAGCTGTCGGAAAAAGGGGCCGGTGATAAGCTTTTTCTCTTCATGTCGGGGCACGGAAAGCACGTTCTAGGCGAAGGACCTCTCTTTCTCTGCCAAGACTTCATGGTCGGGAATGACCCGTCCTACAATCTTAAGATCGATGAATACATCGGATGGCTCCGGAGTTGGCGCTATCGCGACCAATTCCTTTTCTACGATGCCTGCCAGGACGCGACCGCCAGCGTGCGACAGATCGGGGATGTCAAGGGATCAGGGCCAACGGCGGTGATTGGCACCTACAGACCGGATCCTGCGGTCGCGTTCACCGCATGCTACGCTTGTTCTGCTGGAGAGAGGGCTTGGGCCGGCGATGGCCGGGGCGTGCTCGTTCGATACGCGTTGGAGGAGCTCGATCCGAAACTTTGGGCCGGCCTGCATAACGACGATCCAGAGCAGGATGCGATCGTTTACGATTGGTCGACCGGAACACGCATCGTCGATTTAAACGAATTGTTCAAAAACATCATCTCGGGAAAGATAATGGACGTCGCCAACACCGGCGACAGATTTCAGACGCCGTTCTGTCAGCCCCTCGGCCGAGCACTCGTGGACGGCTATTCGGCCGTCATGGCGCTGCCGCCAATAGCGACTTCCACCGTCAATCTTGATGTCGACCCACCGGGCGCCGTCAGAGACGTGCGATCAGTTTCGTTGCGGTCGCAGATTATCGTGGCGCCATTTCGGATGCCTTCGAAAGGCGTCCCCCTGAAGATACCGGCGATCCTGAAGCTTCCTCTACAGGATCAGATCAATGCTGCGTGTCGTCTGGCGCCCGAGAGTGTTTGGCGAGTGGTTAATATCCCTCTCGTTCAAAGGCTCGGAAGTGCGGACGCGGAAGTTATCTTCGAGCTGCGGCAACCGCCTCCGACCTTACCGAGGAGCAACGATGGCACGGACGAAATCAACATTGTCGTCGATCCCCGCCCGGGAGGTGGTCTCATGTCGACGGAGATCGCTCGGCAATTGGCGCCGGATGGCAAGATCGGAGGAGCGATCCTCCCGCCCAATGCGACGTTCAGGAAGGATGCGAACGGACTGTCGATCACATTTTCCCAGAACGATAGCGTGTCGATCCTGAACGCCAGCCGCCTAGCGATAGATTGGTTGAAGACGCTCAGGCGCGCCGATCCCGGCAAAGGCGGACACATCGTCCTCTCTCCCGTAGGACAACCGAGGGACGTTCAACCGAACGTTCATTTCGATTTCGACAAGTCAACCGCCGCCTTGCTCGGCGGCTTCCTCGAAAACAACGAGTGCGTCACGATCGACAGTTACTCGGATGAGATGCCCAAGCGGACGATGTCGCTTCGGGATACGGAAAACCATCCCGTCGAATGGCTCGAGCCCGGACAATATCGGATAACAATAGATCTTCCGTGGGGCAAATGGACCGAGCGTTTTCGGGTCGGAGAAAAAGCGGTCGTCGTTGGGTTACCGCAAAGGATCGGTCTCGAGCCGTTGCGTAACCGGTATAGGCGCCACGATTTGGATGGTCCAGCCCTCATAAAAACGGATGACTTCATCGACTTGGAGACCATGCCTATCGCTGTCCGGAGTAAGGACACCTTGGCGTTCTGGACGGTCCCGGCGACTGGCGTGCCGGTGGTCGCCATCGCAACGAAAGGCGGACTTCGCGTCGAGCTCTACTCAGAGACCACGCTGAGGGAGTGGGACGAATTAATCACGGTAGGCCGGTTCTCCACTCGAGATTCGGCCGGCCTTCTCAAGGCCTTGGGCGGAAAGATTCCGGACGGGACAGCTCTGGATTTCGTCTTGTTTGCAATTGCCTCCGCCTATGCCGAATTCGATCGCCGAAATCTGCCGGCTGTCCGGATGATCATGGAGATGATCGACGAGCAGGCCGTGCGTTTCCGTGACATTGGCTTGCTCAGGTTGGCGGTCGACGTCGCGGAAGGCAGACTCGTGGGAAGCGAACGCCAGCACGCGATCATGCTCGAGATCGTCGAGCTCTTTCCGAAGGCTCCGGTGTTCCGATGGGGCGTATCGCTCTTGACGGATCTGGCGAGGCGGACCGAACTGCCCCTTCCTCGGTGGGTGGACGGAATTGATCCGTCGTCCTCCCTCACAGTGTTGCATGTGCGGCAATCGGCGCGACTGGATTTCCCTTTGAATCCGCTGAACTTCCAAGCTTTCGGCCGCCCAGTAAGAGTACTTCCAGCCGTAGGCGAAGTTCTCGCTGGGCCGCTATACACCGACGTCGTCATGCAACCTGACCTCGATGGCAGAATGGAAAAGCGTCTGGCTGAATGGCAGAAGCTACAAGGCATGATCGAGACTGACAAAGCAGCGGCCTACGACCCAGACATTCTGCAAGAACAGAAGCTCCTCCTCGAACATCTCGTCGAAGAAGACGACACCGAAAGAGAGACCAAGCCAGAAAAGGACGAGTCGGGTGAGGCCGAGCCTGCATAACCGTCCATGTCTCCGATCGTGTGATTGATCTGCTCATCGCGGAACGCACTACTCGCCTCGGAAGGAATTCGGCTCTTGCGCGACCATGTCGACGCGAAAGAGCGCCTCCGGACCGAGCAATGACAACAATAGGAGCAATGGCGCGAAAAGGACCGGGTCGACCGGGAGAAGCGACTCCTGTCCGGTGCCGATTGCAAGCGGACGCAGCTAGCGAAACCGCCCGACTGGCGCTGCCACATGAACGGACGGCTGTACCGGCTCTCGCCGACAAAGGACAAGATGTGGAACCTCTACCGGGCAAGCCGTGTCGACGGCCCGAACGGTTCGCTGATGGGGAAATACCAAAGGCGAGGTGATGCGTCGAAGGTCGTCGCACAAGTGGCGTATCAGCCCAAACGAACTCTAACCCGGCTTCAAACTTCGGCCGTGGCGGTCTTCCTTGTCAAGGCAATAGTTCGGAACGCCCGTGACTAGTAGCGCGCGAGGCGGTCTATATCGGATCTCCGGAACCCACGAAGTTGATTGGATCGCTTGGCTTGATGCACTGAGCGACGGCAACGTTTCCGATTGGCTCGCGCGGTTTGAGGCAGGTAGCCACAGCACGGCCACTGAAAAAGACACTTAGGACTGTTTTGTCATGTGTCCGTCTATTGCCTGCTTGATTTGTTGCGTCGCCAACTATGATCGTTGGGCTTCATTAGCGCGTGCTTACCGTCGCCGAATAGCTCCGCGTGTGTACCTTTCAGCCTTCGCAAATGTCGTGTGACCGAGCCCGGCAACGATCTCATATGCGCCTGCGTCGGCGAGCAATCGCGCCGGCGGGCTGCGTAAGCCGGGGGGCGCTCGAGGAGCAGTCCAGCGGCGCAAATCCGTCGCGAATGACGCGACCGAATTTGTCCACGGTGTAGCACTTCCATTTCGGAGATGGAGCGCTGGGCTGACGTACGAGCACCATATCACTCAAGGAGCGATCCGCGCTTCAAGGGCAGAACGCTGTACCACTTATTGGCGGGAGCCAAAGGCTATAGTCATACTCTTTGACATTGCTGTAGGAGTGCGCGCGCCTGGTGCCAATACGGCCGATCTGACCCGTAACCGCGAGAAGGCCCGCTTCAAATGAGACGATTGCTGACCAGAAGGAACACACATAATCCAAAGAATGTTGGCCTGCCTTTTTACGAGCCGCACCTCCTCCGCTGCTTCCTGATGTACGCCAAGACACTCTACTCGTTTGCGTCTGTTGACGTGGAGTGTGGGTGGCCTCACGTTAGCTCCTCGCTTGTGGAGGAGGCACAACCTTGATGCGGCGTGGCCGGCGAGTTGAACACGCTACCCAAACTGAGCCTGATGTGGCTCCAGATGAGCCGAAGCGCAACCACATGGATCGTATCCCATTTGCGCAGCGGCTGACCTGCACCGTGGCAGAAGCGTGTGAAGTGACTGGTCTTGGGCGAACCAAGATCTATGAACTCATGGGGGATGGTCGAGTTACAACGACGACTATTGGTCGTCGCCGGCTTGTCATTGTGCACTCTCTACTGTCTCTGGTTGGCATCAATGCGACACCTGCCGACCGCGGATAACATTGTCGCCCCGCAAAAGCCACTCAAGTAGCCCGCAGCTCGGATTCTCGTATCAACGCGAAAACGGCCGCAAATGGGCTTGGAGCCTGAAGCGTCACAATAGCGGACCCCGGCAGAGCCGTGCTCATCGAGGAGCATCATCGATAGGTGACGGGAGCTTCTTGTGGTTTTTCGCCGTCGGCGACATGCTCGCTGCGGCGCGGAACAAGCGGTACGACTGCCGCCCGGGCGAGATCCTCTAACGCCGTTGTGATATATTTCGCGTAGTGCCGTTCGATCATCTGCACCGATGTGTTGTGCAGTTTGGCAACGTGCTGGATGGGGAGCAAATTCCGTAGGGCGCGCACGATGCTGGAATGCCGCAACGCATAAGGAATGACTTTCGGAAGCTCTGCGCGCTCACGGATGGCTTGCCACGGCCGAGTGAGTTCTGCTGTCCTCCACGGACCGCGCTCTGACTTCTTCCATCCGAAGCTACCAGCCTGCTCGTATCTCCATCGCTCGAACAGTGGCGCTTCTTTCGGGCGACCTGAAATTGCCGGCAGCAGAACCTCGATCACGTCTTCGCCCACCGGGACCGGGACGGAGCCGCCATTGCCGCCGCGCCCCTTGTAGGACCCACGCACCATCAAGCGTTGCTCTTTTGGTTGCGCATCACTCACGCGCATTCGTTTGAGTTGCGCAAATCGCGCGCCTGTGGCCGCAAGGCAGACGACAATGCGAAACAGGTCTCCTTCAAAGCCTTGCTCCTTGTCGATCTCGCGTGCGGCTCGAATGAGTGTACCAATCTGTGCATCCGTGAGGATCTGGTTGTCTCGGGCGACAGATATCTCATCGTCATCGTCGATGCGCTCGGCCCTGAGTCCGTCTTTCACGATCGAGGGGAATGTCGGGTTCAGCTTCTTTTGTTCCGAGGACATACGGAGCCATGCAGCATTTAGGGCGGCCTTCAGGTCCGCTGCGAGCCGCTGCCGGGTCGTGGGCTTCAATTTTGCGGGAAGGCTCTCGCGCCAAGTCAAAAGGTGATTTTCGGTCAGCGCGTACAGGCGGACGGCGACAAGGGGGGCAGCCTTGATAGCTTCCTGACGACCGCGCCGCTTCTGACCAAGAAGATAGCGCCGCAAACGGTGACCGGCATCGGATCGAATCTCGCGGCCAACCCTCCGGCTGTCACGAGCATTGCGCTCCCTGACATATATCTCAATGGCCGTTTGTACCGTGGGAGGCGGTCCGGCAGCTAGCGCCGCCGCTTCTGCTCTGGACCGGGTAACGTGTTCCCGCGCTTGTATCACCGCTTGTTCAAAGGTCAGCGTTCCTTCGGCTGGTTTGTCGTTGACGTCGTTGGCGATGCCGAGCGGCGCCTGCCTGTAGTTGGCCCCATCATGGTGATTGCGCCAGCGGACAAGCCATCTTCCGCTCCGCTTGCCCTTGCGATAGCCTAGGTGCGCCTCGGCATCGAGACGGCGCCAATGCACGCCAAGGTCGAGCCTGGAGCGCGCCTTGGCCGTCGTGATCTGTCCCTCTGCGAGTGTTTTGGCCATGATCACCATCTCGAAAGCGTCGAATATTCGTCGAATAAGCGGGGGCGTACGGAGGCGACCGACCGCGAACTGCTTTAGTCTAAGTATCTGATAATATTGAATTGTGGCGAATGGATGCGAACTGGCGGAGAGCGAAAAGGCTCGACTCTCAAGGCTGAAACAGGGGTTCGATTCCCCTAGGGAGCGCCATTTCCGGCGCTCAACCCTTCATGTCTGACCTGTAAGCGCGGCTCCGCAGCCTCGCGGCGCGCTGTCGCGTCCAAGCTTTGCTCTTCGGGACGCCCTTCTAGAAGAAGGGCGCAGGAAAGGCCGGGTGCAGGCCGCACCCATGGCCCGCCTGCAGAAAGAAAAGCAGGCGGCAGTCACCACAGGATTGGCCGAACAACCGGCCTTCCCTGCGCGATGGGTTGAACGGCTGCTCCGTGCTCTCCCAGGGGACCGGGCTTGCTTGCCCCCGTCATCGGGATGTCGCCGACCAAGACACCAGCGTCGGGGTGTCGGGACCACACGGCTTGACCGTCCGCCTCGGGTTCGTTCGTCCGCACGCGAAACGCGCACTGCGACCCCAGGCGGCCACCGCATCTCCCGCTCCACGGTCCGTGACGATCGCGAAACGCCCCTTCAGTGAGCAAGAGACGGCGAAGAGCATCGATCTGATTTGCCCGACGACACAAGGCCGGATTTGCCCGACGGAATGCGGCAAACTGGCACGACGGGCAGTTTGGGAGGGGGGCTCAACGCCAGCTGTAAGTGCAACGCCACCGCAATTTTGAGCCGTAAATTTCAGGCTGGTCTGCTGCTCATATTCCATCATGCTAGAGCAACTGATAGTCGGGCTGGCGGTGAAACAATTGATGTCTCGCTCGCGGCTGCAGCACTGAGAGCCAGCGCTGGCCTGGATCTCTCCAGGACGCAGAAAACGGATTCCTGCGACTTGCAGAGCAAACAAAAAAGAGCGAAAGATAATGAATCTCAATCCAAGGTAGTTTTCGCTTTAGGCGAGTTCCGGAGCCATAAGCAGTTGAGTTCTAGCTCTAATCAGCCGGGCGCGCCGCGCATCATTGATTGCCGCTACGCTCTCACCAGCGACCCTGTGAGGCACGGGGGCATGTCGACCGTCAGCAAGGCTGTCGACCTGCAAACTAGTAGGTTTTGCGCAATCAAGAGAATGAAGGCAGGAGGCGAGACCGACCTTCGCTTCAAGGACAGCTTCAATCGAGAATACGCCGCCCTCAACGAACTCTGCCAGCATCCGAATATCGTGGAGTTGCTGGACGCCGGAGCCGACGACGTTGGCTTCTATATGGTTCTAGAATGGGTGCCGATCAATCTCGTTGATTTCATTGCGCGACGTGGGTCACTAGAATGGCGGGAGTTCTACTCGTGCATAGGCCGTCCCATCTTGGATGCGTTGGTCTATGCGCAGAGTCGAGGATGGAACCATCGTGACATAAAGCCGCAGAACATCCTCATCGATGACAAAGACGTTCCCAAGCTCTCAGACTATGGCATCGCAAAGCAGTTCGAGCGACCCTCCCTCGGACTGACTTTTGCGCAGTTCCGCTCGGCTCCCTTCACTCCTCCCGAAGATGACGGAGGAGAATGGAGCTGTTCTCGAGATTGCTTCTCCTGGGCCGCTGTAGCGGTGTATTGTCTGTCTGGGAAGATGCCGGCGGACTATGGTGAGCTGTCAGAGCTGTTCGCGGGTCTGGACCATAGTGCGGTTCCTTCATCGTTTTTGCAGCAGGCGCTCTCGCACATTCCTTCCGAACGGCCGCCGCTCGCAAGTGCTCTGCTGGCGGATCTCGACGCGGTCGCAGCCGCCTCGGCTGCAAAATCGCGGTCAGCATTCACCTGCTATATCCGGCTCGAAGCGGAGTGTATGCAGCGCGTTTTGCGGCAGATCGATCGGAGCGATCCAAGGGATGCAGAGAAGTTCGTCCTGGACGAATTGCATGAAGTGGAAGTCGGGTTGCAGCATATCCCCGCGAAAGAGAACACTGACGAATTGCTTCGTATTACCGCTGTGACCTGGACGTTCGAGGCGCGCAGGTCTTCCAAGAACAGCGAGCGGTGGTCCATACGAAGAGCACGGCAAGGAGGAGCAGCTAACGTTGAGCGCGAACGGGAACTATGTTTTCGAGCTCCCGTCAAGTTCTCCTTCAGAGATCCTCCAGACGTCGCGCAAGCAGTAGAGGAGGTACGGGAGTTCGTTTTCGAGATAGAGGCTTTCGAGCAGGAGAGGAGAGAGCAGGCGATTGCCCAGCGGCGCGAGCGGGTGTTCCGGCTGTGGTATTCCTTCCTTAGAAACAAGGCGGATTACGAGGAGAGTCGCGAAAACGCGATCGTCTATATAGATGCGAAGCGCACGGATAACGCCGTTACCCTGTCGACCGAACTGCCCGTAAGCCTTGAGTTAATAGGTCAATCGCGCGTTATCAAAACCACCTCCGGAGCACATGTCTTTTGCGACATCGTTGATGTCAACCTTCAAGAAGTTGTAGTCGTAGCCACCTTCGGCGACTCGAGTTTGATACCTCGACAGGGACGCCTCGAACTCAACACGATCGCAGCGGAAAAGGCTATCGAACGGCAGCGTAGGGCGCTTGATTCCATCAACTACGATCGAGCAGCGAGCTCAAGGCTGAAGTCTTTGCTGGTCGAGCCCTTGACAGCACGACCAGCAGTCGCCTTGACCGTCCCGGCCATCACCTCGGGGTCGTTCGATCTGGAAAAGCAGGAGATCCTGTCCAGGGCCCTAGGGTTGCAGGACATCTTGGCGATTCAGGGCCCACCGGGCACCGGGAAAACGAGGCTGATCGAAGAGATTGTTGTCCAGTATCTGCTCCGGAATCCGCAGCATCGCGTCCTTCTTTCGTCGCAAACCCACGTAGCGCTGGACAATGTAATCGATCGAGTCCGAGGGCGGCAGCCTACAATCGATATCGTCAGGATCGGAAGGCTTGATGACCTTAAAGTCAGTCCATCCTGTCGTGACCTGATCCTCGATCGCAAGGCCCAGGTTTGGTCTGAAACTGTGCGAGAGCGAGCTCGCGCGTTCATCGCCGAGTTGGCGAAGTCGAAGGGCATCGATCGGTCTAACATCGAAGTAGGCATGCTGGTCGAGCGATTGTTGCTTCTCCTCCAGCAGGAGTCCAGCATAAGGGAGTCGCTTTTGAGGGCTGACGACCGTGTCAAATCGGTAGACGCTCTGGCAGAGAAGACCCTGATGGAAACGGGTACTTCGGCCTCCGCCGGCACTGACGCCGCCGCTGTGGAGGCTCAGGAAGCAGCTGGAGCGTTCCGCAATGCGCTCGCACGTGTCCGGTCCGATATCGAGGAAGTCAGGACTCGTCTGAGTCAGTCCGGCGGCTACGGAGCTGAACTTTCGACGCGGTCTGAAGCGAAGGAATTGCGGGACTGGTCGTTGATGCTGCTGGGCGACACCGAGGAGGCGAAGCACTTCAGGGAGCTGCTCGAGCTGCAGGAAAATTGGTTGCTCCGGGTCGGAAGGTCATCGGATTTCCATGCGGCGATGCTTGCCTCAGCCCAGGTCGTTGCCGGAACGTGTATCGGAATGGCGAGCGTTCGCGGGATGGCAGAAGTGGCCTACGATCTTTGTATCGTAGACGAGGCGTCGAAGGCGACAGCAACGGAGATCCTGGTTCCGATGGCTCGCGGCCGCAAATGGATACTGGTAGGCGATCCCGCACAGCTCCCACCGTTCTTCGAAAACGACTCCATAACACGGCTGGAGGAATTCGACGAAGCGGAAGTGAGGCAGACGCTTCTGGATCGATTCTTGTCGAGCCTTCCGGAGCATTCCGTCGCGTTGCTAACAAGCCAACATAGGATGGTGCGGCCCATAGGAAATCTAATCAGCGAAGTGTTTTATGGAGGAAAGCTGAACAGTCCTAAAGCGAAGCCCGATGTTACGTTTCCGGGCGCTCTTCCTAAACCGGTTACGTGGCTTTCGACGACGGAAGCTCCCGACTTTCGCGAGGTGCGTCGAGGCCAAAGCTTCCAGAATGAGGCGGAGTGCAGGATTATCAGGGACCTGCTTCAACAGATCGACTTTTTAGCTAACAGAAGGAAGGCCACCTACGACATTGCGGTGATAGCGGGCTATGTCGCCCAGGTGAAGGCCCTGCAGGACGCCATCCGCGACCGCATCCACGAGTGGTCGGGTCTGAAGATTATTTGCAGCACGGTCGACGCCTTCCAGGGCAGTGAGGCGGAAGTGTGCATCTACAGCGTGGTTCGGTCCAATCGTGAAGGGCGCCTCGGATTTCTGCGCGAGAGGCCAAGACTTAACGTCGCCCTATCTAGGGGCAAGAGCGCATTGGTGATTGTCGGCGACGACGAGTTTTGCCGGGAGGCGGAAGGCGAGAACCCGTTCCGGAAAGTGCTCGATTTCATCGATGCCAATGCCGACAGTTGCGAAAGAAGGATGGTGCGATGAACGCGAGTGACGTCGCAAGGCGGTTCGAGCGTCGGCACGGCTATGATCTGATCGACTACGCGGAAGTCGCGCTCCCACTCTACCGACTAACGGTAGACGCTATCACGATCGTCCATCACGGGATTCCTCCGATAAAGGAGTTTGTCATGCGATGCGTGGCACTCGGCCTTGCGAGCGCGCAGGAAGTTGGAGGCTTTCTCGGTATCGACGCGACAATAGCGGCGGCGACCCTCAATCAGCTACGGACCGAGCGATACATCACAAGCGACGAAGAAGGGTCCGTCGGTTTAACCTCGCGCGGTCGCGAAGTGCTCGACAAGGCGATGGAGTCGGCGCCGCAGGACGAAATGCTCGTATTCCTGTACGATCGCTTGCTTCTAAAGCCGGTCAAACTGCCGCCCGAACAGTTGCTGGTGCCGGCGAACATTGATGCGAAGAAAGTGATAGAGATCCGACCGTATCCTGCGGAGGGGCCAGAGATCGAGCAGGTTGCGTTGCCGGACGTCCTCCAGGTGCTGGCTCAACAAGCGGGAGGGCGAGATGTCCTGGGGCGCGACCTACTACGGCTAAAGAGGATTGTACGTCGTGTGAGGCTTTACAGGCTGGGCGTGGCACTGGTTTATAAGAAGTACAGGTCGTCTGAGATACAAATCGCGTTCATCGTGGACGAAGCCAGAAACGAAGCTCTCGAACATGCCTTCGCGGAGCGCGGCGGACCCAAGAAAATGGGTTTTCTCAAGGCCATTGATGAGTCGGCTGCGCTCAGTGATCTCAGGCGCTATCTAGGGCCCGATATTTTGAAGAAAGTCGCTGAGCAGGAGTCGCTGGAGGAGAAGCGACTGGCTGTATCGCTTGCTCGGATTAAGCACCAGGCTGCGCTGACCAAAGCCGAGCGGAAGGCCGCAGTTGATCCGTCGGGGGACACGGCCGATCGCGAAGCCGTCGCACTCGCCGCACAAACACTGGCGGACGCAGAGGCGGAGCTTGTGGGTTTTGCTGCGCGTCCAGTTGCGCCGTTTGAAATAGCCGAATTCCTCGAAGCCGCATTCGAGAGATGCGAAAGTCAGCTCTTTGCGTCAAGCCGAGTCGTCGATCGGTCCGTGGTGGATTCTTCGTTTATGAAACGGCTCGAAAAGCTATTGAGCCGTGGTGTACGCGTCAGATTCACGTTGCGAGAGCCTCCCAAGCCAGAATCTCCGGTAATCGAGCTCGAGCGTTTGAACAAGCGATACGCCAATCTTCAAATTACGACCGGGGGGCGGGGAAGCCAATTCCATCACCTCGTCTGTGATGATAAATTTGCGTTAATCAGCAATCGGCCGATGTTGGGCAATCTTGGAAAGGTGCGGTCTTTCACGCATGTGGTCGGCTACGTTCTGCAGCAGCCGGAACTGGTGCTTGATTTCACCAGAAGGCTCGATGGTGCTGTGGGACGAGAGGAACAGAGCGAATAGAGGCATGCCATCGCTTGAAGTCGCTGCTTTGACGAACGTTGGTCTTGTCAGAAAGATCAACGAGGATGCAATTTTAATTGGAGAGGAGCTGATTTCGGAGAGAGAGTACGGCCCGGAGCGGTTTACGCTGCCTGACCATAAAAGTCTTTTGATCGTCGCAGACGGGATGGGTGGACACCGCGACGGGGCTTTGGCTAGTAGGACTGCGCTTTCGGCAATACTTCAGATCTCACCAAGCGGTACTGAGCTGTGGGAGTGGGAGAATGCGATTCACTTTGCTAACGATGCCATTTACAGCGCTATGGACTGCGCTCCCTCGTCTCGGGGGATGGGTACGACAATTGCGGGAATAGCCGTTGGAAAGAAAGATATCGTCCACTTCAATGTCGGAGATAGCCGGGTCTATCGCCATTCGCGAGGTGGCTTAATCAGGTTGAGCCATGACGACGTGCCGCTAGGTACGGGACTAAAAACGAAGCGACTGTCGCATCAGATTACCCAGTCGCTTGGCGGTAGAGCGGCAAGAGTCGCAATACGCCCGCATGTCGGAACGACATCAACTCTGGATTTGGAGGAGGCTCTGTTAATCTGCAGCGACGGTCTAACCGACATGGTCGAGGAGAAGGTCGTCAGTTCCACGATTGAAGAAGAGCCAAAATTGGAACGGTGTGTTCGGAGATTGCTGAGGTTAGCCCTTGACGCTGGAGGTCGAGATAACATCTCGATCATTGTGGCACGTCTAACAGCATAACATGTCGACTGCTATGCCCTCCGCAAGGATGCGGCGTTACTCAGGTAATTTTAGATCGAATGACTGAGCAGCTCGCAACGGTTTTGACCTTGCCCCTCGGGCTTAATCCAGCTTGAAGTTCGTTCTGGCCCCAACGAGGACCAGAGCATGAAGCGCAGCCGCTTTACGGAAGAGCAGATCATCGGGATTTTGAAGGAGCACGAGGC
>NZ_JAUEYJ010000013.1:0-220917 GCF_032489615.1 Bradyrhizobium sp. SZCCHNR1051 | reverse complement strand
GCTCCAGCATGGAATCTGAATCAGAAGTTCACCGACTCGGGAATCCTGATTCCGGCAAAAAACATCACGCTCTAGCGAATCAGTCGTCGCTGTTGCTTCGTTCGGCGTCCCGCGAACGGTCCTTGTGCAGCATTCATCTTGTGCAGCATTCATGGAGAATCACATGAGCGAGATCGGCGTGACGGCTCTGGATCACACCGTCCAGGAAACCAACATCTGGCTGAAGGCCATCGAGCAGCGCCTCGCGCTCTCGAGCCGACAGCAGGCCTACAACGCGCTGCGCGCGGTGCTGCACGTGCTGCGCGACCGCCTGCCGATGGCGACCGCCGTGAACTTCGGCGCGCAGCTGCCGCTGCTCATTCGCGGCATCTACTACGAAGGCTGGCATCACGCGGCGACGCCGACCAAGGACCGCCATCTCGAATATTTCGTCGATGACATCTTCCGTCAGTTGCCGCCACAATTTCCGGTCGATCCGCTCAGGGCCGCACGCGGCATCTTCGAAATTCTCTGGGAGAAGCTCGACCCTGGCGAGTTCGACAAGCTGATGGGTCATTTGCCGGTGCCGTTGCGGAATCTGCGCGAGCCGGCGACCTGAAGGGGAGCAAGCTCCCGAAAGGTGAGAAACAGCTCGCAACTCGCAACCAACGTCCGACCTCAATGGGCAATCTGCCGATACAGCGCGGGCAATGCTGCAGGCAGTCGCCTGATGTTGCCGACGATGCCGTAGCCGCCGCGGCCGAACAGGGTGGGAAAATACGACTGCGCCGACGCATCGATGGTCACGCCGAACACCGCGACGCCGCCGCGCCGCGCCTCCTGCACCGCCTTGCGCGTGTCCTCGATCGCGAAACGTCCCTCATAGTGATCGACGTCGTTCGGCTTGCCGTCGGTCAGCACCAGCAGCAGTCGCTTGCGCTCGGGTCGCTCGGCGAGCTCGCCGGCGGCGTGACGCACCGCCGTGCCGATGCGCGTGTAGTAGCCGGGCCTGAGCGCACCGATACGGCGCTCGACCCGCCCGCTCATCGGCTCGCCGAATGCCTTCACGGTCTCCAGGCGGACCCATGAGTTGCGCCGCGAGGTGAAGGTGAGAATGCTGTGGCTGTCGCCGCAGGCCGACAGCCCATGCGCCAGCACCAGCAGCGCCTCCTTCTCGACGTCGAGCACGCGCACGCCGTCGATCCACGCATCGGTGGACAGGGAGACGTCCACCAGCAGGGTCACCGCAAGATCATGCGCGAGCGGGCGCATCGCCAAGTGCACGCGGTCGATGCCGCCATGGCCGGCATTGAGATCGCTGCGCGCGCGCACCAGCGCGTCGATGTCGAGGTCGTGGCCATCGGCCTGCGCGCGCATCACCTCATGACGCGGCCGCAAGGTCTCGAACCTGCGCCGTACGCTGCGGATGCGCCGACGCATCGCATCGTCCGGAGCCCACGCCTCGCCCGCCTCGGCGGCGTCGCCGGTCACGACGCGGCAATGATCCGGCAGATTGGCTCCGCTGCGATAATTCCATTCGGGATACAGCCGGCCGCTGTCGAGCCGGGCCGTGTCCACCGCCTCGGGCGGCAGGTCGAGATCGAATTTCAGCTTGCTCGCCGGACGCCCCTTGCGCCTGGCGATCGCGAGCTCATCGAGATCGTCGGCGGCCTTGCGGGCATCGTCATCGTCGGTATCGTCGGAAGGGCGATCGACATTGACCATCTCAGCCATCGCCAGGATCTTCTCGAAGCGGTTGAGAATGAATGGATCGCGCTTGGCCGTGTCGTCGCGCTCGCGCCGCGCGAAGCGCTTGCGGGTGTCGGGTGCCCCCTCCTGCTCTGCGGGCGTCTGCGTGTCGTCGTCCTCGCGCGCCGCGGCAACGGCATCGCGGCTCCAGCAATCGCCCCACAGCGGACACGGCAGCATCGGCCGATAACCGGGCGGGGCGGCCTCCGGCAACGCGCCGCCGGCGATGACCGCATTCCACAGCGCGCCCTTGGGCGGCGCGCCGACGCCGAGCAGCGCCATGACGATATGCTCGATCTGCTGCTCGAGCCGAGGCAGCGGCCGCCGCGGCCGCGCCGCAGCCAGCGCTTCGGCGAGTTGCGCATGCGTGCGCGCCAGTCCCGGAAAGCGCGCCAGCACCAGCGAGGTCGTCTCACAGGCCCGGCGCAGCGCCAGCAGATCATGCCGCAGCGGATCGCGCTCCGCGATCGGCTCGACCGCCATGGTCGCGAACCACGCCGCGAGCCAGTGATAGAGCTGTGCATTGAGCGCGCGATCCGGCAGCAAAGCGATGGTCTCCGGCAGGAACACGGTGGCGCCGTCGCGCCCGGCCTGATCGAGGCATTCGTCGCCGAGGCCAATGCGCTGGCGCCAGCCGAGCCGATGGCCCGACTTGCGCGCCCTGGCTCCGGCGACCTGCACGCCGCTCTCGCCGCCCAGCGCGCGGAACATCACGGCGATGCGGCCGCTGATCTCGTTCAGCGCGACGGCCTGATCCGGATGGACCGGATAGCTCGAGGTCGTGCCGACCATGCGGTGCCAGGCGCGGCCGACGGTCTCCTCCAGTTCGAGAAAGTCGAGCATGACTCACCCGATCACGGCACGCGCGACCTCGCGCAAAGCGGCCTTGACGTCGGCGTCATCGGTGAGCGGCTCGATCATCGCGGCGAGCACGGCGTCGGCGACGGGCGTGCCAGCCGCAACCAGGGTTGCGCAATAGACCAGGAGCCGGGTCGAGACGCCCTCCTCCAGGTCATGGCCCTGCAGCGCGCGGAGGCGATGCGCGAGCGCTACCAGCGGCCGAACGCGCTCCGGCGGCAGCCCGCTCTCGGCGGCGACCACCGCGATCTCCTGCTCGGCGGGCAGGAAGCCGAATTCGATGGCGATGAAGCGCTGCCGTGTCGACGGCTTGAGCGCCTTGTGCAGCGACTGATAACCCGGATTGTAGGACACCACGAGCATGAAACCGTCGGGCGCGATCAGCTCCTCGCCGGTACGCTCCAAGGGCAGGATCCGGCGGTCGTCGGTGAGGGGATGCAGCACCACGGTCACATCCTTGCGGGCCTCGACCACCTCGTCGAGATAGCAGATGCCGCCCTCGCGTACCGCGCGGGTCAGCGGGCCGTCGGTCCAGACGGTGTCACCGCCCTTGAGCAGATAGCGTCCGGTGAGATCGGCGGCGGTGAGGTCGTCGTGACAGGCCACCGTGTGCAGCGGCAGTTCCAGCCGCGCCGCCATGTGCGCGACGAAGCGGGTCTTGCCGCAGCCGGTCGGGCCCTTCAGGAGCACCGGCAGGCGATGCCGGAACGCATGCTCGAACAGCGCGCATTCATTGCCGGTCGGCGTGTACGAGGGAAACGACGGGGCGGTATCGATCGCGTGCAGCGCGGCTTTCATGGTCACTCTCCGAATCGGGGGATGCGGGCGGCGGCATCGAGGCCGCCGCCTGCGGGATTTCACTCCGCCGGCTGCAGCGCGCCGGGGATCACGGGCTCCTTGGCGCGGCCGGGCACCAGCACGGCCCAGACGAACATCAGCGCCGCGATCGCCACGAACACACCGGAGCCGAGCCGCACCCAGTAGAACATCGCGAGCTGGTCCTGGACGTCCATGTAGCTCTGACCAAGCACCCGCTGCAGATGCACCTGGACGACGCCGGCGAAGGTCAGCGCGAAGGTCATCGTCATCATCGCGGTGCACATGATCCAGAAGCTCGCCATCGAGAGCCACTGATTGTAGGGCGCACGCTGGCGCAGTTGCGGCACGGCATAGGCCATCACGGCGAGGTTGAGCATCACATAGGCGCCGAAGAAGGCGAGGTGGCCGTGCGCCGCGGTGACCTGGGTGCCGTGGGTGTAGTAGTTCACCGACGACAGCGTGTGCAGGAAACCCCAGACGCCGGCGCCGAGAAAGGCCATCACCGAGCAGCCGACGGACCACAACAGCGCAGCGCGGTTCGGGTGCTTGCGGCCAGCCTTCAAGGTCATCTGCACCGTGAAGATCACCATGGTGAAGAACGGCGCGACCTCGAGGGTGGAGAACAAGGAGCCGATCCACTGCCAGTAGCCGGGGGCGCCGATCCAGTAGAAATGATGGCCGGTGCCGAGGATGCCGGAGAACAGCGCGAGCCCGATGATCACGTAGAGCCACTTCTCGACCACCTCGCGGTCGATGCCGTTGAGCTTGATCATCAGGAAGGCCAGGATAGAGGCCATGATCAGCTCCCAGACCCCCTCGACCCAGAGATGGACGATGTACCACCAGTACATCTTGTCGACGGCGAGATTGGCCGGATTGTAGAAGGCGAACAGGAAGAAGATCGCGACGCCCCACAGACCGAACAGCAGGATGTTGGTCACCGTCGTCTTGCGACCCTTGAGCGCCGTCATGGTGACGTTGAACAGGAACATCAGGCAGACGACGACGATGCCGACCTTGATGATGAAGGGCTGCTCGAGAAACTCGCGGCCCTCATGGTAGTGGAAGAGATAGCCGACGACGGCAGCCCCCGCGGCGCCGAAGAACAACCAGAACTGGATCTTGGCGAGCAGCGGGCTGTAGAGCTCGGTCTCGGTCTCCTCGGGCAGCAGAAAGTAGGTCGCCCCCATGAAGCCGATCAGCGACCACACGATCAGCGCGTTGGTGTGGATCATGCGGACGATGTTGAAGGGCAGCAGGACCGACAGCGTGTTCGGCAGCACGTAGATGGTGCCGGCGAGCAGGCCGAAGATGACCTGGGCGAGGAAGAGCGTCAGCGCGCCGTAGAAATACAGCATCGCGACCTTCTGGGTCTCATATCTCATCGCGGATCTCTCTCATGACGGGGGGGCGGGGTGCCGGCTCAGCCGGCCTTGTTCGGCGGCCAGTCCTGACGCTTGATCGTGTCGGCCCATTGCAGGAAGTCGGCGAGGTCGTTGAGCTCCTGGTCGGACAAATTGAACTGCGGCATCTGCCGGCGGCCGGGAGCGCCGGAGGGCTGCGACTGCATCCAGGATTTCAGCATCTCGCGCGCGGCGGCCGGGTCCTGTCTGCCGCCCCAGCGGTCCCAGACATTGCCGACCTCGGGCGCGAAATAGGCGCCCTCGCCGAGCAGGGTATGGCAATTGATGCAGGAGTTCTTCTCCCAGACGTGCTTGCCGCGTGCGACGCCGTCGGACAGCGTCGACGCATTGGTCGAGGTCGTGACCATGTAGTAGTGGCTGTGCGCTGTGAGTCCGAGGAAGATCGCAAAGAAGAAGGCCGAACCGCCGTAAAAGACGTTCCGCGCGGCCGACTTGGTCAGGCGTTCCGCCATGACACGTCCTTTCCGTTTGGTGAAGTTCGATGGTGTGAAAGCAATCTACCGGCAATGCCGAGGGGCTCTTTGTCGGAGCGCAACGAGCGCGGCGATGGCCGATCAGATGAGCGCGCGGATCGCGACCGCGAGCCCGGCAAGCGCAACGAGAGCCGCCAGCCACGTGGTGAGCAGGCCGCGCCACAGCGCGGGCGCATCGCGCAAGCTGAGAAAATCGAGCACGATCACCCTGCCCTTTGCCAATGCGAGCAGCAGTGCGGCCGCATCGACGAGCCATCGGCTCGGCAGCAGCAGCGACGCCGCAAGCGTCGCAATGGCAAGGGCCAGCAGTTGAAGCCAGGCCCGATCGAGACGGTCACGGAACATGGCTCAACCGACCAGATAGAGGACCGGAAACATGACGATCCAAACCAGGTCGACCATGTGCCAGAAGGCGGTCCCGGTCTCGACGCCATTGGCGGTGGCGCTGCGGCCGACGACGGCCAGGATGACGATGCCGAGCAGAACATGCAGGAGGTGAAAGCCCGTCAGTAGGAAGTAGAGCGTGAAGAACGGTGATGTCTCCATGCCCGCGCCAGCGGCGATCTCGCCGCCATATTCCGTCAGCTTGACGGCGATGAAAACGGCACCCAGCAACACGGCGAGCCCGAGCCAGCGTCGGGCGCTCCCGGTCGAGGCGTGCCGCACAGAAGCAGCAGCTCGCGCGGCGGCCCAGCCGCTGGTGACCAGCACGGCCGTGTTCACAGCGGCCAGGCGGCTATCGAGCATCGCCTGCCCGACCGCGAACACGACGGGGTTGAGGGCCCGCGCCACCACGAAACCGCCCAGCAGGAGGCCGAAGGCGACGAGCTCGCTGAGGATCAGCACCCACATCATGGCGTCGCCGGGCAGACCATCCAGCACGCCCCAACGTTCCTCCTGCTCCGGCTCACAAGCGAGCGCCGACATCCCTGCCTCCGAGTTGAACGTCGAGAGGCTAGTCGGACCGTCAGTTGGACTCTTTGTCGGCGCGCAAACAGCGGACCGGCGAGGCACGCTAAGAGCCGGCATCGTCAGGAGCAGATCCCATGACCGAAGCGCAGCTCGGCCTCCTCACCGCGACGCCGATCATCATCGTCTTTGCCGGCGCGCTGTGGCGCATGGGCGTGCTGTCGACCACGGGGACGGTGTCCGCGGTCGCGCTCTCCGTCGCGATCGCCTTGGTCCTGTTCACCACGCAATAGCCCGCCTGGAACCTTTGCCGTCCTCGCACGTCAGTTCGTGCGGAGGTGCCGCATGGACGACAAGCGATTCGCAGAGCTGCTCGGAAACGCCGCCATCGGCGTCTGGGGCGACATGCCGCGCGACATCCAGGAGGCGCTGTTCGAGACGGCGATGCGCGGTCACGACGATCTGAGGCACGAGCTCGCCAAGCTGCTTCACGACCGGCATCCGCGTACGCAACATCCGCCGCGTCCGGCTTGAGCGGTCTCAATCGGGATGATCATCAGCCCGGAACTGTGACGGCTCGTCGTAACCCTTGCGGCTTGCTGTAGAACAACAGCACCATCAGCCCAATTCCCACGATGAGCGAAAACACCACGCCGAGCGTGAGCGCGATCCAGCCCTCGGTCGGCATCGGATCGCCGGGCAAGGTCATGCCCTGATAGGCGAAGACGACGGCTGCCGCGAGAATCAGCAGCAATGCGACGATGATGGTGATGGGTCCTGCACGCATGGCGGTCGCACTCCTGACACGAGAACAGGACGCGACCACGATCGTTCCTGGACGGGTGCGGTAACGGCGCACGGCGGCAGTTCCGAAATTTGAGGACGGCGTCCCCACCTTCTCGCTGCGCCGCCGAAAGCATCGCGCTGCATCCAATCGCGGCATCATCTGCTCAAAGGATGACGCGCGCTCCACCGCGCCTTGCCGCGCGCCGCATGGCTGCTCTCGCGGCGGATCGCTAGGCGTCGGGGAACTTAGCTGATAACCATACCGGCTCCCTATCGGCAGCAGAGGACAAGGACCGGAGATGGACAACCGCAGCGAGATCTGGCGCGGCGTCGACGCGATCAAGACCCGTTTCATCGAGCTCAGCGACCGGGTGTGGGGCATGCCCGAGGTCTGCTACACCGAGGCCCGCTCGTCCGCCGAACACCTCGCCGAGTTGAAGCACCAGGGTTTTCGGATCATCGAAAAGGTCGCGGGCATCCCGACCGCGCTGATGGGCGAATGGGGCGAAGGCGGTCCGGTCATCGCGTTCATGGGCGAATACGACGCCCTGCCCGGCCTCAGCCAGGAGGCCGGCGTCGCCGAGCATCGTCCGATCGAGACCGGCGGCCATGGCCATGGCTGCGGCCACAATCTCCTGGGCTCGGCGGCGCTGCTCGCGGCAACCGCCGTGAAGGACTGGCTCGCCGCCAACAAGGTTCCGGGACGCGTGCGCTACTACGGCTGCCCTGCCGAGGAAGGCGGCGCCGCAAAGGCCTTCATGGTGCGCTCAGGCGCGTTCGAGGATGCCGACATCGCGATCACCTGGCATCCGTCGAGCTTCTGGGAAGTGGTGATGACGCCCTCTCTCGCCAACACGCGCGCGGACTTCATCTTCACCGGACGCACCTCGCATGCGGCCGCCTCGCCGCATCTCGGCCGCAGCGCGCTCGACGCGGTGGAGCTGATGAATGTCGGCGTCAACTACATGCGCGAGCACATGCCGAGCGACGCCCGCGTGCATTACGCGCTGCTCGACACCGGCGGCATTGCGCCCAACGTCGTGCAGGCGCATGCGCGCGTCCGCTACTCGATCCGCGCGCGCGACCTGCCCGGCATGAACGAGTTGGTCGGGCGCGTGCACAAGATCGCGCAAGGTGCCGCGATGATGACCGAGACCCGGGTCGAGATGAAGATCATCTCGGCGGTCTCCAACATCCTGCCCAACACGCCGCTCGAAGAGGCGTTGCACGGGATCATGGAGGAGCTCGGGCCGCCGCATTTCGACGCGAGCGACAAGGATTTTGCCGGTCAGATCCAGGCGACCCTGACCGACAAGGACATCGAATCCGTCTACTACAGCATCGGCATGGACCCGACCGACAAGCCGCTGGCCGACTTCCTTGTGCCGCTGAACGCCAAGCGCAATCCGCAGATCGGCTCGACCGATGTCGGCGACGTCAGCTGGGTGGTGCCAACGGTGCAGGTGCACGCGCCGACGGTGGCGATCGGCACGCCGTTCCACACCTGGCAGGTCGTTGCGCAAGGCAAGACGCCGGCCGCGCACAAGGCGATGGTGCAGGCCGCCAAGGCGATGGCCGGTCTCGGCATCAAGGCGCTCAATGAACCGGCGCTGATCGCAGCCGCCAAGGCCGACCTGAAGAAGCGGACGCTGCGCACGCCCTATGTCAGCCCGCTGCCCGCCGAGGTCGAGCCGCCGCTGACCATGTCGGTCGTTTGAGAGATACACTGGGGGGGGGAAACACAATGGCGAAAACAGCGACAAGGAAGAAGCCGGAGGCCAAGACCGCCAAGCCGGCTCCGAAGCGCGTGGCCACGCGCGCCACGGCCAACAGGAAGCCCGCAAAGGCGAAGCCGCAGGCCAGACCACAGGCGAGGGCCGCCGCGCCGAAGCCGCGGCTGCCGAGAGGACCGGTCTGGCAGTGGTCGGCGCTCGACACCGCCGCTGCGATCCGCTCGGGCGCGGTCTCCTCGGTCGAGGTGACCGAGGCGCACATCGCGCGCATGCATGAGGTCAATCCGAAGCTGAATGCGGTCGTCGTCGATCTGTCCGAAGACGCATTGAAAGCTGCGCGCACCGCGGACAAGGCGCGCAACAAGGACGGCCTGCTGCATGGCGTGCCCGTCACCATCAAGGAGAACGTCGACTACCAGGGACGGCCAAACCCCAACGGCGTTCCGGCGCAGATGGGAATCATCGCGCCGTCGGACGCGCCCGTCGTGCGCAACCTCAAGAACGCGGGCGCGATCGTGCTCGGCCTCACCAACACGCCGGAATTCTCATTCCGCGGCTTCACCGACAACCCGCTGCACGGACTGACCTTGAACCCGTGGGATCCCGAGATCACCTGCGGCGGCTCGTCGGGCGGCGCTGGAGCTGCGGTCGCCGCCGGTATCGGCACCATCGCGCATGGCAACGACATCGGCGGCTCGCTGCGCTGGCCGGCGCATTGCAACGGCGTTGTCACGATCAAGCCGACGCAGGGGCGCATCCCGGCCTACAACGAAAGCGCCGCGGCCGAGCGGCCGATGCTGGCGCATCTGATGTCGTCGCAGGGCCCGCTGGCGCGTAGCGTCGCCGACGTCAGGCTGGCGCTGGAGGTGATGAGCCGGCGCGATCCGCGCGATCCCTGGTGGGTGCCGGCCCCGCTCGAGGGCGAGAAGCCCAAGCGGCCGATCAAGGTCGCGCTCGCCAAGATCCCCGATGACATGGACGTCGATCCTTCGGTGCAGGCCGCGCTGCGGCAGGCCGCCGATCATCTGGAACGCTCCGGCTACCGGGTCAGCGAGGTCGAGGTCCCCGACATCTCCGGCGTCTGGCAGACCTGGTGCGACGTCATCACCACCGAGGTGGTCGTGATGCAGGAGGCCAAGATGCTGGCCGTCACCTCGGAAGACTTCCACAAGGCGTGGGGCGGGATGCGGGCCAAGGCCGAGATCCTCGACCTCGCGGGCTGGATGAACGCGACGGCGCAGCGCTCCACCCATATCCGCGCCTGGCAGCTGTTCTTCGAGGATTATCCGGTGGTGCTGGCGCCGACGACGGTCAAGCCGACGCCGGGCCCGCGCGAGGACACGGTAAGCCCGGAGCGCGTGCGCGAAATCTTCTTCAACGAGATCCGCTTCATCTCGGCCATCAACGTGCTCGGGCTGCCCGGCGCGGTGGTGCCGGTGGCGGTTCACAATGGCCAGCCGATCGGCGTGCAGCTGATCGCCGGCCGCTATCGCGAGGATCTCGCGCTCGATGCCGCCGCGGCGATCGAGATGCGTGCGGGCATGCTGGTGCGGCAGCTCTGGGAGCGGATGGCTTAGTCTCGCGACGGCCCGAGAACCCCGGCTCTCGGGCCGTCATGTTTCCGACATCGCTTCAGCCTCGATTGTCGAAAGTCGAACACTGACGCCCATCGCGTTTGCCCGAGGGGCCCCTCGGGTTGACGGGACGTCGCCGACCTGTCTATTTTGATGTATACGAATGAATATAGCACGGCATCGGTACGGGCGCTGCGCCGGAACGGGACTTGCAATTCACCGAAGCGAACCCGTCTCTGCGATATGAACGAGGACAATTGTGATGAGATCGATGCGCTTCGTCGCCGCTGCCCTGTGCGCGGCTGCCGCTCTCCTGACTGGCGCAAATGCGTTCGCCGGGAGCGCCAACATCGCCGTGGCCGCCAACTTCACCGAGCCGGCCAAGGAGATCGCCGGTCTGTTCAAGGCCAAGACGGGACACGAATTGGTGCTGAGCTTCGGCGCGTCCGGACAATTCTACACCCAGATCAAGGAGAACGCGCCGTTCGCGATCCTGCTCTCCGCCGACGACGAACGGCCGAAGAAGCTGGTCGACGAGGGCCTCGGCGTCGCCGAGAGCCGTTTCACCTACGCGATCGGCAAGCTCGTGCTGTGGAGCAAGGACCCGAACGCGGTGAAAGGCGAGGAAACGCTGAAGGCGAACGCGTTCAACAAGCTGTCGATCGCCAATCCCGCCGCCGCGCCCTATGGCGCGGCTGCAGTGGAGACGCTGAAGGCGCTCAATCTCTATGAGACAATCAAGCCCAAGATCGTGCAGGGCAACACGATCTCGCAGGCGTTCCAGTTCGTCGATACCGGCAATGCCGAGGTCGGCTTCGTCGCACTGTCGCAGCTGATGCCGAATGCGGGCGGCTCGCGCTGGCTGGTGCCGCAGAACCTCTACAGCGAGATCCGTCAGGATGCCGTGCTGCTGAAGGCATCCGCCGGCAACGAGGCGGCGACCGCGTTCCTGACCTTCCTCAAGACTCCGGAAGCCCGTGCGGTCATCGAGAAGTTCGGCTATGCTCGGGACCCGAAGTCCGGCAGCTGAGCGCTCACGTCGATGAACTTCCAAGGATGAACTTGCACGTCTCGGCCGATATCTGGCAACCGGTCAGTCTGACCCTCGAATTGGCAGCGATCACGACCGTCATTCTGATGATCGTGGGAACACCGATCGCATGGTGGCTGGCGCGGTCGCAGGCGTGGTGGAAGGAGGCGGTCGCAGCCCTGGTGGCGATTCCGCTGGTGCTGCCGCCGACCGTGCTCGGCTTCTATCTGCTGGTCGCGCTCGGCCCGAGCGGTCCGGGCGGAGCGCTGGCTTCCTTGTGGGGCGCACGCACCCTCGCCTTCACTTTCCCAGGCCTCGTGATCGGCTCGGTGCTGTTCTCGATGCCGTTCGTGGTGCAGCCGATCCGCAACGCCTTCGAGGCCATGGGCGAGAAGCCCCTGGAAGCAGCCGCCACGCTGCGGGCCACGCCCTGGCGCGCGTTCTGGACGATCGCCGTGCCGCTGGCGAGCCCCGGCTTCCTCACCGGCGCGATCCTCGGCTTTGCCCACACCGTCGGCGAGTTCGGCGTCGTGCTGATGATCGGCGGCAACATTCCCGGCAGGACAAAGGTGCTGTCGGTCGCGATCTACGACTACGTCGAGACCTCGCAATGGACCGAAGCCTCGGTGCTGGCGCTCGGCATGGTCGTGTTCTCGTTCGGCGTCATTCTGACGATGATGCTGATCGAGAAAAAAATGACGCGACGCGCGTCATGAGCACCGTCAAGGTCGATTTCTGCGGTACGCTCGGGCGCTTCGAGCTGAACGCGCGTTTCGAGGTGCCGGCGCGCGGCGTCACCGCGATCTTCGGCCCGTCCGGCTGCGGCAAGACCGCCGTCATGCGCAGCATCGCCGGCCTCAACCGCCTGGACGGACGATGCTCCGTCGCCGGCGACGTCTGGCAGGACGAGAAGACCTTCCGCCCGGTGCACCGGCGCCCGATCGGCTACGTCTTTCAGGAAGCCAATCTGTTCCCGCACCTCTCCGTCCGCCGCAACCTGATGTACGGGCATCCCGGCCCGTCCGGCCCCACCGCCATCGGCTTCGATGAGGTGGTGTCGCTGCTCGGCATTGCCAAGCTGCTGGAGCGCTCGCCGCGCCATCTGTCCGGCGGCGAGCGGCAGCGCGTGGCGATCGGCCGCGCTCTGCTCAGCCAGCCGAAGCTGCTGCTGATGGACGAGCCGCTGTCGGCGCTCGACCAGATCACCAAGGACGAGATCCTGCCCTATCTGGAGCGGCTGCATGCCGCGCTCGACCTGCCGATCCTCTACATCAGCCACGATATCGCGGAGGTCGAGCGGCTCGCCGATCAGCTGGTGCTGATGCGCAATGGCAGCGTCCTGGCTTCAGGTCCGCTGTCCGTGCTCCAAGCCGACCTGACACTGCCGCTCGCGCTCTCCCGCGATGCAGCGGTCAGTCTCGACGCCACCGTTCTGAAGCACGACGCCATCGACGGCATGGTGACGCTTGCGGTGCCGGGCGGGCATTTCGTGCTGCCGGCCGAGCCGCTTGCGTCGGGAACACGCCGCCGCCTGCGCGTGCTGGCCGATGACGTCAGCCTCGCCTTGGAAACGCCGAGCCGCAGCACCATCGTCAACGTGCTACGCGCGAAGATCCTGGAAATCCGCAGCCAATCGGACCACCGCGTCACCGCCCTGCTCGGCCTCGGCGAGGACGGCCAGGGTGCACGATTGCTGTCGCGGGTCACCCAACGCTCGTGGAACGAGCTCGGCCTGCAGGCAGGGCTTGCCGTCTACGCCCAGGTCAAGGGCGTCGCGCTGGTGCGCCGCGAAGAGCCCATCGCCTGATCGGCACGCGCCGACCTGCCCCACCATCACGACATGTTGTATAAGCGACAATATAGCATCAGATGTTATATCCCAAACAATACAGCTTTGCATCAGACGAACCGAGGCCTGCCTGCTTTTCCTCAATGCAATGAACATGTTGATCGGCGCGCAACGATCTGGCCCGCGGCTTGCTCATTCGATCTCGCAACACGAGGTCATCAGCATGAAAGCCGCCGCCGTCACTTGGCATCCGAACGCGCCCAAGCCGCTCGCGCTGGTGCTGGGCACCAACGAGATCGCCTCCGCGATCGCGGCCAAGCTCAACCATGAGCGCTTCGCGCTCGTCCTCTGTCACGACGCCTTTCCGCCGGTGATCCGACGCGGCATGGCCTTCCACGACGTCCTGTATGGCGAGGCCTGCGACATCGACGGCGTGGTCGGCTGCCGGGCCGAGGGCATCGCGGACGTCGTGCGCATTCATCGCGAGCCCAGCCAGGTCGCCGTCACCGGGATGCATCTCACCGACATCATCGCGTTCCGCTATCCCGCGGTCATCGTCGACGCACGGATGCAGAAGCATCTGGCCACGCCGGATCTGCGCGGCGTTGCCGGCATCGCCGTCGGCATCGGACCGCGCTTTGCGGTCGGGCACAATTGCGACATCGCGATCGAGACGCATCCTTGCGACACCGGCGCGATCGTGGCGCACGGCACCACGCGCGACGCGGACGGCAAGGCGCGTGCGCTCGGCGGCGCCGGCCGCGAGCGCTTCGTCTATTCCAATCAGGACGCCGTCTGGCATACGCCGCTCGACATCGGCACCCGCGTCTACAAGGGACTGCAGCTCGGCTCGCTCGGCGGCACGCCGGTGCTGGCGCCGCTCGACGGCGCACTGCGCGGCATCGCCCGCGACGGATTGCGCGTGCCGGCCAACGTCAAGCTGCTGGAGATCGATCCGCGCGGCCGCCAAGCGGCATGGACCGGCATGGACGACCGCGGGCGATCGATCGCCGCGAGCGTCGTCTCGGCGGTCCACGCGATCGTGCAAACCGGTCGGAAGGCGGGCCGCGTCTCCGCCAACGTGTGAGGAGGACTGCCATGGGTGTCGCTGAGGTCGGGACGTGTCAGATCGTGGCGCTGCAGGGCGCTGCGTCCACCGTCATCCAGGAGCTGCTCGATGAGCTCGCCACGCGGCTCGCAGGCATCGGGCTGCGCGTCTCCGGCGTGATCGAGAGCAGCGCCGACAAGACCAGGCCGTGCAAGGCCATGATGCTGCGCAGCCTCGACGACGACCGCGGGTTCTCGATCTCGCAGGATCTCGGCCCGGGATCGCAGGCCTGCAATCTCGATCCCGAAGGATTGGTGCTGGCCTGCGCCGCCGTGCAGCAGTCGATCGCGCGCGGCACGGATGTCGTGATCCTCAGCAAGTTCGGCAAGCAGGAGGCGGCGGGAGGAGGCATCGCCGACGCCTTCGGCTCGGCGATGTCAGCCGGGCTTCCGATCATCACGGCGGTATCGCCCGCGATGATGGAGGCATGGACGCGCTTCGCCGGCGTGTTCGCCGAATGCGTCCCGGTCGATGTCGCGCGCCGTCCCGGCTGGATCGAGGCGTGGTCCAGCCGCATGGTGACAGCACGAAGCCCGCGTGACATGATCGGCTCACGACGCGAGCGGATCGGAATAGGATGAAGCGCGAAGCTCAGATCGCATTGACCATCACTTTCGGCAACGGCGGAAGTCTGTCGCCCGAAGATCTGCTGCTGATCGACTTCATCCGCCGGGAGCGCTCGATCCTCGGCGCCGCGCGCGCGAGCGGCATCTCCTACCGCAAATGCTGGCTGATGGTCGATGCACTCAACCGCACCTTCGAGACGCCGGTGTTCGAGACTCATCCGGGGCGCCGGGGCGGCGGTGCAGAGATCACGCCGTTCGGCGAGCGGCTGATCGCGCTGTACCGCTCGATGGAGCGGCGCACGCGCACAGCCACGGCCGCCGCGCTCGGCGAGCTGCAGAAGGCTACGGATCCCCGCTATCAGAAGCGGGCCAGCGGCGCGGCCGAGGCAGCTCCGAAGGCCGAACCGCGCCGGGTCCGATCGCGACGCTCTTGATCATCGCCCAGGCGGACAGATCCGGCTCCAGCGCCAACCGCTCGACCGACTCCAGCGTCACCAGCGCGTGCAGCCTGGTCGCGCCGAGATCGAAGGTGACGCGCACGTAAGGCGGCTCGAGCGGCAGGATCTGCTCGATCCGGCCCGGCAGCCGGTTGGTGATCGACACGTCCATCGGCCGCGACAGCGCAATCGAGACGTCGCGGGCCTCGATGGTCACCGAGACGCCGGCGTCGATCGCCGCGTCCACCATCGGCACGCGCAGCTCGCCATCGGCAAAGAAAAGCGTCGACATGCCATATTGCGGATCATGGCGCAGCACGCGCGCGGGAACCGTCGTGCTGAGAACGACGGACGAGGCTGAAGACGATGCAGACTGGCCGGTCATCGCGCAGCAGCCTCCACGGCCTCAAGGCCGGTCGTGATCATACAGCACGCGGACGCGGATCGTGCCTTCCACCGCGCGCAGCTCCGACAGCAGCGCCTCGCCCTCGCCGCCGACCACGTCGGTTTCGAGCACGACATAGCCGACCTCGGGATCGGTCTGAAGATATTGCGCGAGGATGTTGATGTTGTGCCGCGCCACCGCCTCGTTGACCTGGCGCAGTACGCCCGGCACGTTGCGGTGGACATGGATGAAGCGCGTGCCGGTCGGGCGCGCCGGCAATTGTACCTGCGGGAAGTTGACGGCGCCGAAGGTCGAACCGACGTCGGAATAGTCGATCAGCTTGCGCGCGACCTCGCCACCAATTCGGTCCTGCGCCTCCTCGGTGGAGCCGCCGACATGCGGGGTCAGGATCACGTTGGGCAGGCCCTGCAGCGGCGAGACGAACGGATCGGCGTTCGATGCCGGCTCCGCCGGGAACACGTCGACCGCGGCGCCGGCGAGCTTGCCCTCGCGCAGCGCGCTGGCCAGCGCTTCGATGTCGACCACGGTGCCGCGCGAATTGTTGATCAGATAGGCCCCGTCCTTCATGTGACGGATCTGGCGCTCGCCGATCATGTTGGCGGTCGCCGGCGTCTCCGGCACGTGCAGCGACACGACGTCGCTCATCGCCAGCAGCTCATCAAGGCTCTCGACCGGCTCCGTGTTGCCGTGGCGGAGCTTGTCGGTGAGATCGAAGAAGATCACCCGCATGCCCATGGCCTCGGCAAGGTTCGACAGCTGCGAGCCGATGTTGCCATAGCCGATGATGCCGAGCGTCTTGCCGCGCACCTCTCGGCTGCCATTGGCCGACTTGTCCCAGCCGCCGGCATGCGCCGACACCGAGCGCGGGAAGATTCGGCGCATCAGCATCACGACTTCGGCGATCGTCAGCTCGGCGACGCTGCGGGTGTTCGAATAGGGCGCATTGAACACGGGGATGCCGAGCCGCTTCGCGGCATCGAGATCGACCTGGTTGGTGCCAACCGAGAAGCAGCCGACCACCATCAACCGGTCGGCGGCCTGCAGCACGTCGGCGGTGAGATGCGTGCGCGAGCGAATGCCCAGCATGTGCACGCCCGACAGCATACGCTTCAACTCTGCCGAACCGAGCGCCTTCGGCAGCCGTTCGATTTCCGTATAGCCATTGGCCTCGAACATGCGGACGGCCGAGTCGTTCACGCCCTCTAGGAGCAGAACGCGGATCTTTTGCTTGGGCAGCGATAGCGGCATGGGCCTGGCCTGATTCAGTCGTGGATGTGGCGTAGTGTAGCGGTTGTTACAGTCGCGATGCGTTGAAACTTGGTGAATGCGACGCGGCAGGAACGCTTTCTGTCGCTTTCCCAGGGTCTTGTCCACTCCGCACCGGCATTTTGACCGGCGATGCAAAATCAGCGCCTGGCATACCTTCCGCACCGCACGGCCTGCACTGCAACAACCGGAGATCGCTGTTTTGGCTGCTGACAAACCATGCGAGCAGAGCTAGCCTTTCTTCCAATCACAAAATCATCGGGAGGTCAGCATGTCAGACGGGGTTGTCGAGACACGCGCGTCGGAGGTGTCGGCCGGTGAAACGCAGACGGTCGATGTCGCCGTCGTGGGTGCCGGATTTGCGGGGCTTTACCTGCTGCACCGCCTGCGCAAGGCGGGCTTCTCGACCGTGACGCTGGACACCGCAAACGACGTCGGCGGCACCTGGTACTGGAACCGGTATCCCGGCGCGCGCTGCGACATCCAGACCGTCGACTACAGCTACACCTTCGATCCCGAGCTCGAGAAGGCCTGGCAATGGTCGGAGAAATACGCCACCCAGCCGGAGATCCTGCGCTATCTCGGCTTCGTCGCCGACCGCTACGATCTGCGCCGCGACATCCGCTTCGGCACCCGCGTCCTCGGCGCCTCCTGGGATGATGCCAAGGAGCGCTGGCTGCTGACGACCGACGAGGGCCCCGCCGTCTCCTGCCGCCACTACATCATGGCGACCGGCTGCCTGTCGCAGCCGAAGCCGCCGGAAATCGACGGTGTGCACGACTTCAAGGGCGAGATCTACTTCACCAGCCGCTGGCCGCATGACGGCGTCGACCTCCGCGGCAAGCGCGTGGCCGTGATCGGCACCGGCTCCTCCGGCATCCAGTCGATCCCGCTCATCGCCGAGCAGGCAGCGCAGCTCACGGTGTTCCAGCGCACGCCGAACTTCGCACTGCCTGCGCATAATGGTCCGCTCCCGGCCGATCGCGCCGCGCAGCTTGCAGAGGATCGCAACGGGCTGCGCCAGCAGGCGCGCTGGTCGATGACCGGCGTGCCGATTCCGCCGGCCACCGAGTTCAGCTGGCAGATGAGCGAGGCCGAGCGCCGCGAGCGCTTCGAGAAGCTGTGGGCCTCTGGCGACCTCGTCGGCATGCTGACGCAGCTCTGGGCCGACCAGGGCGTCGACCCCGACGGCAACGCGCTGCTCGCCGATCTCATCCGCGAGAAGATCCACGAGATCGTCAAGGATCCCGAGACCGCCGCAGCGCTCACGCCCCATGACCATCCGTTCGGCGCCAAACGCCCCTGCCTCGACACCAACTACTATCAGACGTTCAATCGCCCCAACGTCACGCTGGTCAATCTGCGCCAGGAGCCGATCGCGTCCATCACCGCTGATGGCATCAAGACCGACAGGCGCAGCTTCGACATCGACGTCATCGTGTTCGCGACCGGCTTCGACGCCATGACCGGTGCGATCCGCGCCGTGCATCCGATCACCGGGCGCGGCGGCAAATCACTGGAGGATGTCTGGGCCAACGGACCGCAAACCTATCTCGGACTCACGATCGCGGACTTTCCCAATCTGTTTCTGATCACGGGTCCCGGCAGCCCGTCAGTGCTGTCGAACATGGCGGTCTCGATCGAGCAGCATGTCGACTGGGTGGTCGACCGTCTCATCGCCCTTCGCGAGGACGGCTTCACCACCATTGAGCCCACGGAGACCGCGCAGGCCGGCTGGGCGCGCCACATGGCAGACTGCGCGACCGTGACGCTGCATCGGCTCGCCAACACCTGGTACACCGGCGCCAACGTGCCGGGCAAGCCGCAGACGCTGATGCCTTACACCGGCGGCGTCGGCCCCTATCGCGGCATCTGCAACGAGATCGTCAGCCGCGGCATGCTCGGCTTCAAGCTGTCAGGTCCGAACGGCGCGTCCCAATGCAATGACGGCGAGATCGTGCGGCTGCAGCCGGATGTCCGGCTGGTGCTGAACATGCTGGCCGAGATGAACCTGCCGCCGATCGAATCAATGGGCGCGGCCGGCGCCCGTGAATTCGTCGCGCAATTCAACGCGACGAGGCCGCCTGGACGTCCCGTTGGCGAAGTCAAGGATGGCACATTGCAGGGCGCTGATGGTCCCCTGGCCTACCGGCTCTATCGTCCGGCGACGCCCGGCCCGCATCCGATCGTGGTGTACTTCCATGGCGGCGGCTGGGTCCTCGGCGACGAGCAGTCGGATGATCCGTTCTGCCGCGACATGTGCCGCCGCTCCAACATGATTTTCGTCAGCGTGAACTATCGCCATGCGCCCGAGCACCGCTTCCCGGCGGCGGCTGAGGACGGCTACGCGGCGACGCGCTGGGTGGCCGAGCACGCCGCCGAGCTCGGCGGACGCGAGGGACCGGTGCTGGTGGCAGGCTGGAGCGCCGGCGGCAACATCGCGGCGGTCACCTGCCAGCTCGCGCGAGATCGCGGCGGGCCTGATATCGGCGGCCAGCTGCTGCTGTGCCCGGCCACCGACTGCAGCTTCGATCGTCCGTCCTACACGGACAATGCGACCGGCTACTTCCTGACGCGGTCGCTGATATACTGGTTCTGGGACATCTACTGCTCGCCGGCGGATCGCACCGATCCGCGCGCATCGCCGTTGCGGGGCAAGCTGCAGGGCCTGCCGCCGGCCTACATCGTCACCTGCGAGTTCGATCCGCTGCGCGACGAGGGGATTGCCTATGCGGAAGCCCTCGCCGCCGCGGGCGTGCCGGTCGGACAGCTCAAGGCGCACGGCCACTTCCATTCGTCGTTCATGATGGTCGACGTCGTCATCACCGGCGTCGGCGGCCGCATGCGGATGGCGGAGGCGCTGCAGGCGTTCACCCAGTCTGCGGAAGAAAGCGAATCGCTGGAGATCAACGCCGCCGCGAGCTGACCAGCGGAGGCTGCGGCCGCGCAGTATCGCAACGGCCCGCAGCCTTGCGGGCCGTTGCTGCGACGCGCAGCTTGCGTCGGATCGCCCACGCTGTCACCGAGACGACGAGCCACGCCGTTGTTGCGGCGGCGAAGGCGGTCGCGACGCTTAGCTGAACCAGCGTGGAGAATACGGCCGCGAACGCCAGCATGCCGAGGCTGCCGAGCACCGCGCCTACGGTGTCGAGCGCAGCCGCTTCGCGTCCGCGCCGCTCGCCGAAGAATCCCTGTTGGCGCTTGCGCCTGATCTCGTGCGCCTCGATCAGGGTGACGCTGGCGCAGAAGATGGCGGGCAATGCCAGGAAGAGGCCGCCGATCGCAGGACCGAAGGCCTTGGCAATGAGCCCCGCGGCGACTGTCGCGGCGCCGCCCAGCGCGAAGCGGATGACGTATTCGTGCCACTTGCCGTCCTTCAGCGCCGAGGGCGAGATGCGGATCAGCATCACGCGCCTCCAGAGAAGACCGCCTGGAGTCCGAGCGCCGCCACCAGCCAGACGACCGTCGCGAGCAGGCTCGCAGTCAACGCGCGCAGATGCAGCCGCATCAGCAGTTGGCACACGATCATGCTGTAGAGACAGAGCGCGACGGCGCCGAACATCATCGAACGGCTCTGGACCGCCGCGTAGGCGGCGTCATGTGTGACGATCGCAATGCCAAGCGTCGCCAGCGCAACCGAGGGCGCGGCTCCGAATAATCCGGCAAAGCTCTTCGGACGCAGCACGTCTCCAATCATCGCGAATGCCGAAACGATGACGCCGCCGATCAGGAAGCGGATGATGTATTCGGTCATGTCCGGCTTGCTCCCGGTGGTTCGTAGCCGGTCCACGGGCGCAAGCTGCGCTCGAGGGCAGCGCCGAGCATGAATCCGACAACGACGTCGCTGGCCCAATGCGCAAGCAGCATCACGCGCGTGATGCTGAGCCCGACGGCAGCACTCCTCACCGCAATCCTTGCGCGTGCCGGCAGCGGACCGGCGGCGGAGTAGAGCGCACCCATGTGCAGCGCATGTCCCGAGGGAAAGGCGTCCTGTGCATGGCCGGACGGCGCCACGCCGTGGAGATGGCCGCGCAAGGTGGTGCGATCCGGCCGGGTCTGATCGAAGATGGCCTTCAAGGCATGCGGCAGAGCCGAAGCCGCAACCGTGACCAGCAATGCATGAGTGGTCGTCGCGCGAACGCGGCTGCTTTGGCCGCGCGTCACCAGCCAAGCCACCGATGTCAGGGCCAACCACACCTTCTCGTCCGCCCCCCACGCGAGGCCGCGTGCGAGCTTTTGCAGCCGCGGTTCCGTGGTTCGTGCAGCTACGTCCGCAATGATGCGGTCCGCCTTGGTCGGCTCGACGTGGATGGCCGTGGCGGAACTTTGCTTGCGAAAGGGCACCGAAATTGCCGGTGTGATCTTCTTCCCGATGGCGCGGATCATGGCACTTGCCAAGGACGAACGATATGTTCACCTACAACGCCGAGCCCTCACAACGGGTTTCGGGAACAGACACGAAACTGTCACGAGTTACCAGCTCAGCCCTGACCGCGAATAGCCTCGTCATACGCCTCGACCGAGGCTCGAGCTGTCTCCCGCACATCGCTCGCGCTCATGCCCGGCTTGTACAGGCTCGAGCCGAGACCGAAGGCGCGCACGCCGACGGCGACGTAGGAGGCGAGCGTCTTGTCCGACACACCGCCGACGGCGCCGACCACGACGCCTTTCGGCAGGACTGCAAGTTGCGCTGCAATCCCCGACGGACCGAGCACTGACGCCGGAAAGTATTTCAGGGCCGAGGCGCCGCAATGCAAAGCCAGAAAGGCCTCGGTCGGCGTGAAGACCCCGGGCATGGTCACCATGTCGTAGGCCTGCGCCGTCGCCAGCACTTCGACGTCGACGTTCGGGCTGACCATCAGGCGCCCGCCGGCCTCCGCAACGCGCACGCAATCCGCGGCATTGACGACCGTTCCTGCGCCGATCAGGCAGTCCTTGCCGAACCGAGATGCCAGACGCTCGATCGAGACGAACGGTTCCGGCGAGTTGAGAGGAACCTCGATCAGCTCGAAACCGGCTTCGATCAGGACATCGACGATGGCCTCGGACTCGTCGGGTTTGATACCGCGCAGGATCGCAACGAGCGACCGCTTCACATGCGGCCAGGCGACGGACTGTGTCATTTCAGAAACGCGCTCCCCAGATCTGCCGCGCGGCCTTGAGCAGGCCGCGGCGTGACGCCTGTTCGGCATCGCATTCATTCACGTCGAAACCAGCAGCGGCCAGCGCCTCGCGATAGAGGCGACCGAGCCGGCCCGCTCCGATCAACCGGAGTGGAAGCTCGGCGCCGAACCGCGCGCGCGCATCGGCGATTTCGCTGCCGATCAGAATCCCGGAGAGCCTTGCAGCCCCATCGGACCGCCGCTCGAAGCCGAGGAGCTGCGCCGCGCGCAGCCGGAACAGCGCGTTCGTCAGTGCCGTCGGCGCGGCCAGGGCCGCCGCGAGGCTCTCGCGGAACGCTGTGTCGTGCTCGACGGTCGAGGCTTCCGGTTCGACGGCATGCATCAGGATGCTATGCTGAGAGACCACCGCGAACAGCTCACCGGTCATGTAGGTGGCGAAGTCGATCACCACGCCGGCATCGATCCGGATCCATTTGCTGTGGGTGCCCGGAATGCAGACGATCCCGGTGAAATCCGGCTCGGTGACGCCGAGCAGCTGGGTTTCCTCGCCGCGCATCACGTCCGGCCGGTCCGCGCGAACCTGCGCCAGTCCCGGCAGAATTCTGACGTCGCGGTCGGCGTCGACACTGATCGCTCCGGCATACAGCGCATCCAGACGGGTGGGCGTGTGCAGATACGGCGCCTCGACCCAGCCTTGCCGCGCGCCGGCCATGCCGCAGATCAGCACCGGAACATCGGCCGGTGCACCAAGCTTCGCCAGATGATCGCGCAGCACCGGCGCGAAGCCTGATGTCGCGCAATGCAGCATGCCCTCGCCACCACGGCTCTCGGCAAGCTCCGTCCCGTCTCCGGCCATAAGCCAGGCACGGAAACTGGAGGTTCCCCAGTCGACGGCGACAAAGGCCGGCGTTGCTGACGAATAGACGGCGGTCACATCCTGCTCCCGAACACTTCCACATCTGGCAATGGCACGCCGGGCGGGCCACGCAAACAACAAATTGCATCATGCACGATTATACACGTTGTTATTCTTGTTTATGCATGATAACAAGCGGCATGTCAGACCTTCCACTGGCGCGCCGCGACCAGATCGCCGGCCGCCTCTCTGCGGGGCAAGCGGTCATCGCGACCGCCCTCGCCGACGAATTCGGCGTCTCCGAGGATGCGATCCGGCGCGATCTTCGCGCGCTTGCCGCCGAAGGACGCTGCCGCCGCGTGTATGGCGGCGCATTGCCGATCGTCGGCGGCATGGCACCGATGGCGGCGCGTATCGGGCAAGATCGCGAACGCAAGCTGGCGCTCGCCCGGTCGGCCGCCCGCAGCATCGCGCATGGGGAGTTTCTCTTCCTCGATAGTGGCAGCACCAATCTCGCCCTCGCTGAAGTCCTGCCCGATGATTTCGATCTCACCGTCGCGACCAACGCCATCGACATTGCCGCAACCGTGCTGCATCGGCAGGACCTGCAGTTGATCGTGATCGGCGGCTCCGTTCACCCCGCAGTCGGCGGCTGTGTCGACGCCGACGCCATCATGCAGGTACAGCGCTTGAACATCGACCGCTGCTTCATCGGCGCCTGCGCTGTATCGGCGCAAGGCGGCATCAGCGCGGTTGATCCGACTGACGCAACGTTCAAGCGAACGCTGCTGTCGCTGAGCCGCGTAAGCGTCGCAATGGTCACCAACGAGAAGCTCGAGACCCGAGCCCCCCACCGTATCGCCGGCGCCAAGACGATCAGCCAGCTCACCGTCGAGCATGATGCGCCGGCGGCCCGACTCGCCCTGCTCAGACGGGCGGGAGCTACCATCATGACCGCCACCCCGCCCGGATGACGGCGCCTTCGGAGTTTCAGGAATCTTCCAGATGAGTTCGGATCACCGCGCGGCGCGGCTCGCGACACGCCTGGCCTTTTTCGTCGCCGGCTTCGGCATCGCCTGCTGGGCGCCGCTGGTGCCGTTCGCCAAGCAGCGGCTGGGGGTCGACGATGCGACGCTCGGGCTGCTGCTGCTCTCGCTCGGCGTGGGCTCGGTCGCATCGATGTTGGCGGCAGGTCTCCTGAGCGCCCGCTACGGCAGCAAGCCCGTCGTCATCGTCAGCGGCATCGCCTTGAGCATGCTGCTGCCCCCGCTGACGATCGCCTCAACGCCAGCCACGCTCGGGCTTGCGCTGTTCGCCTTTGGCGCGGCGCTCGGCTCGCTCGACGTCGCCGTGAACATCCAGGCGATCGACGTCGAGCGGCTGAGCGAGCGTCCGCTGATGTCCGGCTTCCACGCGCAGTTCAGCATCGGCGGCTTCGCAGGCTCCGGCGTCATGACTGCGCTGCTCGCGTTCGATGTCGCGCCGCTGCTCGGCACGCTCGCCTGCTGTGCGCTCGCCCTGGCCACGATGACCGTGGCTGCCCCACGACTGATAGCGAGCAAACCGGCGCAATCGGGCCCTCTGCTCGTGCTTCCTCACGGCGCAGTGCTGCTGCTGGCGGCGCTCGCCGCGATCATGTTCCTGGTCGAGGGTGCGATGCTCGACTGGAGCGCGCTGTTGCTCGCCGGGTCGGGCCGCCTGCCGGCCGCGCAAGCCGGGCTGGGCTACATCATGTTCTCGATCGCAATGACCGCCGGGCGTCTCGTCGGCGATGCCGTGGTTGCACGGATCGGCGATCGCGCGACGTTACTGGGGGGCAGCGTCATCGCGATCACCGGCTTCGTCGTGCTGCTCGCGGTTCCCTGGATTGTTGCTGCCATGGCCGGCTTCGCGCTGATCGGCTTGGGTGCATCGAACCTGGTCCCGGTGCTGTTCCGCCGGGCCGGCGCGCAGACAGCGATGCCGGTCGGGCTGGCCGTCGCCGCCGTCACCACCGCCGGCTACTCCGGCGTACTGCTTGGGCCCGCCGGCATCGGCTTCGTCGCCGCGGCCACCAGCCTGCCGGCCGCGTTCTGGATGTTGGCCGCACTGCTCGTCATTGTGCTGCTGAGCGCACCACGCGTCGTAGCTGCGCCAAATTAGGAACGAGCCCGGTGCTTGGCTTTGATACGCATCTCATGCCCCAGCCAAGAGCAGAATCGGACGCGCACCCAATATCGTTACTCTCATTCTCATCATCGTCGGCGCGGCGTAGACGGCAATCCTGGAATCCGCGCTCGCGGCCATCGTAGCCTGCCCGCCTGCCCCGCTTCGTGCGCCGCCCCGCAACGCAGGTTGCAGACATCGCCTCCCTTGCGAAGCTCGTCCGGACGGCTCAGGATCGCCGGACAGACAGCGGAGCAGTCTAGTGGAGATCGATGGCGAGGCCCCTGCGGACGAAGACGGATTTGCCGACACACAGGCGCGCGACGCGCATTTCCTGCGCCACAGCTTCGCTGTCGCCCTCCGCTCGATGTCACACGGCAATCATCCGTTCGCCGCCATTCTCGTCGATGCTGACGGCAGGGTCCTGATCGAAAGTGAAAACGGCTACCTGCCAGCGCGCGATGCCACAGCGCACGCAGAACGACTGGTCGCGACGCAGGCCTGCACGTCGATTGCCCCCGAGATCAGAGCTGTGGCTACGCTGTATTCGTCGGCAGAGCCGTGCGCGATGTGCGCGGGCGCCATCTACTGGGCCGGCATCGGACGCGTGGTCTACGGCCTCAGCGAGCGGCGGCTACGCGACCTTACCGGCAACCATCCGGAGAACCCGACGCTCGACCTGCCCTGCCGCGAGGTGTTCGCGAGCGGCCAGCGCGCAACCGAGATTGTCGGCCCCTTGTTGGAGGAGGAAGCCGCGGCGCTGCATGAAGGAGCCTGGGACAAATGAAGCAGGCGCCGCGACCGAGCCGCGGCGCCTTCTTCGAGTGCTTCGATCCGTATCAGAACTTCACGGTCACGCCCGAGTAGAGCGACGACTCGGTGCAAGCGCCCGTGGCGACGCGAGTGCCGCCGCCACCGGCGACGGAACAGCCGACCGCGTTGTTGTGGTCGAGGCCGAACTTGTTCTGCCAGTAGCGATAGGCCACCCAGACGTCGATCATGTGGCTCTGCTTCTCACCCCACATCGCCTTCGACGCATCGAAGGTCAGGCGGATCGGCTCGGAGTTGAACTCGACCTTGGTCGGATAGACGCCGTTCGCGACGCTGGCCGGGAGCGGCTCGGTATCGGTGCCCTTCTTGCCGTACCAGCCGGCGCGACCCGAGATCGAGAAGAACTGCATGCTCTCAGGCAGGAAACCGAGATCCATGTAGTAGTTGGTCTCGACCGCCCAGGTTGGCTTGAACGAGGTGTTGCCGTCGGAGATGCAGGGGTTCGACCAGCCGGCGCCGCACTGCGAGAACGAGTTGTGGTTGGCGAACTCCCAGTACATCAAGGGAGCGACGTTGAAGTAGCCCTTGTAAGGCAGGTTGAACGCGAACTGCAGACCGGCGACGACGTCACGCTTGGCCGCGCCGAAGTAGCGGTTCTCGGTATTGGCATCCATGCCCACTTCGAACGAGATGTTCTGCAGCGGCCCCACCGTGAAGGCCTTGGTGTTGAAGATCTGGTTCCAGCCGAAGGTCGAGCGGAACAGGCCGTAGATCTCGGTCGCACCGGCGCAGCTCGCCGGCGTGAACGCGAAGCCCGCGTTGGGCGAGACGATGCCGCCGGTCTGCGTGCAGGGCCCCGCCGGGTCGTTGTGGTCCGACTTGAACAGCGAGATCGTGAAGAAGTTGGTGCCGTAACCCCAGACGTCGAAATGGGTGAACGAATAGACCTGCTTGGCGGTCTTGGCGTTGAACGTGCCGTTGCCGTTGACGCTCCATGCACCAGGCTGGCTGGCATTGAAGATGTAGGAGTAGCTGACGCGATTATCGACGACGAGGAAGAACGGCACCTCGGCCGGAGCCTTCTTCGCGATCGCCTTGGCGGGCAGGTCAGCAGCCCCTGCGACACCGACTGAGCTAAGCGCTACCGCGCCCAGCGCGACGGCCGCCGCGATTGTTTGACGTAACGACATTCAGAACACCCCCAGTTGACAAGCGCCGATTCCCGACTTGCATGCACAGTTGCGCCGTTCGACCGGCTGGAGAAGCCTCAACTTTCTCCAGGACTTGCCCGCAGTTTGATCAAGGTTCCGCCGTATTGCAGCGGCGACGACAGCAGATGCTGGCCTGAACATGGGACGATTGGCCGCGGCCGCGATGCTCCCAAATTCCGATCTTGCTGCTTCACATTGCAGAAGTTTTTCCGAAAGCCCCCCGCGTGGCCTTCCGCGCGCTTTCGCGAGCAAGCCTGCGCGCAAGCGCGCCCCTGACGCGCATTGGATGACGCTGCTCATCCAACGTGCAGCTTGCTGCGGCGGATCGATTTCCGGCCAGTGTCTCAAAAGTGCCACAGAGCTTTATCGATCACAGCTGATTGCAGCGTACGCTGCTTGCAACCAAGGGCGCGCTGCATTCGCCGATCGCCGCGCGATGGGCGCTTGGACAAGAGTTGGGCAGAGGATGGCGCTTTTCGCCTCTTACGCGCCGCGGAAAATTAGATCACAATTGAGGCATCTTCGTTCCCCTGCCCACGACGCAGCAAATGCCTGAACCCGCGCCGGCCGATCCGAACCCTACGCCTCCGCTCCTGCAGACGATCGGGTTGACCAAGCGCTATGGCGACTTCCTTGCCAACGACAAGATCGACATCGAGATCCGGCCACGCGAGATTCACGCCTTGCTTGGCGAAAACGGTGCCGGCAAGTCGACGCTGGTGAAGACGATCTACGGACTGGTGCAGCCGAGCGCCGGTGAGTTGCGCTGGCAGGGTGTGCCCATCAAGCTGTCCGGCCCGGCCGAGGCGCGATCTCTCGGCATCGGCATGGTGTTTCAGCATTTCTCCCTGTTCGACAACCTCACCGTGGCTGAGAACGTGGCGCTCGGGCTCGACGGCAAAGAGCCATTCAAGGCGATGTCAGCGCGGCTCGCGGACGTCGCGCGCGACTACGGACTGCCGCTCGATCCGAAGCGCGAGGTCTGGCAATTGTCGGTCGGCGAGCGGCAGCGCATCGAGATCGTGCGGGCGCTGATGCAGAGTCCGAAATTCCTCATCCTGGACGAGCCCACCGCCGTGTTGACGCCGCAGGAGGCCGACCAGCTGTTCGTCGTGCTGGAGCGACTGAAAGCAGAAGGCCGCGCCATCCTCTACATCAGCCACAAGCTCGAGGAGGTGAAGCGGCTGTGCGACACCGCCACCATCCTGCGCAGCGGCAGGAAGGTCGCGACCTGCAATCCGAAGCTGGAGACGGCTGCCTCGCTGGCCCGCATGATGGTGGGGACCGAGATCAAGGAAGTGAAGCCGCCGGCCAAGCGGCGCACCACCGTGCCGCGCCTGGTCGTCAATGATCTCACCCTCGCCCCCAGCGAGCTGCATGGCGTGGGCCTCAAGAACATTTCCTTCGAGCTGAAGGGCGGCGAGATCCTCGGCATTGCCGGTGTCGCCGGCAACGGCCAGGACGAGCTATTTGCTGCGCTGTCCGGCGAACGCCTCGTCAAGGAGCCCGGCACGATCATCATCGAGGGCCTCGCTTGCGGCAATCTCTCGATCAGCCAGCGCCGCAAGATGGGAGCCGCCTTCGTGCCGGAGGAGCGGCTGGGGCACGGCACCGCCCCGCGGATGAAGCTGTCGGAGAATGCGCTGCTGACGGGACACGCGGCCAGCGACATGGTCCGGCGCGGCTTCATCAACGCGGCAGCGACGCTGCGGACCGTCGATCGCACCACCGAGACATTCGATGTCCGCAAGGCGAAGCGCGATCCGGAAGCGGCGAGCCTGTCCGGCGGCAATCTGCAGAAGTTCGTCGTCGGCCGCGAGATCCTGCGCACGCCGGCGGTGCTGGTCGTCAACCAGCCGACCTGGGGCGTCGACGCCGGCGCCGCCGCGATCATCCGCCAAGCGCTGATCGATCTCGCCAGCGCGGGCGCTGCCGTCCTCGTGACCAGCCAGGACCTCGACGAACTCATCGAGATCGCCGACCGCATCGCCGTGATGTTTCACGGGCAGCTTTCGAAGGCGCTGCCACGCGCGGAGGCGACGCGCGAAAAGCTCGGCCTGTTGATGGGCGGCGCCAGCATCGAGAAGGAGGCCGCGCATGCAGCTCGTGCTTGAGAAGCGCGCCGAGCGCTCGCGCATCATTGCGCTGGTTTCGCCACTGATCGCGATCGGGCTGACGCTCGTCACCATGAGCGTGCTGTTCGCCGTGCTCGGTAAGAACCCGATCACTGCGCTCGGCGTCTACTTCATCGCGCCGCTCACCGACGGGTATTCGCTGCAGGAGATCGCGGTGAAGGCCACGCCGCTGGTGATGATCGCGATCGGCCTGTCGCTGTGCTACCTCGCCAACGCCTGGAATATCGGCGCCGAGGGTCAGTTCCTGATCGGCGCCGTGGCCGGCAGCTGGATCGCGGTGAAGACGCAGGGCACCGAGGCGGGACACTGGGTGCTGCCGGCAATGCTGGTCGCAGGTGCCGCGGCCGGCGCCCTCTATGCGCTGATCCCGGCGCTGTGTCGCGTCAAGTTCGGCGCCAGCGAGATCCTCACCAGCCTGATGCTGGTCTACGTCGCCGATCTCCTGCTCGACTATCTCGTCCGCGGCCCCTGGCGCGACCCCGCCGGCTTCAACTTCCCCACAACGGCGGAGTTCGATCCGGTCGCGACCGTACCCGTGCTGATCGAGGGCGGACGCCTGCATCTCGGCAGCATCATCGCGCTGATTGTCGTTGCCGGCGCCTTCGTGCTGCTCGAGCGCACCATCAAGGGGTTCGAGATCCGAGTCGTGGGCGTGGCGCCGCGTGCGGCACGGTTCGGCGGCTTCAATGCGAACCAGCTCATCCTTCTGACGTTCGCCGTGTCGGGCGCATTGGCCGGTCTCGCAGGGATCATCGAGGTGGCGGGCCCCATCGGACATCTGCAGCCCGGCATCTCGCCGGGCTATGGTTTCACCGCGATCATCGTGGCCTTTCTCGGGCGGCTCAACCCGGTTGGAATATTCATTGCAGGGCTTTTCCTCGCGTTGACGTTCATTGGCGGCGAGCAGGCCCAGATCACAATGAAGATTCCACTCGATGTGACCAAGGTGTTCCAGGGCATCCTGCTGTTCTACGTGCTCGCCTGCGATTCGCTCATCCTCTACCGTTTCAAGCTCGTCTTGGCCGCGCGGCAGGTGCAAAGTGGTGCTGGTTGAAGCAATCATCCTGTCGGTGCTCGCCGCATCGACGCCGCTGCTGCTGGCGGCCACCGGTGAGCTGGTCACCGAGCGCTCGGGTGTCCTCAATCTCGGCGTCGAGGGCATGATGATCGTCGGCGCGGCCTGCGGCTTCGGTGGGGCCTGGCTGTCCGGCTCGATCATCGTCGGCGCGCTGTGCGGCATCGTCGCCGGCATGCTGATGTCGTTGATCTTCGCGTTCATGACCCTTGGCCTCGCCGTGAACCAGGTGGCGACGGGCCTCGCGCTGACCATCCTCGGCATCGGTCTGTCCGGCCTGATCGGTGCGCGCTTCGTCGGCGAGCGCATCAGCACCGCGCCGCACCTCTCCATCCCCGGCCTCAGCGACATCCCGCTGGTCGGCCGTATCGTGTTCGGCGAGGACGCGTTCGTCTATCTGTCGCTCGCCTTGATCATCGCCGTCTGGTGGTTCCTGTACCGCACCCGTGCCGGCCTGGTGCTGCGCGCCTGCGGCGACAACCATGTCTCCGCCCACGCGCTCGGCTATCCCGTGCTGCGCATCCGTTTGCTCGCGGTGTTGTTCGGCGGCGGCTGCGCCGGGCTTGCCGGCGCCTATCTGCCGCTCGCCTACACGCCGTTCTTCATTCCCGGCATGACCGCGGGGCGCGGCTGGATCGCGCTGGCGCTGGTCGTGTTCGCATCCTGGCGGCCGGGCCGCCTCGTCATCGGCGCCTATCTGTTCGGTGCGGTGACGATCCTGCAGCTGCATGCGCAAGGCGCCGGCGTCGGCATCCCCTCGCAGTTCATGTCGGCGCTGCCGTACCTCGCCACCGTGATCGTCCTGGTGCTGCTGTCGCGCGCCCGCACCGGCGGCTCCACCGCGCCGGCGGCGCTGGGGACGGTGTTCGTGCCGGATCGTTGAAGCAATCATCCGGAGCGCCAGCGATGGGGCGCGACGCTCTGGCTCACGAGGTTTCCCCCCGACTGTTTGGAGATATTGACGATGATGAAAAGGCTTCTGGGGGCTGCCGCCGCGTTGGTGCTGGCGGGAAGCATCGCCGGCGTGGCGCACGCCGCCGACAAGCTGAAGATCGGCTTCATCTACCTCGGGCCGATCGGCGACCTCGGCTGGACCTATCAGCATGAGCTCGCGCGCCAGGCGCTAGTGAAGGAGCTCGGTGACAAGATCGAGACGACCTATCTCGAGAATGTGCCGGAAGGCCCCGACTCCGAGCGCGCCATCGAGCAGTTGGTCCGCGCCGGCAACAAGCTGATCTTCACGACCTCGTTCGGCTACATGGATCCGACCCTGAAGGTCGCCAAGAAATATCCCAACGTGCATTTCGAGCACGCCACTGGCTACAAGCGCGACAAGAACATGTCGACCTATTCGGCGCGCTGGTATCAGGGCCGCTACATTCAGGGCATCATCGCCGGCAAGATGTCGAAGGCCGGCGTGCTCGGCTATATCGGCTCGTTCCCGATCCCGGAGGTTATCTCTGGCATCAACGCCACGATCATCGGCGCGCAGACGGTCAACCCGAACATCAAGGTCAAGATCATCTGGGCCAACACCTGGTTCGACCCGGGCAAGGAAGCCGACGCCGCCAAGGCGCTGATCGACCAGGGCGCCGACATCATCATGCAGCACACCGACAGCCCGGCCGCGATGCAGATCGCAGCCGAGCGCGGCAAGCTCGCCTTCGGCCAGGACTCCGAGATGATCAAGTTCGGGCCCAAGGCGCAGCTCACCTCGATCCTCGACACCTGGGGCCCCTACTACATCGCGCGCGTCAAGGCCGAGCTCGACGGCACCTGGAAGTCGGAGGACACCTGGGGCGGCCTCGATTCCAAGATCTTCGAGATGGCGCCCTACACCAACATGCCCGATGACGTGAAGAAGCTGGCGGAGGAGACCCAGGCGGCGATCACCGCCGGCAAGCTGCACCCGTTCAAGTGCCCGGTGCTCGGCCAGGACGGCAAGGAGATCGAGTGCAAGGGCGGCGACCATCTCGCCGACGGCCAGATCCTCGGCATGAACTTCTACGTCAAGGGCATCGACGACAAGGTGCCGGGCAAGTAATCAAGCTGGGGCTGCCGATCACCCTGCAGCTCTGCTGCGGCAGGGTGATCGGTACTCACATTTGAGTTGGACCTTTTGTTACGACGAATGATGAGGTAGATCGTTACCCGAATGCATCGTGTGGTACGGCCCATCGTCTGGGTCGAGTCCAATGATGCTCCACCTTGCGATGCCTCGACAGCCGTAACCGGGAGTTCCAACTGTGAACAGATCTATCCTGCTCGTTGCCGTCTGCACGTCGGCGCTACTGACGACTCCAGCCGCTTTCGCCAAGACCCTGGTTTTCTGCTCGGAAGGCAGCCCAGAGAACTTCTATCCCGGTGTCAACACAACTGGGACATCGTTCGATGGCAATGAGCCAATCTACAACCGCATCGTCGAGTTCGAGCGCGGCAGCACGCAAGTCGTGCCAGGTCTCGCGGAAACATGGACGATCTCGCCCGACGGCACCACCTACACGTTCAACCTCCGCAAGGGCGTGAAGTGGCATTCGACCTCCAAGTCGTTCAAGCCGACACGCGACTTCAATGCCGACGACATTCTGTTCTCGATCGAGCGGCAATGGAAGGAGGATAATCCCTATTTCAAGGTGACGAGCCCGAACCATTCGTATTTCGGCGACATGGCGATGCCGAAACTTTTGAAGTCGGTCGAGAAGATCGACGATTATACGATCAAGGTGACCCTCAATCAGCCGGAAGCCCCTTTCCTCGCGGATCTCGCGATGCCGTTCGCCGCGATCCAGTCGAAGGAATATGCCGACGCGATGCTGAAGGCCGGTACGCCCGAGAAGATCGACCAGGATCCGATCGGCACTGGTCCATTCTACCTCGTACAGTATCAAAAGGACGCCGTGATCCGGTACAAGGCGTTTCCCCAATATTGGGGCGGCAAGGCCAAGATCGACGACCTCGTCTATGCGATCACGCCGGATGCATCCGTTCGCTGGGCCAAGCTGCAGAAGGGCGAATGCGACGTGATGCCCTATCCGAACCCGGCCGATATCGACACGATCAGAAAGGACCCGAACGTCACCGTGCTGGAGCAGCCGGGCCTCAACGTTGGGTATCTCGCCTTCAACACGCAGAAGAAGCCGTTCGATGACGTGCGCGTGCGTAAAGCGCTCAGCATGGCGATCAACAAGCAGGCGATCATCGACGCGGTCTATTTGTCGACCGGCATCGCGGCAAAGAACCCGATCCCGCCGTCGATGTGGTCCTACAACGACGCCGTCAAGGACGATCCCTATGACCCCGACGCGGCCAAGAAGCTTCTCGCCGATGCCGGATTCCCGAACGGCCTGGAGACCGATCTGTGGGCCATGCCGGTGCAGCGTCCCTACAATCCGAATGCCAAGCGCATCGCCGAGCTGATGCAGGCCGATCTCGCCAAGATCGGCGTCAAGGCCGAGATCAAGTCGTTCGAATGGGGCGAATACCGCAAGCGGCTGCAGGCCGGCGAGCACCAGATGGGCATGTACGGCTGGACCGGCGACAACGGCGATCCCGACAACTTCCTGCACACCTTGCTGGGCTGTGCTTCGGCGGCGGGATCGGGGTCGAACATCGCAAAGTTCTGCTACAAGCCGTTCGACGAACTGGTCGTAAAGGCCAAGACCGTCAGCGACCAGGCCGAGCGTGCCAAGCTCTACGAACAGGCCCAGGTGGCCTTCAAGGAGCAGGCACCGTGGTTCACGATCGCGCATGCGGTGCAGTTGAAGCCTGTCAGCAAACGCGTGATCGACTTCAAGCTATCGCCGTTCGGACGCCACAGCTTCTATGGCGTCGACGTCAGGGACTAGCGGACCTCAGGGCGAAGCAGCTTTCGCTGCTTCGCCGCTTCCGCTTCGCTGCCCTCCCGAAGACCTTCCGGGGAAAGTTGACAGAGCACTGCATGTTGCGGTTCGTCTTTACCCGGCTGAGCCTCGTGGTCCCGACCTTCATCGGCATCACGTTGCTCGTGTTCGTGCTGATCCGCCTCATCCCCGGCGACCCTATCGAAACCATGGCCGGCGAGCGCGGGATCGATCCCGCCCGCCTCGCGCAGCTGCGCAAGGATTACGGTTTCGATCAGCCCGTGCTGGTCCAGTATGGCCTCTATCTGTCGCGGCTGGCGCACGGAGATTTCGGCCGCTCGATCGTCACCCATGAGCCGGTGATTGCCGAATTCCAGACCTTGTTCCCCGCGACGGTCGAACTGTCGGTCTGCGCGATCCTGTTTGCGCTGTGCGTGGGGCTGCCGGCCGGCATCATCGCCGCGGTCAGGCGCAATTCGATCTTCGACCACGGCGTGATGGGGATCTCGCTCACCGGCTATTCGATGCCGATTTTCTGGTGGGGACTGCTGCTGATCCTGCTGTTTTCGGTGCAGCTCGGATGGACGCCGGTGTCGGGCCGGATCGCGGTGCAGTATTTCATCGAGCCGGTGACCGGCTTCCTGCTGATCGATACGCTCCTGGCCGGTGATGTCGGCGCGTTTCGTTCGGCCCTGTCGCATCTCGTCCTGCCGACGATCGTGCTCGGCACGGTACCGCTCGCGGTGATCGCCCGCATGACGCGATCGGCCATGCTGGAGGTCCTCGGCGAGGACTACATCCGCACCGCCCGCGCCAAGGGGCTGCCGCCGTTCCGCGTGATCGCGATTCACGCCTTGCGCAATGCGCTGATCCCGGTGGTGACGGTGATCGGGTTGCAGGTCGGCGTACTGTTCACCGGCGCCATCCTTACCGAAACCATCTTTTCCTGGCCGGGCGTGGGCAAATGGCTGATCGAGGGCATCAACCGCCGCGACTATCCGGTGCTGCAGGGCGGCACGCTGCTGATCGGCGCGATCGTCATGACCGTCAATCTGCTGGTTGATATCGCCTATGGGCTGATTAATCCCCGCATCCGGTACACGCGATGAGCGCCGAGAACCTCCCAACCCGCATCGTTGTCGCGCAAGCGGACGCGCCACCGTCTCCATTGCTGGAGTTCTGGCAAGACTTCCGGAAAAATGCCGGGGCCGTCGCGGGCCTGGTCGTCATCGCGGTCCTGATCCTGCTCGCGCTGTCGGCCGATGTCGTCGCGCCGCATTCGCCTGTGCTCACCAACAATGCGGCGTTCCTGAAGCCTCCCTTCTGGCAACAGGGTGGATCGCTGTCCTATCCGCTCGGCACCGACGCGATCGGGCGCGATATTCTGTCCCGTCTCATCCACGGCGCGCGGCTGTCGCTTCTGATCGGCATCGCGGTGGTGACGTTGTCGGTGATATCGGGCACGATTCTCGGCCTGATCGCCGGTTTTTTCCGCGGCGTGGCCGAGGTCGCGATCATGCGGCTGATGGACATTACGTTGACGCTGCCGAGCCTTCTGCTCGCGATCGTCATCGTCGCGATCCTCGGGCCGGGCCTGATGAATGCGATGCTGGCGGTCGCGATCGTGCTGCTGCCGCACTACGTGCGGATCGCGCGTGCCGCCGTGATCAGCGAGGTCTCGAAGGACTACGTCATCGCGGCCAAGGTCGCGGGCGCCGGCCGGCTCCGCCTGATGTTCAAAGAAGTGCTGCCGAACTGCGCGGCGCCGCTGATCGTGCAGGCGACGCTCGGAATTTCCACCGCGATCCTTGACGCCGCCGCGCTCGGCTTTCTCGGTCTCGGCGCGCAACCGCCCTTGCCCGAATGGGGAACCATGCTGGCGGACGCGCGCGAATTCGTGCTGCGGGCCTGGTGGGTCGTCACGCTGCCGGGCCTGGCAATCCTGCTGACCGTGCTGGCCTTCAACCTGCTCGGTGACGGGCTGCGCGACGCGCTTGATCCCAAGCTCAAACGATAATCTGCGCAAGAGAGTGAAGGCGATCCGATGCCGCTTCTCGAGATCGAAAATCTGTCGGTCGCATTTCCATCGCGGAACGGGATGGTCCGTGCCGTGGATGGCGTCAGCATCGCGCTCGACAAAGGCGAGGTGCTGGGCATCGTCGGCGAGTCCGGATCCGGCAAGAGCGTCGGCATGCTGGCCCTGATGGGATTGGTGCCCTACCCCGGCCAAGTCCAGGCCGACAAAATGTTGTTCGAGGGACGGGATCTGCAGACCCTGTCCGACCGCGAGCGGCGCACCCTCACCGGCAAGGACGTCGCGATGATCTTCCAGGAGCCGACGACGTCGCTCAACCCGTCGTTCACGATCGGCTATCAGCTGGCCGAGACGCTGCGCATTCACGAGGGGATGAACCGCAAGGCCGCGCGGCGGCGGGTGATCGAGCTGCTGGAGCAGGTCGGCATTCCCGCCGCCGAGAGCCGGCTCTCGTCCTATCCGCACCAGCTCTCGGGCGGCATGAACCAGCGCGTCATGATCGCGATGGCGATCGCCTGCAATCCGAAGCTCCTGATTGCCGACGAGCCGACGACGGCGCTCGACGTCACCATCCAGGCCCAGATCCTCGATCTGCTGCTGTCGCTGCAGCGCGACCGCGGCATGGCGCTGATCCTCATCACCCACAACATGGGCGTGGTCTCGGACACGACCGAGCGCGTAGCGGTGATGTATGCGGGACAGATCATGGAGCAGCGCCCGACCTCGAGCCTGTTCGCCTCGCCCCAGCATCCCTACACGGCCGCCTTGCTGGCGGCGCGCCCGGAAGCGAGCGACGGGGGACGGCTCGCCACCATCCCTGGCGTGGTGCCCGGAGCTTACGACCGGCCGCCCGGGTGCCTGTTCAGCCCGCGTTGCATCTATGCGACGCCGCTGACCGATGCGGTGCGTCCCGAGTTGCGTCCCTGGAGCGATGGCCTGGTGCGTTGTCATTACCCGCTCGGCGATCCCACGCGCGAAGAGCGAATCGAGGCCGACCGGCATGGCGCCTGTGCGCCGTGCCAGGCCCACGAGGCCCTGTCATGACGACGCTCGTCACCGCCGACGGTCTCGAGCGCAGCTACGAGATCAAGCAGGGCCTGTTCCGCGCCCCGGCGCATCTGCAGGCCGTCGGCGGCGTTTCGTTTGCCATTGACGCCGGCAAGACGCTGGCGGTCGTCGGCGAATCCGGTTGCGGCAAATCGACTCTCGCGCGTCTCGTCACGCTCATCGAGAAGCCGGACGCCGGCACGCTCATGCTCGACGGCCTCGACGCCGTCGATCCTCCGGCCGGCGCCGCGAGGACCTTGCGGCGTACCGTGCAGATCGTGTTTCAAAATCCATATGGCTCGCTCAACCCGCGCAAGCGCGTCGGCGCCATCCTCGAGGAGCCGCTGATCATCAACACCGACCTCACCAAGCAGGAGCGGCGCGCGCAGGCGCTCGACATGATGGCGAAGGTCGGGCTGCGTCCGGAGCATCATGGCCGCTATCCGCACATGTTCTCCGGCGGCCAGCGGCAGCGCATCGCGATCGCGCGCGCCCTGATGTTGCGGCCGAAGCTCTTGGTCGCCGACGAGCCGGTCTCCGCGCTCGACATGTCGGTGCAGGCGCAGGTGCTCAACCTGCTGGCCGATCTGCAGCGTGAGCTGGGGCTCGCTTATCTCTTCATCTCGCACGACCTCGGTGTTGTCAGGCACATCGCCGACGACGTGCTGATCATGTATCTGGGACTGGTCATGGAGCACGGGCCGAAGGAGCGCATTTTCGCGCGGCCACTTCATCCCTATGCGCAGGCCCTGGTCGACGCCACGCCGGGCCTAGGCCGCAAACGTCAGCGGATCGTGCCCAAGGGCGAGTTGCCGTCGCCGCTCGACCCACCGGCCGGCTGCGTGTTTTCGACCCGCTGTCCCCATGTGACGGATTTCTGCCGCGCGCAGCGCCCGCCGCTGCGCCCGCTCGACGGCCGCCTCGTCGCCTGCCATTACGCCGAGCGCTTCCTGGACCCACAGCCGGCCTGACAATCGTCTTCACCCCGCCTGCATCTGAGCTGCCGCCGCGCTGTGGCGCCGGATCAGCCGGGTGACATCGAGCCCCGGAATGGCGCCGTCGATCACGGTCCAGCGGCCGCCGACCATCACGCGATCGGCACGGTGCGCGCCACACAGCACCAGCGCGGCGATCGGATCCCCTGAACCCGAGAAGCGCAGCTCGTCGAGCTTGAACAGCGCGAGGTCGGCGGCCTTGCCGACCGCAATCTCGCCGAGCTCGGGCCGGCCGACGCACGCGGCCGAGCCCTTCGTCGCCCACCGCAGCGCATCCTTGTGGCTGATCCGGCTAACGCCGTAGCGCGCCCGCTGCAGCAGGAAAGCGGAGCGCACCTCCTGCATCAGGTTGGAGCCGTCGTTCGAGGCCGAGCCATCGACGCCAAGGCCGATGCCGACGCCCGCCTCTTCCATCTCGCACACCGGACAGCAGCCGGAGGCGAGCAACTGGTTCGAGCAGGCGCAGTGCGTGATCGTCGTCCTCGCCTTGCCGAGCCGTTTCATCTCCTCGGCATTGAAGAAGATGCCGTGCGCAAGCCAGGTGCGCGGACCAAGCCAACCCTGCTTTTCGAGATAATCCAGCGGACGACAGCCGAACATCGCCTCGCAGAAGCGGTTCTCATCCTCGGTCTCGGCGAGATGCGTGTGCAGCCGCACGTCGAGCTTGTCGGCGAGCGCAGCCGTCTTCTGCATCAGCGATCCCGTCACCGAGAACGGCGAGCACGGCGCCAGCGCGATCTGCACCATCGCATCCGGCCCGCGCTCGTGATAGGTGGCGACCACGCGCTCACTGTCGGCAAGGATCGTGTCCTCGTCCTGCACCACGCTGTCCGGCGGCAGCCCGCCGTCGCGCTCGGACAAGTTCATCGAGCCGCGGGTCAATAGCACCCGAATGCCGAGCCGCTTCGCCACCGCGACCTCGATGCCAACTGCATCTTCGAGCCCGGCGGGGAAGACATAGTGATGATCTGTCGTGGTCGTACAACCCGACAGCATCAGCTCGGCCATCGCGACCGTGACCGCAGCATCCAGTGCCTCCGGCGTCAGCTTCGCCCAGATCGGATAGAGCGCCTTCAGCCAGGGGAACAGCTCGCGGTCCATCGCGGCCGGCAGCGCGCGCGTCAGCGTCTGGTAGAAGTGATGATGGGTATTGATCAGCCCGGGGATCACGACATGCGCGCTGGCATCATAGGTCGCCGCACCAGCGGTGGCCGGCTCGGCACCGGCAGGCACCAGCTCGACGATGCGGCCGTCCTTGACGACGACACCGCGCGCAGCATCCTCGGCGAGAATGGCGAGCGGGTCCTTGATCCAGATCGGCGTCGTGCTCATGGCTGCCTCGTCTCGTTGATTGGGCGTTTGCGTGTGCCGGTAACTTGCAAGCGGAAGGCCAGCGTCATCCTATTGCCAGTTGGCGCTGGTCTTGCAAGGATTCCACCCGCGATAGGCTGCGCCCACGAGCTGGCATCACCATGGATCTGAACACCATCACGGAGGTCGTGCGCCCGAGAACGCGGGCCGAGCTGCCCAGCTGGCAGGCAGGCGATGCCTGGCTGGCCGGCGGCACGTGGCTGTTCTCCGAACCGCAGGCGCAGCTGTCGCGGCTGATCGATCTCAGCGAGCTCGCCTGGCCGCCACTCACCATCAGCGATCAGAGCCTGGGCATCGCCGCGACCTGCAGCGTCGCCGCGCTGGACGCGCTGCCCTGCCCGGCCGACTGGATCGCGGCGCCCCTGATCGATCAATGCTGCCGCGCGTTCCTCGCTTCCTTCAAGATCTGGAAGACGGCGACCGTGGGCGGCAATCTCTGCATGTCGCTGCCGGCCGGGCCGATGATCTCGCTGCTCGCCGCGCTCGAGGGCGTCTGCACGATCTGGAGGAGTGACGGCAGCGAGCAGCGCATAAGGGTCACCGACTTCGTCACCGGCAACAACAGCAACGTGCTCGCGCCTGGAGACCTGTTGCGCCAGATCGACATTCCGCTGCCCGCGCTCAAGCGCCGCACCGCCTTCCGCCAGATCGCACTCACTCCGGTCGGACGCTCCGGCGCGCTGCTGATCGGAACCTCGGGCCGCAACGGCGACCTGCTGCTCACCGTAACCGGATCGACCGTCAAGCCGCTGCAGCTGCGCTTTGCCAGCATGCCCGACGCAACCTTGCTGCGCGCGAGCATCTTCGGCGACATCCCCGATACGTCGTATCATGATGATGTTCATGGCAAGCCCGCCTGGCGCAAGGCAATGACCCTGCGCCTCGCCGAGGAGATTCGCGCCGAGCTCGCTGGCGGCGCGCGGCCATGAGCGTGATCGTCGATGGCAAGGAAGTCGATGCTGCCCCGCGCCCCGGACAGTGCCTGCGGACCTTTCTGCGCGACGCCGGCCATTTCGGCGTCAAGAAGGGCTGCGACGCCGGTGATTGCGGCGCCTGCACCGTGCTGCTCGATGGCGAGCCGGTGCACAGCTGCCTGATCCCCGCCTTTCGCGCCGAGGGCAAGGCGGTCACGACTGTCGAAGGTCTCGCCGCCGATGACGGCCTGCATCCGATGCAGCAGGCCTTCCTCGATGCGCAGGCGTTCCAATGCGGCTTCTGCACCGCAGGCATGATCGTCACCTGCGCCTCGCTGAACCAGGCGCAGGTGAAGGATCTCGGCGCGGCGCTGAAGGGCAATCTGTGCCGCTGCACCGGCTATCGCGCCATCGAGGACGCGCTGCTCGGCCTCACCCATGTCGAGGATGTCATGGCCGGCGAAGCCTTCGGACGCAGCCTGCCGGCCCCCGCCGGCCCCGACGTCGTGCGCGGCCGGGCACGCTACACCTTCGACACGACGGTCGAAGGCCTGCTGCACGTCAAGCTCGCGCGCTCGCCGCATGCGCATGCGCGTATCGTCGGCATCGACAAGAGGGCTGCGCTGGCCGTGCCCGGCGTGCATGCAGTGCTGACGCATGAGGATGCGCCGGCGACCCTGTTCTCCACCGCGCGCCATGAGCAGGCCTGGATGGATCCGGCCGACACCCGCGTGCTCGACGATGTCGTCCGCTTCATCGGCCAGAAGGTCGCCGCCGTGGTCGCCGACAGCGAAGCCGCCGCTGAGGAAGGTTGCCGACGCCTCGTCGTCGACTACGAGATCCTGCCTGCCGTGGTCGATCCCGAAGCCGCGATCGCGCCCGGCGCGCCTGTCATTCACGCCGGCCGCACAGCTGCGCATCGCATCGCGGACGTCAGCCGCAACATCGTCGCCGAGACCCACGGCGAGCTTGGCAACGTCGCCGCCGCGCTCGCGTCTGCCGCCGCGACCTATGAAGGCACCTTCACCACGCAGCGGGTGCAGCACGCCGCCCTGGAAACGCACGGCGGTCTCGCCTGGCTCGACGACCACGGCGTGCTCACCGTCCGTTCCAGCACGCAAGTGCCGTTCCTGACACGGCGGGCGCTGTGCGAAATCTTCGACCTGCCTTCCGACCAGGTCCGCGTGTTCTGCGAGCGCGTCGGCGGCGGCTTCGGCGGCAAACAGGAGATGTTCGTCGAGGATATCCTCGCGCTCGCCGCGCTGAAGACCAACCGTCCCGTCAAGCTCGAATTCACCCGAGAGGAGCAGTTCATCGCGACCTCGACGCGACATCCGATGCGTGTCACGGTCAAAGCGGGCGCCGACAGCGACGGCAAGCTGACCGCGCTGCAGCTCGATGTAGTCTCCAACACCGGCGCTTACGGCAATCACGCCGGGCCCGTGCTGTTCCATGCCTGCGGCGAGTCGATCTCGGTCTACAATTGTCCCAACAAAAAGGTCGACGCGATCGCCGTCTACACCAACACGGTGCCGGCCGGCGCCTATCGCGGCTACGGCCTGCCGCAAACCACCTTCGCGGTCGAAGCCGCAATCGATGAGCTCGCGCGGCAGCTCGGCATCGACGTTGTCGAGATGCGACGCCGCAATATCGTCAGGCCCGGCGATCCCATGCTGGCGCCGCCGGCATCGGAGCACAGCGACGTGCTGTACGGCTCCTACGGGCTCGACCAGTGCCTCGATCTGGTCGAGCGCGCGATGGCCGAGACGACGCCGACGCCGGAGCTGTCGACCGAGTGGCTGACGGGCGATGGCATCGCGCTGACGATGATCGATACGGTGCCGCCTGACGGCCACTTCGCCGACGCCGCCATCAGCCTGCGCGACGACGGCGGCTTCGTGCTCACCGTCGGCACCGCCGAGTTCGGCAATGGCACCAGCACCGTGCATCGCCAGATCGCGGCGACCGTGCTCGGCACCACGCCCGACCGCATCACCCTCAACCAGTCCGACACCGCCCATGGCGGCCACGACACCGGCGCCTACGGCTCGACCGGCACGTTCGTGGCCGGCCGCGCCACGCAGGCCGCGGCGGAGGCGCTCGCCGAGACGCTCAAGCGCTTCGCCGCCGATCATTGGAACCTGGATCCGGACGGCTGCCGGATCGCTGACAATGCGATCAGTTGCGGCGCTCGGCGCCTGTCCTTTTCCGAGATTGCCAAGCTCAGCGGATCGCCGCTCACGGCAAGCGGCAACTCGCAGGGCACGCCGCGCTCGGTCGCGTTCAACGTCCAGGGCTTTCGCGTCGCCGTGAACAAGCACACCGGCGTGGTCAAGATCCTCAAGAGCGTGCAGGCCGCGGATGCTGGCCGCGTCGCCAATCCGATGCAGTGCCGCGGCCAGATCGAGGGCGGCGTCGCGCAGTCGCTGGGTGCTGCGCTCTACGAGGAGATCGTGATCGACGAGACGGGCCGCGTGATCAATCCGCGCTTCCGCGACTACCATGTGCCGTCCTATGCCGACGTGCCGCGCACCGAAGTGCTGTTTGCCGACACCAGCGATACGATCGGCCCATTGGGGGCGAAGTCGATGAGCGAGAGCCCCTACAATCCGGTCGCCGCCGCGCTCGGCAACGCGCTGCGCGCCGCCACCGGCATCCGCTTCACCGCCGTGCCGTTCAAGCCGGACCGGCTGTTTCCGCAGTTGCAGGAGAAATTCGGCGAATGAGCCAATGATGGCGGCGATCCGGGGACGCGCATGAGCGAGACATTTCGTCCGGTCGACGAGCGTCCGGCGGCCATCAGCTCCTCTGCGCAGCACGTCCGAGGTGGGAGATGGCCGCGCTAGGGCTTCGACCGGCGATCGTAGGACCAGCCGAACAGGCCGCTTCGCTCGGTCTCGGGCTCCGGCTCGGCTGCCGGAGCAGATTGCGTCGGCTGCGCGGCCGCCTGTGGCGCGGCAGGCGCGACCGGCTTTGGAATGCTCTCGCACTTCATCGAATAGACCAGCTTGCCGTCCTCGGTGCGCCCGATCGGCGCGCAGGCATCGGCGCGCCTGGCGGCTGCCGGCTTTGGCGCGGGCGCTGTCTGCGCCAAGGCGGATTGCACCAAGGCGGGCTGCGCCATCACCAGAATGATCAGGACCGGTCTCTTCATCGCGTCCGCCATGCGTCGTTACCGGATGCATTGAACGCAATCGCGCGGTCGATGTCCACCAGATCAAGCGCGCATGAAGGCCTGTCTCCTGTGCACGGCCTGCCAAAGCGATGCGCTGGAAATCACACGGGATCGATGCAACAGATGGGGCGCAGGCGGCCGTCCTTCGGCGCGTGCTGCACAAGGAGATGAGCGCACGATGTGGGCCTCGATCATATCGGAATGGCTGAGCCTGATCTTCCGCTGGCTGCACGTGGTCGCGGCGGTGGCGTGGATCGGGAGTTCGTTCTACTTCATCGCGCTCGATCTCAGCCTGAAGCCGCGTGAGGGCCTGCCGACGGGCGTGATGGGCGAAGCCTGGCAGGTCCATGGCGGCGGCTTCTACCACATCGTCAAATATCTGGTGGCGCCGGCGCAGATGCCGAGCGAGCTGACTTGGTTCAAATGGGAGGCCTACACCACCTGGCTGTCCGGCTTCGTGCTGATGATCGTGGTGTATTATCTCAACGCCGACCTGTTCCTGGTCGACAAGTCGATCCTCGATCTCACGCCCGTTCAGGCCGGTCTGTTCAGCTTCGGCTCGCTGGCGCTGGCGTGGCTGCTGTACGAGGGCGCCTGCCGCAGCGGCCTTGCCAGGCACGAGCTGCCGTTCGCGATCGGCGGCTACATCTTCCTCGTCGCGCTCACCTACGCCTTCACCCACGTGCTGAGCGGCCGCGGCGCCTTCAACCAGATCGGCGCGATCATCGGCACCATCATGGTCGCCAACGTGTTCGCAGTGATTATCCCCAACCAGAAGAAGATCGTTGCCGCGTTGCTCGCAGGTCAGGCCCCGGACCCCAGGCTCGGCAAGACCGGCAAGGAGCGCTCGGTCCACAACAACTATCTGACCCTGCCGGTCGTGGTGCTGATGATCAGCAATCACTATCCGCTGCTGTTCGGCACCCGCTACAATTGGGCGATCGTCGCCATCGTGCTTGCGCTCGGGCCGGTGATCCGCCACTTCTTCAACGCGCGTCACAAGGGTCATCCGTCGCCATGGTGGGTGTGGGGCGTTGCGGCCGCGGGCATGATCGGCATCCTGCTGTTGTCCGCGGCGGGCCCTCGCGACGCCAAGACGACGATGAGCGCGCCGCCAACATTCGCGCAGGTCGAGGAGATCGTGACCTCCCGCTGCAGCATGTGCCACGCCGCCGAGCCCGTATGGGACGGCATCGTCGCAGCCCCCAAGGGCGTGCGGCTCGACACCGCCGACAACATCCGGCGCAATGCACGGCTGATCGTGCGCAACGCCGCGTGGTCGAGCGCCATGCCGCCCGGCAACATCACCGAGATCACCGGCGACGAGCGCGCCGCGCTCGCGGCGTGGGCGGGCGCGCAATAGCCGCTCACCTTCACTGTCCTCTTCACCTGTCAAACAGCTCGTTCGCCGAGCCTGCACCCGCGCGAGCTCATGCGCCCTGGCAACGGTTCGACTTTCAACCATCGCGGTTCTCTAGGAGAAGACGTGCCACGGCGCTCCCGCGGCGCGATCGGCCCGGGTTGCGTATATCGTTCGCCCTCACGGGCGCGGGGCATGTTCTCGGCGCGCAACAAGCACTCGACCCATCGTTCCGGCATTCGCCGACAACGCAGCCGTCGGCTCGGTCATTGCGCGACGGCGTGCTTGCAGATGCTCGCTTCGGTTCCCCACGACGCATGCGTGAAGCCGACGCTGGGACAACCGAATTTTCACAACGCGCAGTTGAGCTGCGATCCGAGCAACGACGATTGAGTTGGAGCGCATTCGATTGTCGTCATGACCTTGCGGCAAAATTTACCACCCATTGGGACGCGGCTTGGCTGCAGAAAACATGGCGCTAGAGTGGCGCCCACAATCAGCTATCAGCGAAACGCTCCATCATGTCGATCTCCGTCAAAGGCCGGCTGGCCATTGTCGCGCTCATCGCGCTTGCCTGCTTCGCAAGCTCGGTGCTGAAGCTCTATCTGGGGCTGCTGTGCATCTCGCTGCTCGTGAGCTTTGCCGTGGTCGGCGTCGTGGCCCGGCTGGTCGAAGGGATCGCCAGCAAACGCAATCGGAGCGGCGAGCAGCGGCTGGCCCATCGCCGCGATCGCCCTGCTCTCGTCGAGGGCCCGCAGCCGCTGTCGATGACGACGATGGATCATGTCGACACGCCATCGCCGGCGGGGCCCGTGCGATGAGCGGGATGCATACGGCCGCGCCTGCCTCGTCGTTCCGTCTGATCTGCAGCATCGTCGGCGGCACCGAACGACCCTCGCGGTCGTCGATCATCCGTCTCGCGATCGAGCGCTGAAGGACTGGCATTATCGGACACCGGAGACTGGCAAATGGTGCTACGAGTTCGACCGCTGGAACGGCGAGGACCAGATCATCCTCTCGGCCAAGCCGATCGAGGACACAGCGACGCCGCGCTCGGTGGCGATCCATCGGAAAAGGAGCGAGTGGCCGTTCAGGTCGCCGCACTGATCGCGTCGATACGGCGTCTGTACCTCACCCCTTCGGCCGCTTCCGCTTCGCCTCCAGCGCCGTGAGATAGGTTGCCATCATCTCCGGCAGCGCGGCGACCACGACGTCGCGACTGCGCGGATCCTGCTCGCGCGTGAACAGCAGGGTACCGAGCACGACGGCATCGAGCGTGGTGGCCGCCTGTTGGCCCAATTCATCGCCGAGCCTGGCGCGCATGACGCGGTCGATGAGGGCCCTGAACTCGGCATGCATGGTCTGATCGTGCAGATCCAGCGTCGCCAGCGCATCTGGATGGCGAACGAAGTAGCGAATCGCCCAGCCTATCAACTGCTCGATGACCTGCGGCGGCGACATCGCTGCCCATTCCGCATCGCTTCGCTGCAGCACGCGATCGAACGCCGGCTGCAGCTCGGCATCGTGACGCTCGGCGAGCGCGTCGAGCATCTGCTCCTTGTCACGGAAGAAGTGATAGACCGAGCCGATCGACGCGCCGGCGCGCTGGGCTGCGGCGTGCATGCCGACGGCACCGATCCCGGCCTCGGCGATGATGGCGGCTGCCGCGTCGAGCAACTGCTCGCGGCGCTCACGGCCGCGCGCCTGGCGGGGCGCACGAGCCGTCGAGCGCGCGGGGTCATTCAGGTCGGTCGCAGCTTTCCGTCGCACGTTCGCGTCATGCCTTCGTTCATCGCGGCGGCAGCGATGCCGATGTCCCCAACGGGAACGCCCGACAAGCCGCATAGGGGTAATTGGAAACCGCCACGAGAATGTTACTAGACGATATATTCTAGATTTGATTGTCTAATTCACGCACTGTCAAGAGGATGGTGTTCAACTCTCGCGTGAACCTGCTTCCTTGCAACGGCGGGCGGCTGAGCGAATTCTGCGGGCTGCTTGCGACCAACCAGGCGCTTCTGATCCGGCGCGCATGCGCGGCGGGACAGGGACGACCGTTACCACCCAACCGAGCCGAAGATACGACCATGTCTCCATTCGCAGGATTCCCCTTCCTTCGGACGTCGGGCTCACGCCTGCTGGCCGTGGCCGGCTGTGCTGCCATTGGCCTGCTGCTGGCCGGCTGCGAGCAGAAGACGGCCGCAACGGCGCCGCCGTCCCGGCTGGTGCGGACCGAGGTGGTCAAGCTGTCGGAGCGGCGGCAATCGATCACGCTGACCGGCGACGTCCAGGCGCGCGTGCTCGCGGACCTGTCGTTCCGGGTCAGTGGCCGCGTCACCGAGCGGCTGGTCGAGGTCGGCGCACACGTCAAGGCCGGCCAGTTGCTGGCCAAGATCGACCCGGCCGAGCAGCAGGCCGATCTCGATTCCGCGGAGGCCGCCGTGACGGCTGCGGAGTCGCAGGTCAAGGTCGCGACCTCCAACTTCAACCGGCAGCAGACCTTGTTGTCGAGCGGCTTCACGACACGGGCGACCTTCGACCAGGCCCAGGAGACGCTGCGCACGGCGGAGGGTTCGCTGGAGTCCGCCAAGGCGCAGCTGGGCACGGCCAAGGACGCCCTGACCTATACCGAGCTGCGCGCCGATGCCGACGGCACCATCACCGCGCGCAACATCGAGGTTGGCCAGGTTGCCCAAGCCGCGCAGTCGGTGTTCACGCTGGCCCATGACGGCGCCCGCGACGCCGTGATCGACGTCTACGAGGCCGCGCTGTCGCTCAAGTTCGACGACAGCAAGGTGGCGCTTTCGCTGCTGTCGGATCCCTCGGTCACCGCCAAGGGCACGGTGCGCGAGGTCTCGCCGACCATCGATCCGAAGTCCGGCACGGTCCGCGTCAAGATCGCGATCGAGACTCCGCCACCTGAGATGACCCTCGGCAGCGCCGTCAGCGCCACCGGCTTCATCAAGCCGGAGCAGCGCATCGTGCTGCCATGGAGCGCGCTGACGGCCGCAGGCAAGACTCCGGCGGTCTGGCTGGTCAATGCCGCCGACAAGTCCGTGTCGCTGAAGCCGATCACGATCGAGGATTACGAGACCGGCGCGATCGTCGTCTCGGCCGGATTGAAGCCCGGCGATCGCGTCGTGACCGATGGCGGCAAGCTGCTCAGCGTCGGACAACAGATCACATTCAACGAGGAGAAGCGGTCGTGATGACGCCGATGCGTTGTGTTCTTCCGCTCGGCGCGCTCGCCCTGCTCGCCGGCTGCAACGAGCAGGCCGCCGCCCCCGAGCCGGTCCGGCCGGTGCTGTCGATGAAGATCGAGCCGCAGGCGGCCAACGGCTCGGCCGTCACCGGCACCATCGAGCCGCGCTACAAGGCCGATCTCAGTTTCCGCGTGCTCGGACGGCTGATCGCACGGCCCGTCTATGTCGGCGACATGGTCAAGCAGGACCAGGTCGTCGCGGCGATCGATCCCGCCGCGCTCGAGCTCGCCGTGCGTGCCTCGGCCGCCGAGGTCTCGCGCAGCCAGGCGCAATTGACCAACGCAACGGGAACCGAAGGCCGGCAGCGCACCTTGCTGGAAACCGACGCGACCACCAAGGCGACCTTGGAGAGCGCGGAGCAGTCGCGTGCAGCCGCCCAGGCCTCCGTCGTCAAGGCGCAGTCCAACCTCGCCAAGGCGCGCGAGCAGCTCGGCTACGCGCAGCTCAAGGCTGATTTCGCCGGCATCGTCACCGCGGTCGGCGCGGAAGTCGGACAGGTCGTCTCGCCGGGCGTGAGCGTCGTCACCATCGCGCGGCCCGACGTCCGCGAAGCCGTCATCGATGTCGGCGACGACATCGCCGGCGGCCTGCAGGCTGGCACGCCGTTCACCGTGCGGCTCCAGGTCGATCCCGGCGTCAGCGCGGCAGGCAAGGTCCGCGAGATCGCGCCGCGCGCCGATGCCACGACGCGCACGCGCCGCATCCGCATCACGCTCGACAGCCCGCCGGAGATCATGCGCCTCGGCACCACCGTGACCGCCACGCTGGACACCGAGCAGAAGACCGTCATCCGGCTGCCGCGCTCGGCCGTGCTGGAGCAGAACGACAAGAGCTTCGTCTGGCTGGTCGATGCGGCCAGCAAGACCGTCAAGCGACAGGAAATCACGATCGCCAGGAACGAGGACGGCAGCGTCCGCGTCACCGGCGGCCTCGACGCCGGACAGCGCGTCGTCACCGCCGGCGTGCACAGTCTCAAGGATGGCCAGTCCGTCCGCATCGATCAGGAATCTCAGCCGTGAAGTCCTTCAACCTCTCCGACTGGGCGCTCGAGCACCGCTCGCTCGTCTGGTATTTCATGATCGCCTTCATGGCCGCGGGTCTCTACTCCTACCTGCATCTCGGCCGTGAGGAGGATCCGTCATTCACCATCAAGACGATGCTGATACAGGCCAAGTGGCCCGGCGCCTCCGCCGAGGAGATGACACGCCAGGTCACCGACCGCATCGAGAAGAAGCTCGAGGAGCTGCCGGCGCTCGACTATACCAAGAGCCTGACCGTGCCCGGCCAGACCACCGTGTTCGTCAACCTGCGCGACACGACCAAGGCGCGCGATGTCGTTCCGACCTGGCTGCAGGTGCGCAACCTGATCAACGACATCAAGGGCGACTTTCCGTCCGGCGTGATCGGGCCGGGATTCAACGACCGCTTCGGCGACGTGTTCGGCAACATCTACGCCTTCACCAGCGACGGGCTGAGCCAGCGCCAGCTCCGTGACCGCGTCGAAGAGGTCCGCGCCAAGGTGCTGACCGTGCCCAATGTCGGCCGCGTCGACATCGTCGGCGCGCAGAACGAGGTGATCTATCTCGAATTCTCGCCGCGCAAGGTGGCCGCGCTCGGCATCGACCAGCGCACCATCCTGACCGCGCTGCAGGCGCAGAACGCGGTGTCGCCGTCCGGCGTGCTGCAGGCCGGCCCCGAGCGCGTCGCCGTGCGCGTCTCCGGCCAGTTCACCTCCGAGGAAAGCCTCAAGGCGATCAACCTGCGCATCAACGACCGCTTCTTTCCGCTCACCGACGTCGCCACCATCACCCGCGGCTATGAGGACCCGCCGACGTCGCTGTTCCGCTTCAACGGCCAGCCGGCGATCGGGCTTGCCATCGGCATGAAGGCGGGCGCCAACCTGCTCGACTTCGGCGAGGCGCTGAAGGAGGAGATGGCGAAGGTCGTGGCCGACCTGCCGGTCGGCGTCGGCGTGCATCTCGTCTCGGACCAGCCCAAGATCGTCGAGGAAGCCGTCGGCGGCTTCACCAAGGCACTGTACGAAGCCGTCATCATCGTGCTGGCGATCAGCTTCGTCAGCCTCGGCGTGCGCGCGGGCCTCGTCGTCGCGATCTCGATCCCGCTGGTGCTCGCGATCACCTTCCTGTTCATGAACTACACGGGCATATCCCTGCAGCGCATCTCGCTGGGCGCGCTGATCATCGCGCTCGGCCTCCTGGTCGACGACGCCATGATCGCGGTCGAGATGATGGTGGCGCGGCTCGAAGTGGGCGACAGCCTGCGCAAGGCAGCGACCTATGTCTACACCTCGACCGCGTTCCCGATGCTGACGGGAACGCTGGTCACGGTCGCCGGCTTCATTCCGATCGGCCTCAACAACAGCGCCGCCGGCGAGTTCACCTTCACGCTGTTCGTCGTGATCGCGGTGTCGCTGGTCGTGTCGTGGATCGTCGCCGTGCTGTTCACGCCGCTGCTCGGCGTCTCCATTCTGCCCGCGACCTTGCCGAGTCATCATGCCGAAGGCGGCCGGCTGACGCGGATCTTCCGCGCCATGCTCAATGCCTGCATGCGGCACCGCTGGACCACGATCATCGCCACGGTGCTGATCTTCGGCCTCTCCGTGTTCGGCATGCGCTTCGTGCAGCAGCAGTTCTTCCCCTCCTCCGACCGCAATGAGCTCGTCATCGACTTCAACCTGCCGCAGAACTCCTCGATCGCCGAGACCAATGCGCAGATGGCGCAGTTCGAGCAGGAGGCGCTGAAGGGCGATCCCGACATCGACCATTGGTCGACCTATGTCGGCTCCGGCGCGCAGCGCTTCGTGCTGTCGTTCGACGTGCAGCCGGCCGACGTGTCGTTCGGCCAGATCATCATCGTCACCAAGAGCCTCGAGGCGCGCGACCGTGCCCGCGCCAAGCTGCAGGCCTATCTGACCAAGACGTTCCCCGGCACCGACGCCTATGTGCATTTGCTCGACATCGGCCCGCCGGTCGGCCGCCCGGTGCAGTATCGCGTCAGCGGGCCCGATGTGGCCAAGGTGCGCGAGATCGCGCAGGAATTGGCCGGCGTCCTGCGCGGCAACAGCCATCTCGGGGCCGTCATCTTCGACTGGATGGAGCCGGCGCGCGTCGTGAAAGTCGACGTGCTGCAGGACAAGGCGCGCCAGCTCGGCGTCACCTCGGAGGACATCGCCAACGCGCTGAACGGCGTGCTCGACGGCACCTCGATCACCCAGGTGCGCGACGACATCTATCTGATCGACGTTCGCGGCCGCGCCCAGGCCAAGGAACGACAGTCGCTGGAGACGCTGCGCGATCTGCAGCTGTCCGGATCGAACGGCCAGTCGATCCCGCTCGCGGCGCTGGCGACCCTGCGCTACCAGATCGAGCAGCCGGAGATCTGGCGCCGCTCGCGGCAACCGACGCTGACCCTGAAGGCCAGCGTGATCGATCAGGTGCAGCCAAACACAGTCGTCGATCAGCTCAAGCCGGCGATCACGGCCTTCGACGCCAAGCTTCCGGCCGGCTACAAGGTCGTCACCGGCGGCAGCGTCGAGGAGAGCGCCAAGAGCCAGGCGCCGATCATCGCGGTCGTCCCGATCATGCTGTTCACGATGGCCACGATCCTGATGCTGCAACTGCAGAGCTTCCAGCGCCTGTTCCTGGTGTTCGCGGTGGCGCCGCTGGCCCTGATCGGCGTCGTCGCGGCGCTGCTGCCGAGCGGCGCGCCGCTCGGCTTCGTCGCCATCCTCGGCGTGCTCGCGCTGATCGGCATCCTGATCAGAAACTCGGTGATCCTGATCGTGCAGATCGAGCATCTGCGCGAAGAAGGACGGCCGCCGTGGGAGGCCGTGATGGAGGCGACCGAGCACCGCATGCGGCCGATCATGCTGACGGCGGCCGCAGCCTCGCTGGCGCTGATCCCGATCGCGCGCGAGGTGTTCTGGGGCCCGATGGCCTATGCGATGATGGGCGGCATCATCGTCGGCACAGTGCTGACCTTGCTGTTCCTGCCGGCGCTGTACGTCGCCTGGTTCCGCATCAAGGCGCCGGATAACACCGCGGCTCCGGAGGCCACGCCGCACGGCGTGTAAGACGACGAAGGGCGGGGAATCGCAGATAATTGCATGGGATAAGCCGTCCGCGTGGGTTAAACGCCACGCGGCGGCCGGTTAGATTCGGCCTTCATGGAAGGATGCGAATCATGACCGATCCTCAGATCGTCTGCCCCTCCTGCCGCACCGAGATCAAGCTGACCGAGCAGCTCGCAGCGCCCTTGATCGCGGAGACGCGCCGGCAGTTCGAAAAGCAGCTGCAGGCGAAGGAAGCCGATTTCGGCCGCCGCGAGGCGCAGCTCAAGGCCGCGCAGGAGCAAATCGCGCAGGCCAAGGCCGCGATCGATCAGCAAGTCGCCGCCAAGCTGAAGGCTGAACGCGCTGCGATCGCGCAAGCCGAAGCCGAGAAGGCGCGCCAGGCCGTCGCGGATGAGATGGGCAATCGCGATCGCCAGCTCGCCGAGTTGCACGAGACCATCCTCAGCAAGGACGCCAAGCTCGCCGACGCCCAGAAGGCGCAGGCCGAGATGATGCGCAAGCAGCGCGAACTCGACGAGGCCCGCCGCGAGCTCGATCTCACCATCGAGACCAAGGTGCAGGAGAGTCTCGTCGCCGTGCGCGACAAGGCGCGGCTCGAGGCCGAGGAAGGACTGAAGGCGAAGGTCGCCGAGAAGGAAACCCAGATCGCCGGCATGCAGCGCCAGATCGAGGAACTCCGCCGCAAGGCCGAGCAAGGCTCGCAGCAACTGCAGGGCGAGGCGCTCGAGATCGAGCTGGAATCGCAATTGCGTGCGCGCTTCCCCCGCGACCTTGTCGAGCCGGTGCCGAAGGGCGAGTTCGGCGGCGACGTGATCCATCGGGTCGTGGCCCCCAGCGGCCAGGTCTGCGGCGCGATCCTGTGGGAGTCCAAGCGCACCAAGAACTGGAGCGATGGCTGGCTGGTCAAGCTGCGCGACGACCTGCGCGCCGCCAAGGCCGACATCGCGCTGATCGTCTCGAGCGCGCTGCCCAAGGGGGTCGACGGCTTCGACCTGATCGACGGCGTCTGGGTCGCCGAGCCGCGCTTCGCGCTGCCACTGTCGCTGGCACTGCGGCAGTCGCTGATCGACGTCGCCTGCAGCAAGCTCGCGCAGGAGGGCCAGCAGACCAAGATGGAGATGGTCTACGCCTATCTCACGGGCCCCCGTTTCCGCCACCGCATCGACGCCATCGTCGAGCGCTTCACCGAGATGCAATCGGACCTCGACCGGGAGCGCAAGACCATGATGCGGCTCTGGGCCAAGCGCGAGGAGCAACTGCGCGGCGTGCTGGATTCGACGGCGGGACTGTATGGCGACCTGCAGGGCATCGCCGGCCGGGCGATGCAGGAGATCGAGAGCCTCGACGTGCTGCTGATCGAGGGCAAGAGCGAGGCGGCGGAGTAGCGCGCGCCGGCCGCGCCGATCCGAGGCGTGCCAGCACCGCACCACGTTTATGCTTTCCTACGCGGCCGCGTCTGGCATTCCTGTGGCCGCTACTGCTTCGCCATCTGCGTGCTCGCCTGTGCGTCCCTTGGCACAGCACCCTTGTCGACCCATTCCGGCGGGGCGCCCAGGCGGTTGGCGACCATACCGATGACTCCAGGATCCCTGCCGAACGCCTCACACGCCGCGTTCTTCGGCTTGCCGCCGAGGGCCGCGCCGATCCGTTCGATCGACGGCAGCTTCGGCACCTTGCCGAACGGGGTCTCGCCGGTCACCAGCATCTGGCCGAAATCGGCGCTGAACGAACCTGCCAAATCGTAGGCATCGCCGGCCTGCGACAGCACCGGCGAGTTGGTGAACGAATTGGCGCCGCGCGCCCATACCATTGCGGCCTGCTGCCGGCCCTTGCGGTCGAGCGCCTCAGCCTCGATCGTGAGACTGCCGAGCCCGATCGGCAGCCGCGGCACCGGAACGGGAACGCCGAGCGCGCCCGGCACGGCCGACACGACCTTGGAGGCCCCGGCGGCAACCGGATCGGTCGGCGTCGCCTGGGTGATGAAGGTGCGCGTCGTCAAATCGGCCCTCTGATTGGGCGCCACGACCGTGAAGCGTTCGCTCAGGTTGAGACACAGCGCGCGGTCGACGGCGTTGGCGACGAGCTGCCGCTGCTGGTCCGTCAGCACCGCGCCGGCCTGGCCCGAGAAGGTTGTCGGCATGATACGCACGGTCTGCGCCGCGAGCACATTGTCCTTGTCGACGTTGAGCAGCGACTTGGCGAGCACGCCGTTCGATTCCGCCAGCGACTGATAGGATGCGAGCGCGCCGCTCTGCGTCATCGGCGCCGTGGCGCAGCCCGACAGGTCGAGGGCCGCGCACAGCATCGCCAGGCGGATGGTGGCCGGGGTGCATGATCTCACGAAAGCCGCGACGTCGATTTCGACCATGCCCGGACCGCCTCACGCCGACCAATCTGCGCGCCCCTCGCGAGCGGCGCCATGTTTCTCCTAGGAAAATCCGGACAGCGTGGGGCGGAAGCATGGAGAGATGTTACGCAACGCCACCAACCAAGGAGAGAGTGCGGCAAGCGCGTCCGCGGTCCGCCACCTGCGCCGGCGGACTCAAAATCCGCTGGTGATGGCGACGACGCCCGACACGGCCAGGACGGCGCCCAGCCAGGCGGCCGGCGCGGGCCTGAGCCCGGTGCTCCACCACAGCAGCGGCAGGATCATGACAGGGGTCGTCGACGACAGGCTGGAGACGATCCCGACGGGCCGGCTGGTCAGCGCAAACAAGACGAGTGTCATGCCGACGCCCATCCCGAGCACACCGCTCAGCGCGGACCGCATGACGACCGATCGATTCACTGCGAACGAGCTGCGGAAACGCGGCATGACGGACAAGGCGACCAAAGCAGCCAATCCGATCGCGGCGCGAATTGACGTGGCCAATGCCGGATCCAGACCCGCGGCCATCACGGGACGCGCCATCAGGACAGCGGCCGCCGCGAACAGCGCGGCCGCCAGACCGAACAACAAACCTGCTCCGACCGAGCCGTGCGCTTCCTGAGCGACCGCGACAGGCTGTCGAAAGACGATCGCGACCCACACGCCGCTCACGATACACCCCACGCCCGTCATCTTGATCGTGGACAGCGTCTCACCGAGCAGGAGATAGCCGAGCACGGCCGCGAATGCGGCCCAGCTGGCGTAGACGACGGCGGTCAGGCGCGGCCCCAGCCGGGCCAGCGCCGCATAGAAACAGGAATCCGCGACGACGACGCCGAGCAGGCTCGATGCTGCCAGCATCAGCAGCTGATCACCGGACGGCGCGGCCCAGTGGCCTCGCAGCGTCACCAAGGCCAGCATGCTCAAGAGCGCCGCCGCAAGGCGGATCGCGTTGAACCTGACGGGACCGAGTTGGCGGACGGCCGACGGCGCGATGATGTTGCTGACGGCGATGCTGAAAGCGGCCGCCAGCGCGGCCAGATCGTGAAGCATCATCGGCGGCACGCCGGTCGGCCGAACACCTCACGCGGCACGGCCAAGCCAGGCGCGCATCTTCTGGGCCAAGGTGAGGCGCGGCTCTCCCGCCGATGTCCCGTTGCCGACCGGATCATCGGCAGCTTCGCGATCCGCATCGGAAGGCTGCGGCTCGGAGCTGCCCGTCTCTCGTGTCGGCACGGCGCCGGCTGCGCCGCCACGCGTCGCCGGACGGTCCGGAACGAGCGATTTGATCGCGGCCACGACAGCTTCCACCCGCTCGACATCCTCGGGCACGCGCTCCGCCTCGGCGGGCTGCGGCGCGATCGTCGCGCCGACCTCGGACAGTGCCTCCGTCTCCGGCCGGTCCGGCCGAGCCTCCGGCGCCGCTGCTGTGGCCGCCACTGCCGGCGTTGGTGCGATCTCCGGCGCGGGCGCGTCGTGCTCGGCTGCGGTGACGACGGCGATCTCTGCAGGCGGCGCAGGCGGCTCGCTGACGCGGCTGCGGCGCTTCTTCGCCACGGCAGACTTTTCGGCGACGGCGGCCTTCTCCGCCACGATCTTTTCAGCTGCCGCCGGGGTCTTTTCCACCGTTCTGGCCACCTCCGGCGCCGGCTTCGCCCTGGTCTTGCGGATCAGTCCGGCCAGCGCGTAGGGCCCGACCATCTCCAGGAACGTCCTTTCATGATCGCGCGACAGCCGCGCGACCGCGGCATCGAGCAGCAGCCAGTCGACGGCGCGGACGTCGTCCATCAGCGGCTGCGACGGCTCATCGGCCGCTTCCATGCGCCAGTAATGCACGACCTTGGAGCGCGTGCCGGTGTCGACGACCAACGTGCCGAGGAATTCGTGCACCGTCACCTTGTGGCCGGTCTCCTCCAGCACCTCGCGCTTGGCGGCGTCGCGCGGCGTCTCGCCGTCGTCGAGCTTGCCCTTGGGCAGCACCCATTCGTCGCGCTTGCGCAGGCGCACGACCGCGATGCGCGGCGGCTGTTCCCGCCGCAGCACGATGCCACCCGCCGCCATGATCGGCGCTCTCGCCATCGCCTCTCCCGAGCCGCAACGACCGCAACTCCCGCGGTCTGATTCGTCAGTTGAACGCTCGGATATAGGACTGCGCAACGACGAAATCGAGATTCCGCGGGCGCGGACCTGACATTCATCCGGCGGCGACGCGCCTGCGCCACAGTGGCTGTCCGGCGCGGATGCGGGCGCCTTCCGTCACATTGGGGCAGAACGTGAAGTCGCCGGGCGCGAGCAGGATGATCGTCGAGCCATGCTCGAACCAGCCGAGCTCGTCGCCCTTGCGCACATTGTTGTTACAGGTGTAGGCGAGCGGCCGCTCGGTCTGCGCGTTCAATACGCGGTCGAGCGCGTGCAGGCGGATGCTCGCGACCAGGATCGCGGCGACCGGCACGATCGTGAACGGCTCGCCGGAAGCGAGGTGCGTGCGGATGACCGCGCGCTCGTTCTTGCAGAACAGCCGCTCGACCCGCTTCAGCGCGATCGGATTGACGTTCCAGACGTCGCCATGGATCAGGCTGACATGCTCGATCGTCATGTCGGCCGGCGCGTGGAAGCGGTGATACATGCTCGAGGTGAGACGCAAGGTGACGAAGCAGTCGTTGCGATGGGTCTCGACCACGGCGGGATCGGCAACCAGATCGCGCAAGGAATAAGGCGCGCCCTTGATCTGGTAGAGCTCGCCGTCGCGGATCAGGCCGTGGGCACCGATGATGCCGTCCGACGGGCTGGTGACGATGGCGGGATCCAGATCGAACGGCCGCAGGCCGGGCTTCAGCTCGCGCGTGAAGCAGGCGTGCAGGCTCTCGAAGTGGCTCTCCTTGGCCTCGGAGAGATCGAGGTCGGAGAACAGCTTCCACAGCGCGATCGAGGCGTCGCGGACGAGCGGAGTCTCGATCTTGGAGAACCAGCCCATGAAGCGGGTCAGCGCGGCGCGCGGCACGCGGTTGGTGAGCAGGAAGTTGAGGTCTTCCTGTTGGGTGACGGAGGCGATCAGGCTTTTGACTGTCATGAATCTGTCAGCAGGAGGGGTTAGCGCTTTTGGACATGATGGAAAACTCGATTCCTTATGTATCGCTCGCCGTTGGCGCTGCCGTGACGGCCGCCGTCGCCCCGAAGGTCAAGGCCCGCATCGAATTGTCGCGCGCCAAGCACCGCTCGCTGGCCGGCCATTCCAAGATGTCGCGCCGGATCTCGAAGCTGATCCCGCGCTATGAGTTCGACATCGACGACTTCTTCCGCTCCGACGGCGCTCCGCCGGATGTCGCGACCCGGCGGCAGGATGGCTTCTTCCGGCTCGGCACGCTGTTCCAGGAGAAGTTCGCCAAGAGCCGCGCGCTGACGGCGGAAGCCGCGAGCCGCATCTCCGATCTGCAGTTCACGCAGTCCTACCGCGTGCCGTTCCAGTACAGCCGGCTGGTCAAGGAGCAGCTCGGCGCCGGCTCGTTCATGCAGGCCTCCTCCGGCGTGACCCTGACCGATCTCGACGGCAACCGGTTCTACGATCTCACCGGCTCCTACGGCGTCAACATCTTCGGCTACGACTTCTACAAGGAGTGCATCGCGGCCGCCGAGCGGCGGGCGAGCGCGCTCGGCCCGGTGCTCGGGCTCTATCATCCGGTCGTCGCGGACAACGTGAAGCGCCTGACCGAGCTGTCCGGCATGGATGAGGTCTCCTTCCACATGTCCGGCACCGAGGCGGTGATGCAAGCCGTGCGGCTCGCCCGCTACCACACCGGCCGCAGCCATCTGGTGCGCTTCGCCGGCAGCTATCACGGCTGGTGGGGCGACGTGCAGCCCGGCGTCGGCAATCCGATCGCGCCGCACGAGACCTACACCTTGGCCGAGATGTCCGAGCGCACCCTGCACGTCCTGCGCACGCGCCGCGACATCGCCTGCGTGCTGGTCAATCCACTGCAGGCGCTGCATCCGAACGGCAATGCGCCTGGCGATTCCGCGCTGGTCGACTCCTCGCGCAAGGGCCGCTACGACCGCGCGGCCTACACCGCCTGGCTGAAGCAGCTGCGCGAGGTGTGCACGGAGCGCGGCATCGTGCTGCTGTTCGACGAGGTGTTCCTCGGCTTCCGGCTCGCGCCGGGCGGCGCGCAGGAGTATTTCGGCGTCGCAGCCGACATGGTGACCTACGGCAAGAGCCTCGGCGGCGGCCTGCCGATCGGCGTGGTCTGCGGCAAGCGCGAGCTGATGCGCCGCTTCCGCGACGACCGCCCGGCCGACATCTGCTTCGCCCGCGGCACCTTCAACTCGCATCCTTACGTGATGGCGGCAATGGACGAGTTCCTGAGCCGGCTCGACAGCCCGAACTTCCGCGCCATCTACGACGGCCTCGACGGGACCTGGAACGGCCGCGCCGCGCAACTCAACGCCGCACTGGCCGAGCACGAGCTGCCGGTGCGCGTCTCCAATATGCATTCGATCTGGCTGGTCGAGTACACCGTGCCGTCGCGTTACAATTGGATGCTGCAATACTACCTGCGTGCCGAGGGCCTGGCGCTGAGCTGGGTCGGTACCGGCCGCTTGATCTTCAGCCTGAACTACACCGACGCCGATTTTGCCGAGGTGACCAGGTGCTTCGTCACGGCAGCCGAGAAGATGAAGCAGGACGGCTGGTGGTGGAACGACGGCACCCTCACCAACAAGGCGATCAAGCGCCAGATCCTGAAAGAGATGCTCGGCGCCGCGGTCGGGCGCTGAGCTCGCTGCCACCCTCCCCTGGAGGGGGAGGGTCGCCTCACGGGGCGCGCAGCGGCGCGTGAGGCGGGGTGGGGTGATCTCTCGACGCAGTTCAGTGCTCGTGGAGAGATCACCCCACCCCGACGCCCGCTGCGCGCGCGTCGACCCTCCCCCTCCAGGGGAGGGTGGCACCGCCGCTTCGGCTTCGGGCGCGATCGATCTCACTTTGGCCTTCCCACAAACACCGATGCCCGGGACCGGCCCGGGCATCGCGCAACTCAAACGCAGCGTCCGGCTCAGGCGTGCTGCTCTTCGAGGCTCTCGCCCATCAGGTGCAGGCCGGGGTCGATCAGCTCGCCGCGCAGCAGCGCCAGCGGGGCCGAGCGATACTGCATGAAATCGTTGAACGGGTCGGTGATGATCTTGGTCATCCAGACGAGGCCGGTTTCGACGTCACGGATGAAGAACAGGTGCACGGTGCGGAACAGCAGCCCGCCGATGCCGATCACGAGCCACAGCTTGGCGGTCTCGCGCACGAAATCCATCGCCGAGGTCCAGGGCGGCAGCAGGCCGAATAGGGTCGGCTGCAGATAGAGCACCACGGGGGCCGCGGCCCAGATCGACATCAGCACGACCTTGCGCTGCAGATTGTAGCCGACCTTGATCTCTTCCTTGTGTTCGTGGGTCGCCTGGTTGACGTGGTCGTAGCCCTTCGGCTCGAAGAAGAAGTGGCCCGCCTGGCGCGAGGTCATCGATATCAGCCAGCCGATCAGCGCCGAGACCAGCGGATCGAACACCATCATGACATAGGCGATCATGAAGCTGAGCGCGCTGACGAAGTGGAGGCTCTGGTTGATGCGGCTGTGATGATAATAGCGGTGGTCGTCCCAGCGCTGGATCCGCAGCTGCTCCAGGAAATGCTTGATCATGGTTGCTCCGAAGAATGAGTTGCAGGCCGTGTACAGGGATTCGGTGTAGATCGTGTGACATCATCAAGATGTCACACGATCGGACGCAGCGAGACGTTGGGGACTACGGAGAACGCCGCAGCGGCGGCAGAGGGCTGCCGCGGCTCAGGCCGCGGCGGCACGCTCCAGCTTGCGGAAACGGACCAGCGAGAAATGGCCGAGCGGCGGGATCAGGCGGCGTTCGACCAGCTCCATGCGCTCGGCGCCGGCGAGCCAGCGGAGATAGCGCGACCAGCCGAACTCGGCGGTGCGGAAGCCGAGACGGCGGACCACCGGCTGCAACGCCTGCTCGATGACGCGGCGCAGGCCGTCGTCGGCGCTGACGCGGGTCAGGATGATCAGCTCGCCGCCCGGGCGCAGCACGCGCGCGAATTCGTCGAGCGCGACCTCCGGGTTCGGTACGGCGGTGACGACATATTGCGCCATCACGACGTCGAAGGAGTCGTCGGGGAAGTCGAGCTGCTCGGCGTCCATCACCGCGAGGCCCTCGACGTTCTTGAGCCGCTGGTCGGCGACGCGGCGCATCGCCTTGCCGAGCATCGCCTCGGAGATGTCGGTGCCGAACACGCGCACATGCGGCGCATAGAGCGGCAGCGAGATGCCGGTGCCGACGCCGACCTCGAGCACGCGGCCGCCGAGCTTGTTGGTGGCTGATATCGCGGCCTTGCGGCCCTTCTCGAACACGCCGCCGAACACGAGGTCGTAGATCGGTGCCCAGCGGTCATAGGCCTGCTCGACCTGCTCGCGATCGAAGTCGAGCTCCCGCGCGCCGTCGAGCTTCATGGTTTCTGCCATCGTTACATCTCACTTGGTTTGGAATTGATGGAGTGACGCAACATCTGCCGTCAGCCGCGCACGGCGCTCTGACCGGCCAGCACCGGGGTCGGACGCACGACGCGGGACGGCTGCAGCACGGCGAGATTGCCGATGAACTGGCGCGCGCTGTTCTCCCAGGAGCGGTCGAGCGCAAATGCGCGGCAGGTCTCCCGCGACATCGTCAGCGCCTTCAAACATGCTGCGCGCAGATCCCAGTCGATCGCTCCGATCGGATGATCGGCGATGACGTCGAGCGGACCGGTCACTGGGAAGGCCGCGACCGGCGTGCCGCAGGCCAGCGACTCCAGTTGCACCACGCCGAACGTATCGGTCAGGCTCGGAAACACGAAGACGTCGGCGGCGGCCATGTGCGCGGTCAGATCCTTGCCGGTCTTCTCGCCGAGGAAATGCGCCGTCGGAAACCGGCGCTCCAGCTCCGCCTTCTGCGGGCCGTTGCCGATCACGACCTTCGAGCCGGGCAGATCGAGCGACAGGAACGCCTCGAGGTTCTTCTCGACCGCAACGCGGCCGACCGTCATGAACACCGGACGCGGCAGATCGAGCGTGACAGGCTCATCCGGATTGAACAGTCTCGTATCGACACCGCGCGTCCAGAAGCCCAGCTTCTTGAAGCCGCGCGAAGCGAGATCCTGCTTCAGCGAATTGGTCGCCACCATGGTCATCGCAGCCGCATCATGGAAGCGGCGCATCACCCAGTAGCCGACGGCATCGGGGATGCCGGTGCGCACCGAGACATATTCCGGAAAGCGCGTCGTGTAGGACGTCGTGAACGGCAGGCCGTGGCGCAGACAGTAGCGGCGCACCGCCCAGCCGATCGTGCCTTCGGTGGCGATATGAATCGCATCCGGCGCGGCGGCCTCGATGCGCCGGGCAATCTCGCGGCCGTTGGTCACGGCGAGCCGCAGGCCCGGATAGGTCGGCACGCCGAACGATGGAAAGCCTTCCGGCGTGAGGAAGGTGATGTCGGCGCCGAGGCCGGCCGCCGCGCGCGCCAGCGAGGTGAGCGTGCGCACCACGCCGTTGACCTGCGGGTGCCAGGCGTCGGTTGCGATTAAGATCCGCATAAGGCGATCCGGAAAGTTGCAGCGATTCTGAACAGCCGCAAATTCCGACATTGTTATTTCAGGCGTGTGACGTCATCGAACTGTCGAAGGGTCTTTTTGCTCGCCCGCCGCTATTTTCCGCGCGATCCGTGGCGGCGTCGCACAGGCGCTGTCGTGAAACCGTCATGAAACAAACGGTTAAGCCGACGAAACCGTTTTGCGTGCAGCGCGCAAACGCAACGAAACTTTTCTCCCCTATGAGTTGCAGCATCAGGCGTGGGTCGAAGCGCCACAAAGAATGATGACTGGCAGCCGATTTTGACGACGCCGGCCGAGACAATGGCGGCGCACCAAACGATCAAACAAGGGGACGTCCATGTTCACGCCAGGCACAGTCCGTTCGCCATCCCGCATCCTGTTCGGTGCGCTGATCGTCGGCACGATCGTTGCCACAACGCCGACGCTGGCCGCGCCCCCGGCCCCGCTCCCCTTCCCTTTCCTGCTGCAGCCGCCAGTGGCGACCTACGAGCCGCCGGCAACGACGCCGCAACTGATCACGCCGCGCGAGGACGAGGCGACCGCCTATGAGTTGCCCCCGCGCCTGCGCCGCCAGGTCGTGAGCTACGCGGCCCGCGAAGCGCCCGGCACGATCATCATCGACACACCAAACAAGTATTTGTACTACGTGCTCGGCAACGGCCAGGCGATGCGCTACGGCATCGGCGTCGGCCGTGACGGATTCACCTGGTCGGGCGTGCAGTCGGTGACCAGGAAGGCCGAATGGCCGGACTGGACGCCGCCGCCGGAAATGATCGCGCGCCAGCCCTATCTGCCGCGTCACATGGCCGGCGGTCCCGGCAATCCGCTCGGCGCCCGCGCGATGTATCTCGGCGGCACCGTCTACCGCATTCACGGCACCAACGCGCCCGAGACGATCGGCACGCATGTGTCGTCGGGCTGCATCCGCCTGACCAATCAGGACGTGATCGAACTCTATTCCCGCGTCGGCGTCGGCGCCAAGGTGATCGTGCTGCCGATGGAGCGCCGCGCCGATCTCGGCCGCATGACCCGCTGACCTGCGCGGGCCGCACTGCTCGTTCCTTCTCCCGGATCCTCCCTGACTGGACCGCCGAGGCCCGAAAGCCGCGGCGGTCATTTCTTTGCGCGCATTTCACCATTCACCATCACGGCCGATTGATGGTGGCCTGCTTCATCGGCTGCCCTGGCGCGCCTCCGTCCGGCCCTGTAAGCTCGGCAATCTTGCATTAACCGCGATCTCGCCGCTTCCGGCACGAGCCGGCCCGTGGCAACTGGAGTCCGTGGATCCGACATGAATCTTCCGACGCCGCGACCGGATTGGCAAAGCAGACCTCATCCGCTCGCTCCGAGACCGCAGCAGCCACGGCGGCGCTCGCCGCCCCGGCTGCGGATGATCCTGATCGGCGCCGCCGGCCTTGCCGCCGTCGTGCTGATCGGCATCATCATCGCGGAGGTGTTTCTGTTCTCGGGCAGCACGCCGGCGCCGCAACTGACCCAACTGCCGCCGCTGCCGCCGGCCACGCGCAACTCGATCATCATGACGCCTGTGTCGATCTCGCTCGGCGCGATTCGTGACGCCGCCGAAAAGGCCGCGCCGCGCAACTTCTCCGGCAAGGCCGACAACCCCGTCAACCAGATCCTGCAGAACGCCGACATCGGCTGGACCGTCACCCGCGGCGTCATCGCCGCCACCGGCACCCAGGACACATTGTCCCTGGCGACGCCGCTCTCGGGCCGGCTGAACGTCACCGGATCGCTGTCCGCCAAGGCGACCGGCGCGCTCGGCGATGCCATCGGCGGCCTGCTCGGCTCGGATGCCGCCAAGCAGATCGGCGGCATCAACATCAAGAATCTGAACGCCACCGCCGACATCAAGGGCAACGTCCTGATCGCGATGCGGCCGCGGCTCGCCGCCTCATGGTATGTCGAGCCGAATTTCGCCGCCCAGGTCAATCTCGGCGACACCGCGCTGACCGTAGCGGGTGCCCGCGTCAACGTGCCGGCGCAGATGAAGCCGATCATCGACAAGACCGTCAATGAGCAACTCAGCGCGCTCAGCGACAGGCTGCGCAAGGACCCGACCATCCGACGCGTGGCGCAGGCGCAATGGGCCCGCGCCTGTCGCTCGGTGCCGCTGCAGGGCACCGCGCCCGGACTGCCCGCCGTCTGGCTCGAGATCAAGCCGACGCGCGCGTTGGCCGCGCAGCCCGCGATCGATGCCAACGCAGTCAGCGTCACCATGGGAATCGAAGCGGAGACCCGGGTCACGGCGGCCGAGACCAAGCCGGAGTGTCCGTTCCCCGATAAGATTACGATCATTCCGCCCACCGCCGGAACTATCAATGTCGCGGTTCCGATCGACGTCCCCTTCACCGAGCTCAGCAAGCTCGTCGATTCGCAACTTGCGGGGCGGACATTCCCCGAGGACGGCTCCGGCCCGGTCGCGGTCACCGTCAAGCATGCGACCGTCGTGCCCTCGGGCGACCGGCTGCTGATCTCGCTGCAGGTCAAGGGCAAGGAGAAGGAGAGCCTCTTCGGCTTCGGCGCCGATGCGACCGTGCACATCTGGGGACGCCCCATGGTGGATCAGGCGCAGCAGATTCTGCGGCTGTCCGACCTGCAGCTCGCCGTCGAATCCGACGCGGCATTCGGCCTGCTCGGCGCCGCCGCTCGCGCCGTGGTGCCGCATCTGCAACGCGCGCTGCTGGAACGTTCGGTGGTCGATCTCAAGCCTTTCGCCGACAACGTCCGCGATAAGATCGCCACGGCGGTCGCCGAGCTGCAGAAGAACGAGAACGGCATCCGCGTCGATACCGACATCAACAATCTCGCTTTGACCGACATCGCCTTCGACGCCACCGTGCTGCGCGTGATCGCCTCGGCGGAGGGCACGATGTCGGTTCGAGTCAATACATTGCCAGGACTGTAACGGCCCGTTGCTACGCCTGGACGACGACGCCTTGCCGAAGCCGGCGGCAATTCGTGATCCTCGACGGCCGAGGCCACTTCAGGAGCAGGATATGGGAAGCCAAATGGATGGCGCCGTTAGTCTGGCGATCGACAAATAGACGGACGCGAGGCATCGACGGCTTCGTCATCATTCCGCTTCACGACCGATCTGGTATTATCATCCGCAAGCGCATAGCCGGACCGTCATGCGCGGCGCGGACGCGAGACGGGACCGTGGCGCTCCCGCCACTGCGCGGGCTTGACGCGCTCTCACGAAAGCCGCAACACGGCGCAGAGAGATGTCGTCGGGCCCTTTCCGCGCGCCCGTCGCAGGAAACATTCCGTAACAAAATTCTTCGCAAAACGCCGCGATTCTAGGTCACTTGTCGGTATGGCCCAGACACAACCACACATTCTTGTCGTCGAGGACGACCGCGAGACGCGGACGCTGATCGCAAAATATCTGCGCAACAATGCCTGCAACGTGACCACCGCGACCGACGGCCGCGAGATGACCCGCATCATGGGCGACCACCGTGTCGATCTCCTGATCCTCGACGTGATGCTGCCCGGCGAGGACGGCCTGACCTTGTGCCGCAAGCTGCGCGCGGAGTCGCAAGTGCCGATCATCATGCTCACCGCGCGCGGCGAGGACGTCGATCGCATCCTCGGACTGGAGATGGGCGCCGACGACTATCTGCCGAAGCCGTTCAATCCGCGCGAGCTGCTCGCCCGCATCAACGCGGTGCTGCGCCGGCAGGCGGCCGCGATGACGGCGAGCGCAACCGAAGGCGCGACCGCGCTGAGCTTCCTCGGCTGGACGATCGACTTCCGGCTGCGCGAGCTGCGCAATCCCGAGGGCGCGCGCGTGGCGATGACCAGCGCCGAGTTCGATCTGCTCCGCACCTTCTGCGAGCGGCCGGGCCGCGTGCTGTCACGCGACAGCCTGCTCGACCTGACGCAGGGCCGCAGCGCCGGCTCGTTCGAGCGCTCGATCGACGTGCTGGTCAGCCGCATCCGCCGCAAGATCGAGCCAGACCCGCAGGAGGCCACCATGATCAAGACCGTGCGCTCCGGCGGCTACATGTTCACGCCCGTCGTCGAGGTGGTGACCGGCCCGCAAAGCCATTGACCATCGGATCGAATGGCGATGTCATGATGTCGTTCGGTTTTCTCAACCTCAAGGGAATCCGCGGCCAGATCACGGCGCTGGTGGCCATTTCGATCGTGGCGCTCCACGCCATCATCACTGCGACATTCCTGATCTATCGTGCCGAGCAGCCCGACCCCGAAAACGAGGTTGGGCCGTTCCAGCTCGCGACCGCCATCCGCATTCTTGGCCGCGCCCCTGCTGCCGAACGACCTCGGCTGATCTCCGACATCGCTCGTGCCTATCCTGAGTTCGAGCTCAAGCCTCACGCGGGACCTCTGCCGGGTGATCCCGGTCGCCTGCACGAGCCGGCCGGCCCCGACGTCGGCGCCGGGAGCGGTGGCGACGAGCGCCGCCCGGCCCCTCCGGAGATGGCTGACGGACGGCCTCACGGTCCAGGCGGCTTTCGCGGCCTTGGCCCAGGCTATCGCATCTTCATGCCGCCGCCCGGCTCCCAGACGCGCACCGTCATCTTCGCTCTGCCCGATGGCAACATGGTCTCGGCCCGAATGGTCGACCGGCCGCACCGGCCGCCGTTCTGGGGTGCGCCCTGGCTGACGACGATCATGTTCGCGCTGATCAGCATGACGCTGCTCGGCCTGTGGGCCGCGCGCGCACTGACATCGCCGCTGTCGGGCTTCGCGAAGGCCGCCGAGAATTTCAGCCTCGACGGCGATGCGCCGGAATTGCCCGAGCGCGGACCGGAGGAGATCCGATCGTTGGCGCGCGCTCTCAACCGGATGCGCCAACGCATCACGGCGCTGATGAACGACCGCACCAAGATGCTGGCGGCCATCAGCCACGATCTGCGGACACCGCTGACCCGCATGCGGCTGCGCTGTGAGTTCGTCGAGGACGAGCTGCAGCGCAGCCGCATGCTGGCCGATCTCGATCAGATGCATGCGATGCTGGGCTCGGTGCTGTCGTTCCTGCGCAACGGCCGCAAGCTCGAGCCGATGACGCTGGTCGATATCGCGAGCATCCTGCAGCTCGTCGCCGACCAGTTCGCCGACGTCGGCCACAGCGTCACCTATATCGGCCCGGCGCACGCAATGGCGACGGTGCGGCCCGACGACCTGATGCGCTCGGTCACCAATCTGGTCGAGAACGCCGTGAAGTACGGCAAGGAAACGGTCATCAGGTTAACTGCGTCGGGGAAGCGCCTGACGATCGATGTGGAGGATGACGGACCCGGGATCGCCGATGCGCGCAAGCCCGACATGCTGGAGCCGTTCGTGCGCGGCGACGATGCCCGCAACATGGACGAGGCCACCGGCTTCGGGCTTGGCCTGTCGATCGCGAAGGCGATCGTCCAGGCTCATGGCGGCGAACTGTCGCTGCACGATCGCAGGCCGCACGGGCTGATCGCCCGCATCGAGCTGCCGCTCGGCCAGACCACCTTGCGCCCCGCAGCATGACGCGCGAACGCGCCCGGACAAGCCAGGCGCGCCGCGATCGAGACGAGCAGCTATTTTCGTCGGCGATGCCGTTACTGGGAGTACTTGAACTCGGGCATCGACTTCAGCTGGTCCTTGGTCGCGTTGATCATCGCGTGATCGGGATACCAGCGGTTCTTCGTGGAGCTCATCGACGAGGACGAAGTGCCGGTGGCCGCACCAGTCGTGGTCGTGGCCGGCGGCGTGGTCGAGGACGTGGTGCCGGAGGCCGGGGCATTCGACGCAGTGCTTGCCTGAACCGGCTGATCCGAGAACTTGATCTGATCGAACGAGACGGCGACGAGGTGCTCGCCCATGCCGAGGAAGCCGCCGACGCCGATCACGACGCCCTTGACCGCGCCGCTCTTGTCGACCAGCAGGTCGTCGATCGAGCCGACATTCTCGTTGTTGTTGTTGTAGACCTTCACGCCAACGAGCTTCGAGCTGCGCCAGTCGCCCTGATACGATGCCGCCGTGGTGCTGGCATGGGTCGTGGTCGTCGTGGTCGAGGTCGTGCTCTCCGCAGCGAAAGCCGCCGTCGCGAGCAACAGGGAACCGGCGAGGCCGGCCGCAACAGTTTTCATCACCATGTGGTGTCTCCTCTCAATGTGTATGGTGACGAGAGAACTGCAGCCGCCCCCCAGCGTTCCGTGGGAACTACGATTTCGTCATTTTGCGCGACAAGCCGCCTCGGTGCAGCTCGACAACGTCGTTTTGTGACACTCGGGAGCGCGCCGGGCCGGCGAGCTGAAGCCGGAATCGAGTTTGAGGAGAGCGTTCGACTGGGAGCCCGTGCAACCGGAAGAGCCGCCCCTCACAGCAGAGGACTGCGAGTCGGCGGTCTTCGTTGAGCCGCGCGCGTCGAGCACGGATCCCGCAACGCGGTTCGATGCTCACCTCCCGCAGGTCAATCGCATCTGGAAGAGGCTGGCCGCCCGATACGCCCGCCTGCGGCGGGCTCCTCGGGACGAGGGCTGCTTGGCAAGATCCAAGCCCTCATAAATCCAAGCCCTCGTGGTGAGCGTCTCGAACCAGGGGGCCACGACGGCTCAGCCCATAGGAGATTGCCCTGCCCGCCGACTGCGTCAGGGCCATCTCATTCGGGACGACTGGTCGGTCGATCGACGAAAACTCCGAGCTTCGATATTTCCGAGAGAGCGGCGCATTCTGAATCAGCTACGCGGCCATCGCGCCGTCCTCATCGACGGCCTCGGCATAGAACGCGATGGTCTCGTAGCGATAGTCGCAGAGACGGCAGTGCCAGAGATAGGCGGTGCGCCGCCCATCCTTCTCGACCCAGGCCGGCAGCGCGATCGGCTCGCCACATTGGGCGCAGGGATTGTTGCGCGGCAGGTCGAGGACGCGCATCGCGGATTGCGCGTTGTCGAAATTGCGAAACTGGATATCGGCTGCCTTCACGGCCATCACGCGCTCCCTCTCTGTTCAGTCTTCTTGAATGAGTCAGGCATGCTGTCGAACTGACGGCGGGATCATAGCCGCGCAGCGGCTGATTTGCACGCGCCGGGATGCCGCGCGACATCCGACCTCACGAGGATGGGATCAATGCGCTTGATTCAATTGCGGCTGGTGTCCACCGCGGGTTCCGCCGTGTGGCGGGCGGCCGCCTTGCGCAGATGGATGGTGGCGATGTCGTCGGCATAAACCTTCTGCCAGCCGTCGACGTGATCGAGCAGCTTGGTCGCCGCACTCTGCGTGCGCAGCAGGGTCGCCTCGATGTCGTAGTCCTTGAGCAGGCGGAACAGATTGTCCGGCTCCATCAGGCCGGAGGCGGCATTGTGATCGACGAAGAACTTTTCGCCATAGAGCTCGGTGCGGCCGTCGATGAACGGCGCGACACCGGCTGAGATCAGGTAGCCGCCGAAATCATAGTCATTGAGGACCCGCGTGAGGTTGAGCTTCTTCAGCTCGGTCACGGCTGCGACCGGGGTGCCGCGCATGTTCGGCGTGTAGTTCAGGATCGCGGCCGATGCGATGGTGCCGGCGCCGAGCGCGAGCATCACCGCCGCCGTCAGCGCGGCTCCCGACGCGCGCGCCTGCGGCAGCACGGGCAACGCGCCCGCCTGCCGGGCCAGCGGCGCGGCGAGCACCAGCGGCCCGACCAGCGCCAGGATCTCCGCCGCGCGCGCCTGCGCCAGCGCCATGTGCAGCAGGCCGACCAGCATCAGGATGCGCACCGGCGGCAGCCTGAGGCCGTGGAACAGCGCGAACCCGATCGCGATCAGCAGGCAGATCTCGAACGGGCCGAGGCCCTGGAAATCGGTCGCCTTCCATTCCACGATCAGCGGCAGCGCCTGTCCCAGCGACAGGATCTTCTGCGACGCCAGCAGCGCGTTCCAGCCATAGGGCGTGCAGCAGCTCGCCGCCAGCGCGAGCGCCGCAAACCCCGCCCAGCGCAGCGCCAGGCTGGAGCGGACCGAGCGATCGGCGTTGACCAGCGAGTCGAGTGCGGCGGGCGCGATGAAGAACAGGCCGAACACGAAGCCGCCATGCAGATTGGCCCATAGCGCGATCAGCAGCGCCAGCGGCCATGGCGGCGCGTCCTTGCGATCGGCGGCGTCGATCAGACCGGCGATCCAGGCGACCAGGATGGGAAACGCCAGCACATGCGGCCGCGCCAATAGATGCGGCAGGCAGAGCAGGAACGCCGCGACCACGAACACCAATGTCGTGCTGTCGCGCAGATGCCGGCCGAGCGCACGCGCGAACAGCGCAAAGGACAGCGCAATCGCCGACGCCGCCAGCACCACCGGTCCGGTCCAGCCGGCGAACTTGTAGGCGGCGGCATAGGCGACCTGCGCCAGCCATTGCGTGGAGATCCACGGCGCGCCGCGCATGGTGAAGGAATAGACGTCGACCTCGGGCACCGTGCGGTGGTCGATGATCCACTGCCCCACCGTGATCTGCCACAACGTGTCGGGATCGTTGAGCAGCCGGTTGCCGGAGATCAGCAGCAGCGCATAGACGCCGGCGCCGACCCACAGCGGCAGCAGCGCCTGCGCGCGCCCGGCGGTCGCTTCGGTGTGGGTGACGGACAGCGTCATCGCGGCATGGCCCCATTGGCGGAATTGCTCCGCCAGCCAAGCATGCACGGTATAATTCGCGGTAAACCGCCGGCGCATCCGGACTCGACCCGGCGTCTTCGCCCCATTCCTGCCACATTATCGCCCGGCGTTTGCGCCAATTACGGTGTGCAAAGTGTAAAGCGCGTGCTGGGGGGCTACTCGGCATGCGTGTGGTTCCCGGGGGATCCTGACACATGAGACGTCTCGTGCTGACGGCCTGCATTGCAGGCTTCGCGATGGCTGGTCCCGTGCCGTTCGCCGTGGCTGCCGATGATGCGAGCACCGCATCGGACAGTGCAGCCAAACCGAAGGCCGGCAAGGTCAAGCTCGCCCATGTCCGCTCTGACGGCAGGGAGCTGGCCGTACGCAGCGCGGTGACCAAGGCCGCGCGCGAGGTCGAGGCGATCGAGGCCGTCAGCAGCGCCGACACCTCGCCGCCGATGGACGCCAATGCCTCAGCGCCAGCCGACACCGATGCCGCTGCGGCCGAGCCCCGCGAGGCCGAGCGCAAGGCGGCCGAGGCCAAGCCGCGCCACATCGACACCGGCCATCCGCATATCGACGCGCTGGTGGCGGTGCACGCCGCCGCCAACAACATTCCGGAATCGCTGATCCACCGCGTCATCGTGCGCGAGAGCAAATACCAGAAGGACCTGGTCGGCCGCTGCGGCTGCATCGGCCTGATGCAGATCAAGCTCGGCACCGCGCGCGGCCTCGGCTACACCGGCGACGCGCAGGGCCTGCACGATCCGAACACCAACCTCACCTATGGCGTGCGCTATCTCGCCGGCGCCTACCGTGCCGCCCGCGGCGACCACGACCGCGCCGTGCTCTACTTCGCCAGGGGCTATTACGAGGAGGCCAAGCGGCAGCGCCTGGCCGACGCGCGGCCCGCCGGCCGCTCCGAGCGGACGAGCGCCCCGCTCGACATCACCCCAAAGATTGCAACCGGCCGCCACGCGCGGGCGCACTGATCGCCATTGGTTCCAAGGGCCGTCGGCATTGTCTTTCCGTGACACTCCGTTGACACGGGGGGATATCGGTCTATTTTAAGCGCGTTCCGAGGGGAGCTCCGAGGGGAGCTGAGATACCGCAGCGATGTGCGGTGACCCTTTGAACCTGATCCGGGTCATGCCGGCGAAGGGACAGGGATGCAGCAGACAACCACGCGCGGGGATGTCCCCGTTTCCATCATCGGTGCGGGCATCGCGGGTGCCTGGCAAGCCCTGCTGCTCGCGCGGGCCGGCCATCACGTCACCTTGCACGAGCGCAGCGACGCCGATCTGATGCTCTCCACCAGCCATTGGGCCGGCGGCATGCTCGCGCCCTATTGCGAGAGCGAGGTCGCCGAGCCGATCATCAGCCGGCTCGGGCTCGCCTCGCTCGACATCTGGCGGCGCGAGCTGCCGGACACGCCGTTCAACGGTTCGCTGGTGATCGCGCATGCCCGCGACCGCGCCGACTACGACCGCTTCGCCCGCCGCACCTCCGGCTATCAGCGGCTGGACGCGCAGCAGCTTGCAGCGTTGGAGCCGTCGCTGGAGGGCCGCTTCCGTGAGGGCCTGTTCTATCCGACCGAGGGCCATGTCGAGCCACGCCGCGTGCTGCCGAAGCTGCATCAGCGCATCGTCGAGGCCGGCGGCCGGGTGCTGTTCAACAGCGACGTCACGGCTGATGATCTCGACGGCCTCGTGATCGACTGCCGCGGGCTGGAGGCGCGCGACGCCGAGCCCGAGCTGCGCGGCGTCAAGGGCGAGATGATCCTGATCGAGACCGCCGAGGTGCAGCTCGCGCGGCCCGTGCGGCTGATGCATCCGCGCTTCCCGCTCTATCTGATCCCGCGCGAGGACAATTTGTTCATGCTGGGGGCGACCTCGCTCGAGGCCGAGGACACCGGCGTCAGCTTGCGCTCGGCGCTGGAATTGCTCGGTGCCGCCTACTCCGTGCATCCCGCATTCGGCGAGGCCCGCATCCTCGAATTCGGCTCAGGGCTCAGGCCGGCCTATCCCGACAATCTGCCGCGCATCACCATCAAGGGCGAGCGCGAGATCCGCGTCAACGGCCTCTATCGCCACGGCTTCCTGATCGCCCCCGCGCTGGCGCAGGCGACGCTGAACTACATCTCGCACGGCCAGATCGACAACGAGGTGATGCGATGCGCGTGACCGTCAATGGCGAGGCCCGCGACATCGCCGCGACCTCCGTCGCCGCGCTGCTCTCCGAGCTCGACTACGAGGGCACCCATTTCGCGATCGCGCTGAACTACGACGTCGTGCCGAGGAGCCGCTGGGCCGAGACGCAGCTCAAGACCGGCGACGAGATCGAGATCATCACGCCCCGGCAGGGAGGGTGAAGTTCATGGAGCGCTCGCTTGCGCCACGCACTCCGCTGTCGTCCCGGCGAACGCCGGGACCCATAGCCACCGGCTTTTGTGTTGAAGCTCGATCTCTCCCACCGAGGTCCCACGCGAGATCACGCGGTATGGGTCCCGGCGTTCGCCGGGACGACGTGGGGAGAGAAAGTCGCGCCCCGCGCAGACAGGGGATGACAGCCTCATTCGGGGAGAAACCTTTCCCATGCTGAAATTCTACGACAAGACCTTCACCTCCCGCCTGCTGATCGGCACCGCGCTCTACCCATCTCCGGCCATCATGCAGGACGCGATCCGCGCCTCGGGCGCGCAGATCGTCACCGTGTCGCTGCGGCGCGAGGCGGCCGGCGGCAAGACCGGCGACGCTTTCTGGAAGCTGATCAACGAGCTGAATGTCACGGTGCTGCCGAACACCGCCGGCTGCCGCAGCGTGCGCGAGGCGGTGACGACCGCCAAGCTCGCGCGCGAATTGTTCGGCACGAGCTGGATCAAGCTCGAGGTGATCGGCGACAACGACACCCTGCAGCCCGACGTGGTCGGGCTCGTCGAAGCCGCGACCATCCTGATCAAGGACGGTTTCGAGGTCTTCCCCTATTGCACCGAGGATCTCACGGTCGCGATGCGCCTGGTCGATGCCGGCTGCAAGGTCGTGATGCCCTGGGCGGCGCCGATCGGCTCGGCCAAGGGCATCACCAATCGCGATGCGCTCAAGCTCCTACGCGACCGCCTGCCTGACATCAGCCTCGTCGTCGACGCCGGCCTCGGCGCGCCCTCGCACGCGGCGGAAGCGCTCGAGCTCGGCTACGACGCCGTGCTGCTCAACACCGCGGTGGCAAAAGCCGCCGACCCGGTCGCGATGGCGCGCGCGTTCCGGCTCGGCTGCGAGGCCGGCCGCACCGCCTTTGAGGCCGGGCTGATGGACGCCCGTGATTTCGCCTCGCCCTCCACTCCTGTCGTTGGGACACCGTTCTGGCATGCCGTATCCTGACCGCTTCTATCCCGTCGTCGACAGCCTCGCCTGGGTCGAGCGCCTGACCAGGCTCGGCGTCGGCACCGTGCAGTTGCGCGCGAAAGACCTCAATGACGGCGAGGCGCTGCAGATCGTCACCGACGCGCTCGCCATCACCAAGGGCACCGCGACCAGGCTGATCGTCAACGACTACTGGCGCGCCGCGATCGTCGCCGGCGCCGCGCACGTCCATCTCGGCCAGGAGGATCTCGCCGACGCCGACGTCGCCGCGATCAAGGAGGCCGGCCTGACGCTCGGCCTCTCGACGCATGACGATGCCGAGCTGGAGACCGCGCTCGCCGCCAAGCCCGACTACGTCGCGCTCGGTCCGATCTTCCCGACGACGTTGAAGGCCATGCGCTTCGCGCCGCAGGGCATCGCGAAGATCACCGAGTGGAAGAAGCGCGTCGGCACGATTCCGCTGGTCGCGATCGGCGGTATCAAGCTGGAGCAGGCCGCGGAGATCTTTGCCGCCGGCGCCGATTCCATCGCGGTCGTCAGCGACGTCACGCAGAACGTAGACCCCGACGCCCGCGTCCGCGCCTGGCTCGATGCGACGAAGGAGCCGGCCTGATGCGCGCCACTATTGCGAATGCGTCTGAGAGCGATTGGGCCCCGACCTCGCCCCACACGAGCTCGTTCCCTCCCCCCTTGTGGGGGAGGGCTAGGGAGGGGGGTGAGCCACGAGCACCGAACGCGGGGTTACCCCCCTCCCCAACCCTCCCCCACAAGGGGGGAGGGAGCCTGAACAGCATCCGCCCCTTACGTCGACAACTCATTTTCGCCCTCGGCTCGGTACGAGCGAGCAACTGGCATGAGGCTCAACTCTCTCCGCCGTCATTGCGAGCGAAGCGACGCAATCCAGAGCCACGCGTGCCGCCCTGGATTGCTTCGTCGCAAGTGCTCCTCGCAATGACGTCCCCCATTCACTCCGATAACAACAATTGATCAGGAGGATCCCATGAACATCCGCTCCAATCCCGACACCACCCTGCCCGCCGTCACCACCGGCCCGCTGCCCTCCTCGCGCAAGATCTACGCGACCCCGGAGTCCGCGCCCGACCTGCGCGTGCCGCTGCGCGAGATCATCCTCTCCGAAGGCGCCGGTGAGCCCAACCTGCCGGTCTACGACACCTCCGGCCCCTACACCGACCCGACCGTGACGATCGACGTCAACGCCGGCCTGTCGCGCGCCCGCATTGCCTGGGTGCGCGAGCGCGGCGGTGTCGAGGAATATGTCGGCCGCGACATCAAGCCCGAGGACAACGGCAATGTCGGCGCCGACAAGGCCGCAAAAGCGTTCACCGCGCACCACAAGCCGTTGCGTGGCCTCGACGGCCACAAGATCACCCAGCTCGAATTCGCCCGCGCCGGCATCATCACCAAGGAGATGATCTACGTCGCCGAGCGCGAGAATCTCGGCCGCAAGACCCAGCTCAAGCGCGCCGAGGCCGCGCTCGCCGACGGCGAGAGCTTCGGCGCCGAGGTCCCGGCCTTCATCACCCCGGAGTTCGTGCGCTCCGAGATCGCGCGCGGCCGCGCCATCATCCCCTGCAACATCAATCACGCCGAGCTCGAGCCGATGATCATCGGCCGCAACTTCCTGACCAAGATCAACGCCAATATCGGCAACTCGGCGGTGACCTCCTCGGTCGAGGAGGAGGTGGACAAGATGGTGTGGGCGATCCGCTGGGGCGCCGACACCGTGATGGACCTCTCGACGGGCCGCAACATCCACACCACCCGCGAATGGATCCTGCGCAATTCGCCGGTGCCGATCGGCACCGTGCCGATCTACCAGGCGCTGGAGAAGTGCAACGGCGACCCGGTGCAGCTGACCTGGGAGCTCTACAAGGACACCCTGATCGAGCAGTGCGAGCAGGGCGTCGACTACTTCACCATCCATGCCGGCGTGCGGCTGGCCTACATCCACCTCACCGCGAGCCGCGTCACCGGCATCGTCTCGCGTGGCGGCTCGATCATGGCCAAGTGGTGCCTCGCGCATCACAAGGAGAGCTTCCTCTATACGCATTTCGAAGAGATCTGCGACATCATGCGCAAGTATGACGTCTCGTTCTCGCTCGGCGACGGCCTGCGCCCGGGATCGATCGCGGACGCCAACGACCGCGCGCAATTTGCTGAACTGGAAACGCTTGGCGAACTGACCAAGATCGCCTGGGACAAGGGCTGCCAAGTCATGATCGAAGGCCCCGGCCACGTGCCGATGCACAAGATCAAGATCAACATGGACAAGCAGCTCAAGGAGTGCGGCGAGGCACCGTTCTATACGCTCGGGCCGCTGACCACCGACATCGCGCCGGGCTACGACCACATCACCTCAGGCATCGGTGCCGCCATGATCGGCTGGTTCGGCTGCGCCATGCTGTGCTACGTGACTCCGAAGGAGCATCTCGGTCTCCCCGACCGCAACGACGTCAAGGTCGGCGTCATCACCTACAAGATCGCCGCCCACGCCGCCGATCTCGCCAAGGGCCATCCCGCAGCGCAGCTCCGCGACGACGCGCTGTCCCGCGCCCGCTTCGACTTCCGCTGGACCGACCAGTTCAACCTCGGCCTCGATCCGGAGACCGCAAAGCACTTCCACGACGAGACCCTGCCGAAGGAAGCCCACAAGGTCGCGCATTTCTGCTCGATGTGCGGCCCGAAATTCTGCTCGATGAAGATCACCCAGGACGTCCGCGACTACGCCGCGACGCTGAACGATCCGGCGACGGTCGGCATGACCATCAGCGGCACCATCGAGGACGGCATGGCCCAGATGAGCGCCAAGTTCAAGGAAATGGGCGGCAGCGTGTATCTCGATGCGGAGAAGGTGAAGGAGAGCAACAAGGCGTTGTCCTGAAGCCGCGCCCCGCTCTCTCCATCGTCATGGCCGGGCGCAGACCCGGCCATCCATCAAAGCCGGGCGAAAGCCCGGCTTTTTGTTTGACCAAGTTCACGAATCGTTCTATTGGCCCTCATAGTAGAATAGGACAAGGGAGCTTAGTTGGTTAGGCGCACACCGTGAGCTGTGCGGACTGTAGCCGGCATACTCCACTGCAACGCCTGACTGAGTGCCTCTTAGCGAACAAGGCTAATTTGTTTGTACGACGGCCTATTAAGGCTCGGATTGGCCATGTCTTACAATGCGAAAGTTTTTCGTATCCTTATCGCCTCACCATCGGACGTTGGCGAAGAAAGAGAAATTGCGGTAGATACGATACAGGCATGGAATGATCTAAACTCTTCTGAGCGCCAGATCGTTCTCTTACCCCTTCGATGGGAAACGCACAGCTCCCCCGAATTTGGTCATCGACCTCAGGAAGTTATCAACAGACAAGTAGTGGATCACTGCGATCTCCTGGTCGGTATTTTTTGGACGAGAGTCGGCTCGCCGACCGGAGCCGCAGACAGCGGCACCGTAGAAGAGATCGAGCGCGTTGCACAACAAGGCAAGCCGGTCATGCTATACTTCTCTCAGGCGAAGCAAGATCCCGGCACAATCGACTTGGAGCAACTTAGGCGCCTTAGAGAGTTCAAAGGAAAGACCTTCCCTAGAGCGCTTGTAGAGCACTTCTCCAATCAGATTGAATTTCGCGACAAGCTTTGGCGTCAACTTGAAATTCAGATAAGAACTTTGTTGGCGGAGGAGAACAAAAGCGGCAACAATGTTAACCTCAGCAGCAGGACCGAAATTCAATTTGGATTTGCTGATCCAAGCAGCGGAAAGCTGGTTGGCTCTGAGATGGACCTAAAGACGACATCTATAAACGTCAGCGGCATCGAAGAACTGCCAAACCACGGAGAGAGCGCCGACCCGACCAAAACATCGACGGGGTTACTTAGCGGACTGTTTGAGGACAATAACAAAGACTATTATCGAAAGATGGCCAAGTATCTAGTAACCGAAAATCTCTTTCGGCCGATACGATTCTGGCTTAAAAACTCTGGGGGAGTTGGAGCGCGAGATATATACGTTGATATTAGAATTTCGATGAAAGACTCTCAGCTCTTAGCCCTTCCTTTCGCCGAAATCCAACGACCAACTCCTCGGCGATCAGAGACCTCTATTATCTGGCACCCAACATTTCTTGACAAACGCTCGCAAGTCGAAGAAATAGGGAATCTAAAGGTTACTAGACTAGAGCTTCCAGCCCTTCAGCCTCAAAGGGAAATAAGTCCTGAAGCAACGGTCATGATTGGCGCACGGCATTCAGGTCTAGTGTCTGTGGAAGCTCGGATCTATGCGGATAGCCTGCCCGAACCGGTTTCGCACACGCTTCAAATCAATTGGACTGTGCAAGAGGTCAGTTTGACAGCGCATCAACTGCTCGAACAATCTGGAATCACTCTACGAAAATAGATAGTTCGACATCGATCACAGCGGTCGTTGATCTTAATGTTTTTCGCCAGTGTAAATGATATTGCCCATTCACCACATCCCCGCCCCGCCTCACATCAAGGCCCCGCCGCTGTCGTTCGGCACCCGCGTCGGCGATCTCCTCTTCGTCTCCGGCATTCCCGGCTTCGATGCCCACGGCAACCTGCCCGACAATTTCGAGGCGCAGTTCGCCAACGTCGTGACGAACTTCACCCGCGTCCTGACCGAAGGCGGCGCTGATATTCGCGACCTCGTCAAGGTCAACGTGCTGCTGACGCGCGCCGCTGATGTTGCGACCATGAACCGGCTCTACGCCGCGGCGTTCGGGCCGGCGCCGTATCCGGCGCGCACCACCTGCGTGGTGGTGGCGCTGCCTGATCCGAAGATGCTGATCGAGATCGAGGGCGTCGCGGCCGTGAAACGGTAGGGTGGGTTAGTACTACTGCGTCACAAATTTCTTCTTTTTGGCTTCGGGACAAGACCGCAACATGGGCATCGAGGCAAGGTTCTGGCCAGCACTCGAGTCAGCCGTATGCGCATGGTTGCAATCGAGTTCGGGATGTGGCGTTCAGGCCGCACGGGCGGCGCCTCTGGGTCGATAATCGTCGGGTAAGGCAGGCGCCTGGATTGTCCAGGTGGAACGCGATCCTGAGGGGGGAATCGTCGCCTGCTCGGCGATGAGGAAGCCGTAAGCCGCGATACACAGCGTGGCGTGGTGATGGAAGCCGCGCCAGCCGCGTCCCTCGTAGTGGCCGAGCCCGATCTCCTGCTTCAGCTCTTCATAGTCGCGCTCGACCCTCCAGCGCAGCTTGGTGAAGTCGACAAGCTTCCTGAAGGTGGTTGTCGCGGGCAATGTCGAGAGCCAGTATCTGGTCGGCTCCTTTTCCTCTTTGGGCCATTCGATCAGCAGCCACTCCGATTTCAGTTGCTCCGGGATCAGCTTGTTGTGCCCGACACGAACGCGTACCCGGGCGAAGCGCGATGACAGCCATTCGGCCGAACCCTGGCGCCACCGGATCGTGTGCCAAGCCTCCTTTGGCAGGCCACACGCCACCTTCTTGGCCGAGACCAGGTCAGGCTCGTCACGACGACCCGTGTTGTTCTGCGGCTTTCCTTTCCGCCGTGGACCGCTCCCGGGTGGCCACATCAGGGTGTTGGGCAGAATGCCCGCGACATAGGTCAATCCGAGCGCCGTGATCTCCGTGCGCAGTTGCGAGTCACGGCCGTAACCGGAGTCCATCAAGACCACCCCGCGCGGCAGACCGGCTTCGCATGAAGAGCGGATCTGCTCGATCGCGATCTTCGACTTGGTCTTGAACTTGATGTCTTTGGGCACGCCCGCCTTCTTTCGTCGCGTGCGGTCCTTGGTCCAGACGTCCGGCAGATACAGCCGATAGGCCACCGGCAGGCTGGCGGCGTGATTGGCGATCGACAGCGTCACCGCCACCTGGCAATTGGCCTGCTTACCGAGCTCGCCACAATATTGGTGGTGCACGCCGACCGAATGCTTACCCTTCTTCGCAAACGAGGTGTCGTCGAGAATCCAGGCCTCGATCGGCCCGGCTTTCTCCATCGCCGGCAGCACCATCTCGCACACCTTGGCCAGTACCTTCTCGTCCGACCAGGGTGAGGCATTGACGAAGTGCAGCAGCGACTGATGCTGGGCCGCCGTGCGCGCCGGAGCCGTCCTGGCCGCCATTGGTTCTACGCTCTTGCGCTCCCCGGGCAGCATCAGGCCTGTACAATAATCGTGAAGCGGGTTTACTCTGTCCGCGTGCCCGATCTCGCTCGCGAGACCTTCGACATAGGTTGAAAATCGACGCGCACTGGCTTCCTCAGGCTTGAGATCCATTCGACCCTCCCGCGCGTGAAAGTCTGAATCTCTACAAATACTTGATTCTTAGCCGGGTATATCGTCGATTTTTGACTCAGTAGTATTAGCGGACGGCAACCGACGGATCTCTCCACGCTCGCACATGGCTGAAAGCCGTTCGCGTAACCCACCATTCCGCGCAGGCGGCGGGTTACGCGCCCTGGCAAACATTCCCTCCGCGGTGAAATCGTCCCGCGGGCGCTAACCCGCCCTACGTTCTCCGTGCAGGAAGCAACCGCTCCGCCTGCAGAATTCGCCGGCCTCAGCTACTCGCCGTCGCCCAAGCGCAGTTCAACCGCGAGGTCCCCTTCATCCACTGCAATGATGCCGAGCCGCGCCGCCGTTTGCCACCGCAGCGAGCGGCCTGCCTCATTCTGCTGCAACCCTGCGTCGTGATGGCCCCGCTCCGCGATTTTCGTCTCTTGCGGCCGATTTAAATTTTAAATAGGATTTAATAATCCGAAACATTATCTCCGAAAATTTCACGATAGATGTTTTATTCATGGTCGATCCATGCCCTGTTCCGCCTCGTTGGCGCCGCCACGGCGCCATTGCGGGAGGCGATCCGGGAGGCCTTCCAGGCTCAGGTCTATCCGCTCGGCTACGTTCCCTCGCATGACGGCATGCGCGGGCTGATGACCCTGGGCGTCGTTACGGCCCATGTCTCGCACACGCTCGTGCCGGGCGCCGTGCTCTATATCGACCTGTTCTTCGTGGCGAGCGCCTATTACATCACCGGCCTGCTGCTGCGGGACATCGACAAGCACGGCCACATCAGGTTCCGGCAGTTCTATGCGCGGCGCTTCGCCCGGATCGTGCCGCCGCTGCTGCTGATGCTCGCCGCCTATCTGCTGTTCGCCTGGCTGCTGCGGCCGCCGTTCCTGCCGGCGCTGGAACGCGCCGCGATCGCGCTCTCCTACATCGCCAACTACTGGTATGTGTTCGACCCGAAGACGATCGAGGACATCGGCCACACCTGGACGCTGTCGACCGAGGAGCAGTTCTATCTGCTGTGGCCGCTGACCTTCGCAGTCCTGGTCAAGCGCCTCGGCGTCACCTGGCGATTGGTCGGCGCCATCTGCGCCATTGCGGCCGCGATCTGGGCCTGGCGCGTCGCTCTGGTGCTCGATGGGGCCGAGTGGCGCCGGCTCTACACCGCGTTCGACACCCGCGCCGATGCACTGATGGCGGGATGCGCGATGGCCGTCGTGCTCAGGCTGGTGCCGCACGGCACCTCACCCGCGCTCGACCGGCTCTGGCCGAAGCTGGCGTGGCCGCTCCTGATCTATTGGGGCACGGTCACCTTCCTGTTCTGGCCGGCGGACGGGCCGAGCATGAACTACTATCTGTTCGGCAGCATGCTGTGCGGCGTGCTTCCCGGCATCCTCGCGTTGACCATGCTGATGCGCAGCCACGGCACGATCTGCCACCGCATCTTCGAATGGCCGGTCGCGATCTTCCTCGGCCGGATCTTCTACGGCATCTATCTCTGGCACCTGCCGGTTCTGAATTTCCTGGACAGCTACGGCGTCTGGTGGCCGCTGCGGCTCGCGATCGGGCTGCCGCTGTCGGTCGTGGCGGCCACGCTGTCCTACGCCTATCTCGAGCGCCACTTCCTGCGCCGGCGCGCGGGGCCGGTGGCCTCGCAGCCGCTCCTCGCCGGCGCGGGTCCGGCGCTGGTTCCGACCGCGAGCTTCAGCGGCGATCTCCGGTTCTCGTCCCGACCGAGCGCCGGGGGCATCCACTCCTGAGGCCTGCGCGACGCGCTGCGCACGCCGAGAGGCCTCTCGCTCCGCCACCTCATCGCGCCTCATCATCGGCCGGGGGCATCGCGCGCTTTTGCCGCACGATTCGCGCGCGGCTGCCTTCAAATTGATCGAGACCGCTCCGACATAGGGCCGGCCGCGGGCTGGGCCAGTTTGTTGCCGGAGTTTTCACGATGCCTCGTTTCACCACAGTCTGTCTTGCCGCAGGCCTCGCCGCGGCCGCGCTGCTCGCCGCTGCGCCGGCGCAGGCCGGCTACTACATCATCCGCTGGGACAACACCGGCATCTGCCAGGTCTGGAGCGAGGCCTTCGCCTTCAAGCCGATCGCATGGCCGTCCGGCTATCAGGTCATCAGCCGGCCGGTGCCGACGTTCAACGACGCCGTGACCCGCCAGATCAGGCTCCGCCAGCAGGGCCGCTGCACGCTGTAAGCCGGCGCGCGCCTGACGGCATCATGTGACAACCGCATGTCGTCATTCACATCCCGGACATCGCTGTGAACGACGGCACGGGCGGCTTGCGTTGCGCGCGCTTTTGTCGCACCACTTGGGCCTTGGTCCGGCCGCAAGGCCGGTGGCCCGCGCGGGCGGGCGATTGTCGTTGTTTCGTTTGAGGAGATTGATGATGCGTCGCCTGACCACGTTCGCTGCCGCCACGGCCATTGCAGCCGCCTCGATCGTGCCCACCGCCTTCGCCGCGCCTGCGCCCAAGTCCGGCTACTACGTGATCCGCTGGGACAACACCGGCATCTGCCAGATCTGGAACACCGAGTTGCAGTCGAAGCCGGTGGAGTGGCCGTCGACCTACAAGATCGTTTCCAAGCCGGTGCCGACCTTCGTCGAGGCGACCAACATCCAGCTCAAGCTGCGCGACGAGCGCCGCTGCTTCCTGTAAGCGGCGTTCGCACGCATTCATGCATGGCGGCGGTCAGGCGGCGCTGACCGCGCTCGCCTGCATCGGCACGAATCCGGGCAGATCAGTGATCCGCGCCAGCCACGCCTGCACGCTCGGGTACGGCGTCAGCGACACGCCGCCTTCGGGCGCGTGCGCGGTGTAGCTGTAGAGCGCGACGTCGGCGATGGTCGGCGCCGCGCCGGTGAGGAACGGCCGCGCGGCGAGTTCCCGCTCCATCACCGTGAACAGGCTGTTGGCGAGCTGATGCGCCCTCGCCATGTCCAGCGGGGCGCCGAACAAGGTCGCCACCCGCGCCGCTGCCGGGCCGAACGCGAGCGGACCGGCCGCCGCCGACAGCCAGCGCTGGACCTGCGCTTGGCCGAGCGGATCGCGCGGCAGCCATTTGCCCGAGCCGTCATAGCGGCCGGCGAGATAGACCAGGATCGCATTGGAGTCCGGGATGACGGCGTCGCCGTCGACCAGCACCGGCACCTGGCCGAACGAATTGAGCGCGAGAAAGTCCGGCCGCTTGTGCGCGCCGCCCTTGAGGTCGACCTCGACGAGCTCGCAAGGCAGGTCAAGCAGGCTCAACATGAGCCGCACGCGATGCGCGTGGCCGGAAAGAACGAAATGATACAGACGACGTTGCGACATGCGGTGCTCCTGTTGCTCGCCGTCACCTAGACCACGGCCGCCGCAGCAACAATGCAGCATCGCGTCAACAGCCTGTTGCAACGACTGCAACAATGAGACAACGGCGCCATGGACCGCCTGCCCGACCAGCTCCAGCCCGGCCTGCGCCTCGTCTTCGTCGGCACCGCCGCGAGCGAGCGCTCGGCGGCGACCGGGCACTATTACGCCCACCCCGGCAACCGCTTCTGGCCGACGCTGTTCGCCGTCGGCCTGACGCCACGGCTGTACCAGCCGCACGAGTCTCCAGCGCTGCGCGTGCTCGGCATCGGCTTCACCGATCTGTGCAAGCAGGGCGCGGGCATGGACCATGTCGCGCTGAAGGCCGGCGTCGACGTCGCCGGTTTCATTGCGAAGATCCGGCAGCATCGACCAGCCACGGTCGCCTTCACCAGCAAGAAGGCCGCGAGCCTGTTCTATGGCCAGCCGACCGGCGCGACCGCGCTCGGGCGGCAGCCGGAGCAGGCCGACTTCCCGACCACGTTCGTGCTCGCCTCGCCGTCCGGCGCGGCGTCGGGTGCGTGGACATTGGCGCCGTGGCGGGAGCTGGCGATGCATTTGGCCCAGACCTCAGACGCGCAGCCGACTCGCGTGCGGTGATGATGGGTAGTAAGCCCATCATCATTGCGGCAAGCGACTCGCTGACGACGATCCGCGCAATGCCGATGACTGCGCCCTCTCCCCTTGTGGGAGAGGGCATGTAGTATAGAGCGGCAAACGCGCTCGGGTGAGGGGTCCCTCTCCGAGCGTAGTTTGCTGAGAGAGACCCCTCACCCAAGCGAGCGGGCTGATCGGCCGGAGATGCCCTCTCCCACAAGGGGAGAGGGCGCTGCATCGCAGAGCGCAATGCTGGCGATCCGACGCGCGGTTGTGGCTATCCACGTCACCGAGGTGAAGCATCCTATCTCTGCCCGACGGGCAATCCGCGCATGCGCATCATGCGCAAACTGCCCGTCGTGTTAGTTTGTCGCACCCACGCGCGCTTGCCACGTCGGGCAAATCAGGACGATGTTTTCGCTCAACCCGCCTCATGCAGAGGGACGTACGCGTCGTCACGATACGTGGAGGTGGGCCGCGGTGGACGTGGTGGCTGCGCCCGACGAGCGCCGGCTGTCACGTACGGTGAAGTCGTGATGTCCTGACACCCCGAAGCTGGTGTCACGTGCGTGCTCATGCGAAAGCGTAGCGCGCGCAATGGTGGCCAACAAGCCCGGCGCACCAGGGAGACCACGTATAAGCCGTCAAACCATGCGCGCAGGGAAGGCCGGGATGTCTCCGCCGAACCTGTGGTTCTGCCGCGTGCTTTTTTGTTGCACGCGGACCATGGGAGCGGCGAGCTCCCGGCCTTCCCTGCCCCTCTCGATTTTCGACGGGGCTCTCACGATGCATCCCTCGCGCACGCGGTGCGGCGAGAGCGCGGGCTTATGAGCAGAAGAGAGGGAGAGAGATGGTGTTGGCAATGCTCAGCACGCAACAACGGTCGTCGCCCACGCAAGCGGGCGATGACACTTGTTGTGAGTTGCTGGGCGTCCACGATGACGACGACGACGCAACTACCTGATCGTGATAGCAAGCCCCGACAGATCGACGTTCGCCAAGAGGCCGATCTGCTCACCCGAGAGCTCCAGCACCGCGCCCTTCTGGTTGGTCAGCACGATGCCGCGCACGCCGCGGCCGACGGCAAGGCCCGCGCCGGCGGCGCCATAGACGCCCTCGACGTCGGACGGACGCCAGATGTTGCTGACGCGGCCGCGCAGCACCGTGCGCGAGCCGCCGAACACCAGACCCCAGTCGAGGCCGCCGGTCGACAGCGGATAGGCGCGGCCATGAAAGTTCAACACGCCGCTGCCGCCGGAGCCGCCGATGATCCACCCCGCTTTGTAGATGGTCAGCGTGATGAAGCCGCCATCTGCGTGCGCCGTGGCCGGAATGACAGCGCCGCAAGCAGCTGTCAGTGCCACCAGCAGACCGCGAAGCGAGGATGCAATTGTCATGGATGAAGTCTCCAGCGAAGTGAATTTGGGCTTGAGGTAATTCGATGGCCGTGTGCGACGATCGTGCCCCACTAAGCGAATCGATCGGGCCGAATTTAGCCCTTTGCACGGCACCGTGCATGCGCAGCCGCCGGTGTGTTCGATATGATGCGCTCGCAGCGCAGGAACTGTGGCGGTCCGACGATCAGTCCTCTGCACCCCCATCGTGGACGCGCGTCGGCGCCGGCCAAATGGGTCGAGACCCGCGCGAAACCAAGGCCATTTCGGGGTATTCGGCACCGGTGCGACAGCAGGACGCCCGCGTTAAGGCCCCATTAACCTTGTCGGACCACGGTGATCTACGGGCTGGATGTTTAGTTGGTCTCGATGTTTGCGCGTCGTTTCAGTGTCGGCGTGGGCGTTGATCGGGAGGAGTTATGTCGCAAGAATTGTCATCCGAAGCCGCAAGTCCGTCACTCGTGCCGCTTGCCATGCCACCGTCGCGCTCCGCGGCGGAGGTCCTGCCGCTGTTGATCGGCACGCCGTTGTCCGAGATCGAGCGCGAGCTCATCGTGCAAACCCTGGCGCGCTGCAACGGCAACCGTACCCACGCCGCAAGGCTGCTCGGCATGCCCGTGCGCACTTTGCGCAACAAGATCCGCATCTACACGGCCGACGGCATCGCGGTGCCGGCCTATTCGGCCTGATCCAACGGCGGCCACGCGATATCCCATCGCGTGGAACTCATCAGGATGCGACGCCGATTGATGTTGATCAATCGGCCTCGCAGCCCTGCTGCAATTGCTGCCATCATCGCGGCTCTGTTACGCTTCGCCGCGAATCAGAGGTGTGTAGCGGAGTTGCGGTAGTGGCAAAGAATCCGGCCGGACGCGGCCTGCAGGGCCCCGTGGGTCCACGTGGCCCGCAGGGGCAGCCCGGGCGACGCGGGCCAGATGGTCAGCGCGGCAAGCCGGGTTCCGACGGCAAGGCAGGTGCGCAAGGCAAGCCCGGCCCGCAAGGGCCGCGCGGCGAGCAAGGCCCGCCCGGCAAGCCGGGACCGCAGGGGCCTCAAGGTCCGCAGGGTGAACCGGGACCGCCGGGCACGCTGCCGACGATCGATCAGCTGATGCCGTGGCTCGAGCAGATCTTCGCGGCCTATGACGACTACAAGCGCGCGCGCGATCGCGAGGCGCATGAGCGCGAGGCCGAGCTGGTCGCGGTGCGCGACATCTTCGCCGCGACGACCCATGACGATGCGCTGGACGAGGCCTTCGAGGACGACGATCCGCACGACATCGACATCCCGAAGAAGAAGAAAAAGAAGAAGGGCAAGAAAAAGAAGAAGCACGACAAGCAGGCCCAGGACCGCCACGACCACGACGACGAGGGGTTCTGAGCTTCGCCTTCTGTCAGGGCACGATGGGCCTCAGCGCGGGCCGAACCTGGCCGCCGAACGCTCCCGCGCCTTGGCCGCCTCAATCTCGCGGTCGCGCGGCGGGGCCTGGGTCTGCAGCGAGGTCAACAGCCGCCGCGCGGCGTCGGCCACCTCCTCGACCGCGCGGGCGAAGGCGGCGTCGTTGGCTTGCGACGGCGTGTTGAAGCCGGACAGCTTGCGCACGAATTGCAGGGCCGAGGCCTGAATTTCAGCCTCCGTCGCCGGCGGCTCGAAATTGAACAGCGTCTTGATGTTGCGGCACATGATGAGTCCCATCAATCCGGTACTGAACCAAGTCGCAGACCGTGCTATCATGTCCCCGACGCGGCCGGAAGAGTCGCGCATGATCAGGGGGAGTCCATGGTTCGACCGCTTGCCGCCGTTTTTGCCGCCGTCGTCGTTTTTTGCGCGCCGGCCCGCGCCTCCGACTATCCCGCCCCGAAGCAGGGCGACTTCGTCGTCAAGGATTTCAAGTTTCACACCGGCGAGACGCTGCCGGAGCTGAGGCTGCACTATACGACCGTCGGCGAGCCGACCGGGCAGCCGGTGCTGGTGCTGCATGGCACCGGCGGCTCAGGCGGAAGCATGCTGGTGCCGACCTTCGCCGGCGAATTGTTCGGCAAGGGCCAGCCGCTCGATGCGACCAGGTACTACATCATCATTCCCGACAGCATCGGCCACGGCAAATCGTCGAAGCCCTCCGACGGGCTGAAGACCAGGTTTCCCGCCTATGACTATGCCGACATGGTCGATGCGCAGCATCGCCTGCTGACCGAGGGCCTCGGCATCAAGCACGTCCGGCTCGTGATCGGCAATTCCATGGGCGGGATGCACAGCTGGGTGTGGGCCACGCGCTATCCGGACTTCATGGACGCCGCGGTGCCGATGGCCTCGCAGCCGACCGAAATGGCGGCCCGCAACTGGATGCTGCGCCGGCTGATGCTGGAGACGATCCGCAACGATCCCGACTACAATGGCGGCAACTACACCGCACAGCCGCGCATGATGAAATATGCCGTCACGGCCTATGCCACCGCCACGGCCGGCGGCACCATCGCCTATCAGCTCGCGGCACCGACCGCGGCCAAGGCCGACAAGCTGGTCGAGGAGCGGCTCGCCACGCCCATTCCCACCGACGCCAACGACTTCATCTATCAGTGGGACTCGTCGCACGACTACAATCCGTCTGCCGATCTCGACAAGATCAAGGCGACCGTGATGCTGATCAACTCGGCCGACGACGAGCGCAACCCGCCGGAGACCGGCGTGACGGTCGACGCCATGAAGCGCGTCGCCAACGGCAAGCTCCTGCTCATCCCGACCTCGGCCGAAACGCGCGGCCACCTGACCACCGGAAATGCGAAGTTCTACGCCGAGCCGCTGCGCGAATTGCTGGCGACGGCGCCACAGCGCGGCATGTAGGTCCGCAGAAGGGAGCGTTGAATGCGCAGGATGGTGCTGGCCGGTCTCACGATGGGCTCGCTCGCCTGCGCGACCGTCGCCGCCGCCTTCGACAACGGGCAGTTCGACAACGTCCCGCCTGACATTCGCGCGTGGTTCAAGAGCGTGATCGCGCCCAACGGCGTGCCATGCTGCGATGTCTCCGACGGCCACCGCACCACCTATGACGTGCGTGACGGCACCTATTGGGTGCCGATCGAAGGCCGGTGGATGGCGGTGCCGGAACGCGCCATCATCCGCGACCGCGGCAACCCGATCGGCGAGGCCGTGGTGTGGTACGTCCATCACCGCGGCGACATCATCATCAGCTGTTTCGTTCCCGCCGATGCCGTATGAGGCGCCGGCGCGTGCGGCTACCACTCATGCGACTCATTAGCGGCACGAGAAGTGACCTCCGGTTTCGTGACTAGCTCCGATTGACCTAAGTCAACAGTCGCGGAAACCGGCCGAAATAGTGTACAGAATGTGTCATGCATGAACCTGAAGATTCTTGATCGAGATGCCCAAGCGATTGTTTTACTGGTCCGCAGGCCGTCTGGCCCGGGCGTCTCTCGGGCTGGCTCTCGTTGTGGCGCCCTGCGCCGCGTCGGCCGATGATGAGCTGAAGCTCACGCCAAGCCAGGCGCAGAACCTCGGCGTGCGCGTGACGCATCCGATCTCCAGCCGGATGGACAAAACGCTGCCCTATCCCGCGCAGATCGTCATTCCCACGCCTCAACTGTGGGTCGTCAGCGCGCCGGTCGCGGGAATGATCACCAACCTCGCCGTTGCCCGCGGCGATCGCGTGACCGTCGGACAACCGCTGCTCACGCTGGAGAGTCCGAGCTTCGTCTCGCTCCAGCGCGATTACCTGCATGCGCTGGCCCAGGAGGTTCTCGCGGTTCAGCAGTTGAAGCGCAATGCCGACCTGTTCGAAGGCAAGGCCATCCCGCAACGCGTGCTGGAGTCGAGCCAGACCGAAGCGCGCCAGGCCAGCATCGTCGTCGCCGAACGTCGGCAGATGCTGCACATCAGCGGGCTGTCCGACGAAGCCATCGCCCGGCTCAGCAGCGAGGCGGCGATCAGCGCGACGCTCACTGTGACGGCCCCGCGCACGGCGTCCGTGGTCGAGCTCGCGGTATCGCCGGGCCAGCGCCTGGAACAGGCCGCGTCACTGGTGAAGCTCGCCCGGCTGTCGCCGCTATGGGCCGAGATCGCGATTCCCGCAACCAACATCGGCGCCATCAAGACCGGCGCCAAGGTCGACATCGAAGGCTATGCGACACCGGGCCAGGTCATCCTGGTGTCCGAGACGACCGATGCCGCCACGCAGACAATTCTCGTCCGCGCCGAGATTCCCAACAACGGCGAACTGCATTCCGGACAAATGGCGGCGGCCCGCATCGGCTTTGTCTCGGCAGGAGAAAGCGCGTGGGAAATTCCCTATAGCGGCCTCGTCCGGCGCGGTGAGCAGACCGCGGTGTTCGTTGCCACGGAAGGCGGCTTCCGGCTCGTTGCGGTCACCCTGCTCGCGGAGGATCAGGATCACGTCGTCATCGCAGGCCCCCTCACGGACAAGAACGAGATCGCCATCGGCGGCATCTCGGCGTTGCGCGGCATCCTCTCGCGACTGGGGCAGTAGATGCTGCAACGGCTGGTCGCATTCGCGCTGTCACAGCGGCTCTTCGTCATCCTCAGCACGCTGCTGGTGATCGGCGCAGGCGCCGTTGTCTTGCCGAGCCTGCCGATCGATGCCTTTCCAGACGTCTCGCCGGTCCAGGTGAAGATCATCATGAAGGCTCCCGGCCTGACGCCGGAAGAGGTCGAGCAGCGCATCACGGTACCGATCGAGCTGGAGCTGCTCGGGTTGCCGAACAAGAAGATCCTTCGCTCGACCACGAAATACGCGCTGGCCGACATCACCGTCGATTTCGAGGACGGCACCGACATCTACTGGGCCCGCAATCAGGTGTCGGAGCGGCTGTCCAACATCTCGCGCGACTTTCCCGAGGGCGTGAACGGGGGCCTCGCCCCGATCACGAGCCCTCTGGGCGAGATGTTCATGTTCACGATCGACAGTCCCGAACTGTCGCTGGCCGAACGCCGGACCTTGCTCGACTGGGTCATCCGACCAGCGCTGCGCACGGTGCCCGGAGTAGCCGACGTCAACGCGCTCGGCGGCTATGTCCGCGCCTTCGAAATCGTGCCGAGGAACGACGCGCTGGCGGCGCGCGGCATCTCGTCCGAGCTGTTTCGCAAGGCCATCGAGGCCAACAGCCGCAACGACGGTGCCGGGCGGGTCAACCAGGGCGAAGACAGCGCGCTGGTCCGCATCGAAGGCAGCATCCGCGGCATCGACGACATCCGGGCGATCATCGTCGACACCCGCGACGGAATCCCGATCCGGGTCAACGACGTCGCAAGGGTCAAGATCGGCGCACTCACCCGCTATGGCGCCGTCACGACGGACGGCAAGGGCGAGACGGTCGAGGGGCTCGTGCTCGGTCTGCGCGGCGCCAACGCCGGACAATTGGTGCGCGACGTTCGGGCCCGGCTGGACGAACTGAAGCGGTCGCTGCCGAGCAGCGTCTCCATCAACGTGTTCTACGACCGCAGCCGGCTGGTCAACCGCGCCGTCGGCACGGTGGTCCGGGCGCTGGGCGAAGCCACGGTGCTCGTCGTCGTGCTGCTGCTGCTGTTCCTCGGCAATTGGCGCGCCTCGCTGGTGATCGCGCTCAGCCTGCCGCTCGCGATCGTGATGGCGCTGATCGTGATGCGGGCGGTCGGCATGTCCGCTAACCTGATGAGTCTGGGGGGCCTTGCAATCGCGATCGGCATGCTGATCGACGCGCTGGTCGTGGTGGTCGAGAACATCGTCGGCAATCTCGCCAAGCACGATCACGGAAGCGCCACGCCGCTGATCCACGTCGTCTACCGCTCGGTTTGCGAAGTCCTGCAGCCGGTCGCCTCGGGCGTCCTGATCATCATCATCGTGTTCGTTCCGCTGCTGACCTTGCAGGGGCTGGAGGGAAAGCTCTTCATTCCGGTCGCGCTGGCGATCATTTTCGCTCTGGCCGCATCGCTGCTGCTTGCGCTGACGGTGCTTCCGGTCGCGACGTCCTTCGTGCTCACATCCGCATCGCATGACGATCCAATGCTGATCCGGGCAGCGCAGCGCGTCTACGCGCCCGCACTCGACTGGGCGCTCGGGAACGAGCGCAAGGTGATCATCGCGGCGCTGGTCAGCCTCGTTGCCGCGGGATACGGCTACACCCAGCTGGGCAAGACCTTCATGCCGACGATGGACGAAGGCGACGTCATCGTCAGCGTGGAAACGCTGCCGTCCGTCAATCTCGACGAGTCCCTCGCCATCAATGCCCGGCTGCAGACGGCGTTGATGAAGGTGCCAGACGTCGCCGGCATCATCGCGCGCACCGGCTCGGACGAGCTCGGGCTCGATCCGATGGGACCCAATCAGACCGACACGTTCCTGGTGCTCAAGCCGGCAGACCAACGGCAGACCAGCGACCGCGATGTCCTGCTCGAGAAGCTTCGCGAGGTCCTGACCGGCTTCCCCGGCGTCTCGCTCAGCTTCACGCAACCCATCGACATGCGCGTGCAGGAAATGATCAGCGGCGTGCGCGGCGACGTCGCGGTCAAGATCTTCGGCCCGGACATCACCAAGCTCAACGAGATCGCAGCGAAGCTGTCGGCGATCATGTCCGACATCGATGGCGCCCAAGACGTCTACACGACGCTCAACGAGGGCGCGCAATACTACACGATCGCCGTCAACCGGATGGAGGCGGGCCGCCTTGGGCTCACCGTGGACTCGATCTCGGCCGCCTTGCGCACGCAGATCGAAGGCCGAACGATCGGCACCGCGCTCGAGGAGGGACGCCGGACGCCGATCCTGGTCCGCGGCGGCGAGACCACGCGGCAGGCTCCGACGATGCTGGCGGCGCTGCCGCTGACGCTTGCGTCAGGCCAGCATGTTGCGCTCTCGCAGGTCGCCCGCATCCAGAGGGTCGACGGCCCGGTGAAGATCGATCGTGAGGACGGCAACCGCATGAGCGTGGTTCGCAGCAACGTCCGCGGCCGTGACATGGTCGGCTTCGTGCAGGCGGCCCAGCAAAGGGTCGCAGCCGAGCTGCCGCTGCCGTCCGGCTATCGGCTGACATGGGGCGGGCAGTTCGAGAACCAGCAGCGTGCAGCCGCGCGTCTGTCCGTCGTTGTGCCGGTCGCGATCGGCCTGATCTTCGTGCTGCTCTTCACGACGTTCGGCTCGGTGCGCCAGGCCCTGCTCGTCCTCGTCAACATTCCCTTTGCGCTGATCGGCGGCGTGTTCGCGTTGGTCTCGACCGGCGAATACCTCTCCGTCCCGGCCTCCGTCGGCTTCATCGCACTGCTTGGAATCGCCGTGCTCAACGGCGTCGTGCTGGTGTCTCATTTCAACCAGTTGCGCGCTCACGGGCTCTCCGAGCAGCGCATCGTGGTCGAAGGCGCAAAGCGCAGGCTGCGGCCGGTGCTGATGACGGCGAGCATCACGGCGCTCGGATTGATCCCACTGCTGTTTGCATCCGGACCTGGATCGGAGGTCCAGCGTCCGCTTGCGATCGTCGTGATCGGCGGCCTGTTGTCGTCTACGCTGCTGACGCTGATCCTGTTGCCGATCCTGTATCGCCGCTACGGCGCCGCTGCGAAGGACGCGACATGACCGGCCAAGCCGTCTGCCTGACACTGATCGTGCCGGATGCGCTTCGTGCCGAGGTGCTCGACCATCTGAGCGAGCAGACCGATCTGGTGAGCGGCTTTACGGCCTCTGATGCGTCCGGACATGGCGTCCGCGTCCGGCTGCGCAGCGCGGCGGAGCGGGTCAAGGGACATGCCGACGAGGTCGTCGTGCGGATCGTGCTGCAGGGACAGGATCTCGAGCACCTGCTGGAACGGCTCAGGAACGCATTTGCAGGGACGAAGCTCGTCTATTGGGTCATGCCCGTGACGGATTTCGGCATTATCGACTGAGCACGACTCTGGGCGCCCCTCACGTCACAGGGGCGGTCGATTCAAGGCATGAAACACCAGCCGTGAATCGACCCTGTACCGAAAGCGGACGACCGCCTCAACGTTGACGTCAGTGCTCGCTCTCGAGGCCGCCGACGTGCTTCTGCGTGTAGAGTTCGAGACCGATCCGGTTGATCAGGTCGAGCTGGGTCTCGAGGAAATCGATGTGATGCTCCTCGTCCTTCATCAGCTGCTCGAACAGGTCGCGCGACACGTAGTCCTTCACGCCATGGCAATAGGTTGCGGCTTCCTGATACAGCGTCCGCGCGCCGATCTCGGCGGCGAGATCGCACTCGATGATCTCCTTGACGTTCTGGCCGATGCGCAGCGGATCGAGCACCTGCATGTTGGGGAAGCCGTCGAGGAAGAGAATGCGGTCGGTGAACTTGTCGGCGTGCTCCATCTCCTCGATGGATTCCTTGCGCCAGACCTTCGCCATGTCGAGAAGGCCCCAATTGTTCAACAGGCGATAGTGCAGCCAATATTGGTTGATGGCAGTCAGCTCGCTGCGCAATCCCTTGTTGAGATATTCGATGACCTTGGGGTCGCCCTGCATGGATAAGCTCCGAAAAAGTTAGAGGCCGCAGGCGCTCAATAACAGGTTCGAAGTGCGGAGACGACCCCCGTTCATGTGCATTTTTAGGGCGGAAAGCACGCGACCGAGGGCAAACGCCTGTCAGCAGGCGGCGAGCGCGAACCGGCTCTGAAGGTCGTCATCGATCGCCTGCACCGGCGCCGCCCCATGATGGTGGCCGTGCTGACAGCCAACCTGGCAGGAGCGGGCGCAGGGACCCAGCGCCTCGTCGATGATCGTCTTGATTGTGCGCGCACAGCGGCCGCATTCCGCGCTGCACCCCAGGCAACCGTAGACCTGCTTGGGGTTCCGCGGCAGTTCGTCCGCAGACTTCACCGCGTTGCGGATGTCGTGATCGCTGATGACGTTGCAGGAACAAACAATCATGAGAAACCGGCCAATCGTCCTTGGTCAGGTATCGATAGTCATCCGCAGCTACCCGCGCAAAGGGAAAACGGCGCTTTTGAAGCGATTCCAATTTCCAGATCAATCTAGAACGACTCCAACTATGCGAGCTTGCCGCAGATCAAAGTCGTCGCCGGACGACCATCGAGCGGCGATCGAGCAGCCGGAACTCAGTCGCCACCACCCCCGTCGCCTCCACCACTGTCGCCACCGTCACCCCCGCCATCGATCGGGTTTCCCATGACGTCTGACGAGGTATTGGAAAACCAACTCGCAAGTCCGATCCCCTGGCCGTCGTGCGATGAGCTGCCGGAATCGCTGATGGTGGTGTCGGTGGAAGAGCGGCGGCGGTTGGGCCCGCGGTCGGCGCGAACCAGCAGCGCGTAGCAGATGGCCGAGGTCGGTCCGATCGCCACGACGATCGTCATCGTGGGAGTCATGCCTGCTCCGAACCGACGTCAAATTTTGTGCACTGCAGCATTGAACGCATCCTTGAGATGGGTCGTCCAATGGAACGCGCCCGTTCATTGATCATTCAAGCGGGATATGTGAACCTGCCGTATCGCTTGATGCGCGATCCGCCGACTTGGAGTGAGAGAGGTTAAGGTCATGAAGAAGACTCTTGCGGCCCTGGCCGCCGTCGCGACGCTGTCGACCGCAGCGCTGGCCCCTGCTCCTGCTGAAGCGCGCAATGGTCGTGTCGCCGCCGGTGTCGCTGCCGGCCTGCTCGGCGGCGCCCTCATCGGTGGCGCCATCGCTGCGGGCAGCAATCCCTATTATTACGGGCCGGGCTACTCCTACTCGCCAGGATATTCTTACGGGCCGGGCTACTCCTATTACGGCGGGCCTGCCTACGTCGCCGATCCCGGCTATGCCTGCTATTGGCAACGCCAGCGCTTCTGGGACGGCTACGGCTGGCGGCTTCGCCGCGTCCGCGTTTGCGAGTGATCGTTCACCTTCATTAATTCCATGACCTTGCACCGGAATTTCGAGAACGGCGGCCTCCACGGCCAGAAAAAACCGTTTTTCCGTCGCATCAGGTCGGACAGAGTTTACGAAGGGTTGACGGATTGTCGTGTTTTCTCACGATGCTGACGGCCCCTGATCGTGCGTGAATCACCAACCTGGTGCCCGCGAGGGCGCCTTCCAGGAGATCTCGGAACATGAAGAAGATCCTGACCGCAGTGCTTGCGGTTGCGACCATCGCCGGTTCGCTGAGCGTGACGGCACCAGCCGCCAAGGCTGGCGACGTGGGTGCCGGCGTGGCTGCCGGCCTGATCGGCGGCGCCCTGATCGGCGGCGCGATCGCGTCCAGCCGCCCGGCCTATGGCGGTCCGGTCTATGTCGAAGCCCCTCCGCCGGGCCCGCCGCCGTGCGTGTGGCGCCGTGAGCGCTATTGGGACGGCTACGGCTGGGTGTCGCGCCCGGTTCGCGTCTGCTACTGATCCTGACGACGCATAGCGTTGCAGCAAGCCCGGCCCTGCGGCCGGGCTTTTTGCTGCCGGCCAATCCGCTGAATTCGGTCGATCAGCGCGCGGCGTTGATCGCCTGCAGCACCGACTCGCTCGGCCAGCAGTCGACCTTCAGGCCCGCCTTCTTCTGAAATGCGCCGAGCGCGGCGCGGGTCTGCATGCCGGCCTTGCCATCCAGCTTGTCGCCGTAGAGACCGAGCCGCGTCAGGCCCTTCTGCATCGCCTCGACGTCCTTGCTCCGAAGCTGCTTCGACGCCGCCCACGGCGTCGCGAACGGGGCCGAACTCGTCATGCGGTCCGCGAGGTGGCCGACGAACAGCACGTAGAGATCGGAGAAATTGTACTCCTTGATGACGAAGTAGTTCGCCGTCGTCAGGAAAGCCGGACCATAGATGCCCTCAGGCTGCAGCAGCGACGCCGGCTGCCGCTGCTCGGCTGCGCTCAGCCGCTGGCCATGCACCGGGACGAAGCCGGCCCGCAGCCATTCGCCGATCGGCTTCTTCACCTCCGGCACACCCATCGCGCAATCGACATTGGCAGGCGGCTTGACCTCGTAGGCCCAGCGCACGCCGCGCTGCCAGCCCTTGTTCGCAAGCTGCAGCGCCGCCGAGCCCAGCGCGTCCGGCACCGAATGCCAGAGATCGACCTTGCCGTCGCCATCGAGATCGACGCCGTGCTTGTAGTACTCCGACGGCAGGAACTGGGTGAGCCCGACCGCCCCGCCCCATGAGGCCCTGAGATCGCCGCGCGACACGACACCGTCGCTCAGCATCTTCAGCGCCATGATGAACTCGGTGCGGTACTGGTCCTTGCGCCGGCCGACATAGGCCTGCGTCGCCAGCACGCGCAGCGCATCGTAGGGCAGCGCATAGCGGCCGAAATCGGTTTCGCGGCCCCAGATCGCGAGCACAACCGGCCCCGGCACGCCGAAGCGGCGTTCGATCTCGGCGAGCGCCGAACGATATTGCTGGATCAGCTTCTCACCGTGCGCGGCCAGCCGCGCGATCGACGCTTCCTTGATGTAGTCGGCTGGCACCTGCACGAACTCGGCCTGCGCCGGCGCCCCCGTCGCGGGCCGGCCGGGCAGCAGCAGATCGGGAAGCTTGTAGTCAGGCTCCAATCCGCGCGTCTCGGCCTCGAACGTCGCGCGGGAGACGCCCTGCTCCTTGGCTTCGGGCCAGAGCGAGTTGACGAACTCCGTGAAGGCGGCGTCGGTCGCGCTCGCTTGGCCATCGCCAAACATGCAGAGCACCAGACCGACGAGAACGAGCCTGCGCAAACGGAGTAGCAGCTGCCGAGCCATCCGATAGGGCTAGCACAGCCCGCGGCCGTTGTGAACGTCAGCAGACCGCGCGGCGGAACTCGAGGCTGCCGCTCAATGCCCCGCCTGCTTCGCCTCTTCGATCGCGGCATTCGACAATTTGTCGACCACGGCGATGCCGATCGCGGAGAGGATGAAGACCGTGTGGATGATCGTCTGCCACATCACGCCGGTCTCGGTGTAGTTCGACTTGCCCGACGAGAGCGCGCCGGCCTCGATGAAGGTACGGAGCAGATGAATGGAAGAGATGCCTATGATGGCCATCGCCAGCTTGATCTTCAGCACGCTGGCATTGACGTGGCTGAGCCATTCGGGTTCGTCGGGATGGCCCTGCAGATTCAGCCGCGACACGAAGGTCTCGTAGCCGCCGACGATCACCATCACGAGCAGGTTCGAGATCATGACCACGTCGATCAGGCCGAGCACCGCGAGCATGATCTGCTGCTCGGAGAAATCGAAGGCGTGAGCGAACAGGTGCCAGAGCTCCTTCAGGAACAGCACGACATAGACGCCCTGTGCGATGATCAGCCCGACATAGAGCGGTAGCTGCAGCCAGCGCGAGCCGAAGATCAGCATTGGAATGGGGCGCAGCGCTCCGCCCTTGGAGGACAGGGTCGCGTCGGGGGAAGACATGATGGGATTTTCTCGCGGCTGGATGGGATTGCGAAACGACTATCTACGCAATCACGTCGCACATGGAAGCGACAACTGGCCGCAGCCTGGGCGCGACGCTTTGTCCCGGAACGAAGACAGCGTCGCGCCTTGCGATGTCCTGAGATCAGCGCGTTAGCTTCTTGTACTTGACCCGGTGCGGAATCACGCTGTCCTGGCCGAGCCGGCGCATCTTGTCCTTCTCATAGTCCTGGAAGTTTCCTTCGAACCATTCGACATGGCTGTCGCCCTCGAAGGCCAGCATGTGGGTCGCGATACGGTCGAGGAACCAGCGATCGTGGCTGATGATGACGGCGCAGCCGGCGAAGTCTTCCAGGGCCTCTTCGAGCGCACGCAGGGTATCGACGTCGAGATCGTTGGTCGGCTCGTCGAGCAGCAGCACGTTGGACCCGGACTTCAGCATCTTGGCGAGATGCACGCGATTGCGCTCACCACCCGACAGCGCGCCGACCTTCTTCTGCTGGTCGGCGCCCTTGAAGTTGAACGACGAGCAATAGCCGCGCGAATTGACTTCCTTCTTGCCGAGCAGGATCAGCTCGTTGCCGCCGGAGATCTCTTCCCACACCGTCTTGTTGCCATCGAGCGCGTCGCGCGACTGGTCGACATAGCCGAGATGCACGGTCTCGCCGATGGTGATGGTGCCGGCGTCCGGCTTCTCTTGTCCCGTGATCATGCGGAACAGCGTGGTCTTGCCGGCGCCGTTCGGGCCGATGACGCCGACGATGCCGCCGGGCGGCAGCTTGAAGGTGAGATTGTCGATCAGCAGGCGATCGCCGAAGCTCTTGGTCAGCCCCTCGAAATCGATGACGTTGTTACCGAGCCGCTCGGCCACGGGAATGATGATCTGCGCGGTCTGGGTCTGCTTCTCGCTCGCCTTCTTGAGCAGCTCCTCGTAGCGCTGATAGCGCGCCTTGGATTTCGCCTGGCGGGCCTTCGGCGACGCCGCGATCCACTCCTGCTCGCGCGCCAAAGTGCGCTGGTGCGCCGCATCCTCGCGGCCTTCCTGCTCCAGCCGCTTCTGCTTCTGCTGCAGCCAGGACGAGTAGTTGCCCTCGTAGGGGATGCCCTTGCCGCGGTCGAGCTCGAGGATCCAGCTGGTGACGTTGTCGAGGAAGTAGCGGTCGTGGGTGACGATCAGGATCGCGCCCGGATAGTTGCGCAGATGGCCTTCGAGCCACGACACCGATTCGGCGTCGAGATGGTTGGTCGGCTCGTCGAGCAGCAGCAGCTCGGGCTGGTCGAGCAGCAGCCGGCACAGCGCGACGCGGCGACGCTCGCCGCCGGACAGCTTGGCGACGTCGGCATCGTCGGGCGGGCAGCGCAGCGCATCCATCGCCTGGTCGACCTTGCTGTCGAGATCCCACAGGCCCTGCGCCTCGATCTCGTCCTGCAGCTTGGTCATCTCGTCGGCGGTCTCCTCGGAGTAGTTCATCGCCAGCTCGTTGTAGCGATCGAGAATCGCCTTCTGCTTGCCGACGCCGAGCATGACATTCTCGCGCACCGTGAGCTTCGGGTCGAGCTGCGGCTCCTGCTCGAGATAGCCGACGCGGGCGCCCTCGGCGACCCACGCCTCGCCGGTATAGTCCTTGTCGATGCCGGCCATGATCTTGAGCAGGGTGGACTTACCGGAGCCGTTGACGCCGAGCACACCGATCTTGGCGTCCGGATAGAACGACAGATGGATGTTATCGAGCACCTTGCGTGTCGGGTAGGTCTTGGACAGACCCTGCATGAAGTAGACGAACTGGCGCGCCATCGCGTGTCCCTTGAAGCCTGCCGGAATTTTCGGAAAATGGTTGCCGCTGATGTAACCGCGCGGTCCCCAAAGGGCAACCGGCGAGCCGGTCCTGACCGGAACAAATGCCGGGAGAATCACGGTCGTTCCTGCGCCGGGACGGGCCTCCCGCCCACGGACGAATACGGGTCCGTCACCTTGTGTGTGGCGGATCACGACAATTGCAACCATCTTTTAATTAATTCGGCGGGACACTCGGTCTCGGCCCGCAAGACCCGCGCGCCCAAGCGGCAAAAGCCGCGACCGACAACAGCGAGAGCCCGTCATGGCAGCCTTCACCTCAGCCTCCCTGCCCGCTCCGGCGGCCCACCGCAACGACCGATCCGGGATCGTCGACGAGATCCGCGGCTTCTGGCGCGACTTCGTCACGCGAGCGTTCAACCCGTACCGACCGGAGCTGCATTACATGCGTGGCCCCGGCCCCGCCTGGCGCGCCAAATACGGCCATGACGCAGCGTTCCGGCTGAAGACCCGCCTCGACTGATATCGCCTGGTTCCGCGTCACAGCGGGACGACGCCTTGCGCACCCAGCCCTTTGCGCGCAAGCATGGCTCCATTCCCGACGGCATTCATGATTGCCGCCGTTTCCCGATGAATGGACCTTGCCGATGACACGGCTGCGCTGTGCGATCCTCGACGACTATTACGATACGGCCCTCTCATTGGCCGACTGGCCCCGGCTGGCCGACAGAGTGGATGTGACAGCTTTCACACAGCCGTTCGGCAACGAGGAAGCGGCCGCCGGCGCGCTCACCGATGCCGACATCATCTGTGCGATGCGCGAGCGGACGCCATTGCCGCGCTCCCTGATCGAGCGGTTGCCGAAGCTGAGGCTCCTGATCACCTCGGGCATGCGCAACGCCGCCATCGACATGGAGGCCGCCAAGGCGCGCGGCATCATGGTCTGCGGCACGCAATATGGCCGTGACCCCACCGCACCGCTCACCATGGGCCTGATCCTGGAGCTGACCCGCAGGATCGGCCAGGAGAACGCCCGCATGCATGCCGGCGAGCCTTGGCAGGCGCTGGGCGGCGTGGAGATCGAGGGCAAGACGCTGGGCGTGATCGGGCTGGGCAAGCTCGGCACCAAGGTGGCGGAGCTCGGCAAGGCGTTCGGCATGAACGTGATCGCCTGGAGCCCCAACCTGACGCCAGACCACTGCAACGCGGCGGGCGTCGGCTTCGCCACCAAGGAGGAGCTGTTCGCGACCGCCGATGTCATCACCATCCATGTCGTGCTCAGCGACCGCTCACGCGGGCTGGTCGGCCCCGCCGACCTCGCGCGGATGAAGCCAACCGCCTACCTGGTCAACACCTCGCGCGCACCGATCGTCGACGAGGCCGCGCTGCTGCAGGCGCTGCGCGACAAGCGCATCGCCGGCGCCGGGCTCGACGTGTTCTCGGTCGAGCCGCTGCCGGTCGCCCATCCGCTGCGCGGGCTCGGCAACGTCGTGATCACGCCGCATCTCGGCTACGTCACCGAGGAGAGCTTTCGGGCCCATTACGGTCAGATGGTCGATTGCATCGCCGCCTGGCTCGCCGGGTCCGAGCCGCCGCGCCGGCTGGCTTGAGGCAGGCGAGAGCGGCTCACAAAGCAAAACACCCTCCGCGAGGAGGGTGTTTCCAACGGGCTCAGCTCGGGCAAACGCGCCTCAGCGGATCGTGACCGGCGGCGGCAGCGGCTGCATGTTGGCCGGCTGGCTAGCCGGCACGGCCGCCTGCGCCTGGACAGGCGCCTGAGCCGGTGAGGCCGCGGCGGCAGCCATGTTCTTGCCGGAGCCCGGAGGTGCACCGCCCGGCATCACGACCACGCGGGTGCCGACCTTGACCCGGTCGAACAGGTCGGCGACGTCGTCGTTCAGCATGCCGATGCATCCTGACGACACGAACTTGCCGATGGTCGACGGCTGGTTGGTGCCGTGGATGCGGTACACGGTCGAGCCCAGATACATCGCGCGGGCGCCGAGCGGATTGCCGGGACCGCCGGCCATGAAGCGCGGCAGATAGGGCTGGCGCTCGATCATCTCGCTCGGCGGATACCAGTCCGGCCACTCGGTCTTCTTGGTGATCTTCTGCACGCCGGTCCAGGTGAAGCCTTCGCGGCCGACACGGACGCCGTAGCGCATGGCCCGGCCGTTGCCGAGCACCAGATAGAGGTAGGTGTTCGGCGTATCGACGACGATCGTTCCCGGCGGCTCCTTGGTGACGAAGTCGACCTCCTGGCGGCGCAGGTTCGCCGGCAGCGGCGCCGGCGCCGCATCGGGTTGTTCCTCAGGCGGCAGGGCTGCCACCGTCATCGGCCGATCTCCGGCGGCCGGAGCCTGTGCGGCGCCCGCGACGGCGGGAGCGCCACCGACGGCGCCGGGCGGCCGCGGCGCGCCGGAGTCGCCACCAGGCGCGCTGTTGCCGTAGGCGCCACCATAAGCCTGTTGGCCGGAGGCGGGACGATCACCGTAGATCACCGGGGGCGGACCAGCCGGGCGGCCGTAACGCGGATCATCCGGGGACATCACGGGGCCGTTCGGAGCTGCTCCATAGACCGCCGCACCGGCCGGACGCCCATATCGGGGATCGTCGGGAGAAAGGATGGGGCCGGTCGGAGCAGCAGCGCCATAGACCGGCGCATTGGCTGGACGACCGTAGCGCGGATCGTCCGGCGAGATCACCGGGCCGGGCGGCGGCAGGGCCGCGGAATTGCCAGGCGCATCCTCGTCGTCGAGCGCGTCGAAATCCTGCCCCTGCCCGCGCGCATCGGCCGGGTAAGGCGTCGGCGCCGGTGAATACGCTCCAGGCGCGGTCTGATAGACCTGCTGTGCCTCGGCAAACGAAGCTGCCGTCACGCCCGCTGCCGCGACCGCGCAAACCGTCAGGATTTGTCTGATCATCATCGCCCTTGCAGTATCCCCAAGCCGCCGATTGGGACCTTTGCTGTGCCAGATGGCCGAAGATAGCGGCGCATTCAAGACAATTCCGGCCAGAGCGGCCCGACTTCGGCAATTTGTGATCATGTCTCCGTCGTTGCACGGAAGTCTCACGCCGCCGAAAAAGTGCAGCGGAGCCCCCGCAGGCCCTATCGATGCCGTGATTTGCCGAGCGGGCGGGAACACTTCCGGTATTCTGACTTGAGCCTGATTCGCGATGCACGGCAGAAGCCGGCCTCGTCGCGGACGCGGCTATTCCCTGTGATCACCGCGTTCCCTACTGGCTCGAATGTCTCGGCAGTCCCGCTGCCGTGGCGAGAGTTACCGTCAATGCTTCCCGGCTTTCGTTTTCTGGTCGCCGCGATCGTCTGTTCCATTTCTCTCACCATCTTCGGCATGGGCGCTGCGGCTCTGTTGCGCGCCGCCCATGAGCAGTTCGCCAGCAACGCGTCCTGGCGCACGACTCAGGCGTCGGGCTTCACGACGTTCCTACCGCCGGCCGAACCCACGCCGGTGCTCGCGGTGCTGCGGGTGGATTCGATTCCGACACCGCCGGTGACGCCGCCGCCGGTCGTGGCCGATGCTGCCCCGGCAACGTCCGAACAGCCGAGCGCGCCGTCGACGGCGGCGCCGCTCACAGAAGCGCCCGAAGTGACCCCCGTTGCGGTGGCCACCGATGTGCCGACGCCCTCGCTGCCGGCGGAAACGGTCGACACGTCCCGCACCTCCGCCATTGTCGCGACCGCGTCCGCGACGAATGACCGGATCGAGAGCATCAAGCCGGAGCGCCCCATTCCGGACACGACCGCTTCGATCGTCGCTCCGGTCGAAAAAGCGTTCGACAAGCCGAGCATGGACAGCTCGCCCGAGACTGCAGCGACCGCCCCGCCGCGGGCGTCGCGTGAAGCTGCGGCCGCCGTGGTGGCACCGCCGCCGCCAGCTCGTCAGATCCTCGCCAGCGCCGATCCGATGATGACGACCGCAGCCGCCGCTTCAACCGCGCTCGCGCCCGTTCCGGCGGTGCTCGACCCGATCGCCGCCAAGCTCGCCGCACTGGCCGAACAGCCGGCTCATCAGGAGCGGCCCGCCGCCAGCGAGCATCGTGCCTCGGTGAAGGTCGCGAGCATTCAGTTGCGCCGGAGCATGCTCAAGAAGCGCCAGGCCCGCGAGAAGCAGATCGCGGCGCGCCGCGCCAACCAGCGGCGCATCGCACAGCGGCTCCGGTCGGCACGGCAAGCTGCTGCTGCTGCTGCTCAACAGCAACAGGCCGCATTCCCCGATCCGTTCGGGCAGCAGCCGTTCGGTCAACCGCAGACGGTCAGCCAGCAGGCGGCCGGGCCGCGCACACGGTAAAGAGGAGCCGCCGATCAGGCTGGCCCGGTCGCAACCGGCGGGCCGTTCTCGATGCCCCACTCCGACCACGAGCCGTCGTAGAGCGCGGTGTCGCGGATGCCGAGACGATAGAGCGCCAGCGTGAGCACCGCCGCCGACACGCCGGAGCCGCAGGAGGTCACGATCGGCTTGGCGAGATCGACGCCAGCGGCGCCGAATGCCTCGCGCAACTGGTCGAGCGGCCTCATCATGCCGGTCGTCGCGTCGAACAACTCCGCATAGGGCAGATTGCGGCTGCCGGGGATATGGCCGGATCGGAGGCCGGGCCGCGGCTCGGCGACCTCGCCCGCGAAGCGCGGCGCCTGCCGTGCATCGATCACCTGCTCGGCATTGCCAGCGAGATTGGCAACCATCTGTTCGATCCGGCGCACGCGCGCGGCATCGAATTTCGCGCTGTAGGTGCCGAGCGCCGCCGTGACCTGTCCGCTCTCGACCGGGCGTCCCTCCGCCATCCACTTCTTCAGCCCGCCGTCGAGCACGCGCACATCCGTGTGGCCGAATGACAGGAACATCCACCAGGCGCGCGGCGCGGCGACCCAGCCGCCGGAATCATAGACCACTACCGTATCGCCATTGCTGACGCCGAGCCGGCCTGCGTCGCGGCCGAACTGCTCGGCGCTCGGATACATGTGCGGCAGCGGATTGGAACGGTCGGAGACCTCGTCGACGTCGAAGAACACGGCGCCGGGGATGTGCGCCTTCAGATAATCGTCCTTCGGCAGCGGCAGCACACCCGGCATCTTGAAGGCCGCATCGAGCACCTTGACCCTGGGATCGCCCAGATGCGCAGCAAGCCAGTCGGTGGAGACGAGAGGGTCGTTGGGGGTGGTCATGCGTGGCTCCGCGGTCACTTTCAGTCCTCATGGCCGGACTTGATCCGGTCATCCATCTTCTTCAAGCGATGGACACGCGGGTCAAGCCCGCGCGTGATGGGCAGCGATCAATCCTTCTTCTTCGGCGCCCAGGCCTCGACCGGCCCGCCGGCGTCCCGCCACGCCGCGAAGCCGCCGCCGATATGGGCGACCGGTTTCAGGCCCATGTCCTGCGCGGTCTTGGCAGCGAGCGCAGAGCGCAGGCCGCCAGCGCAGTGGAAGATGAACGTCTTGTCCTCTTGGAAGATCGCCTTGGCATAGGGGCTCTGCGGATCGATCCAGAACTCCAGCATGCCGCGCGTACAGGAGAACGCGCCGGGGATCCTGCCCTCGCGCTCGATCTCGCGCGGATCGCGGATATCGACGATGACGACGTCGTCGCGCTTGGCAGCCTCGATTGCCTCAGCCGCAGAGAGCGTGGCGATCTCGGCATTGGCTTCGTCGAGCAGCGCCTTGATACCGCGGGTGATGGTCTGGGGCATTCTCTCGTTTCCTCTTGGCGTCATTCCGGGCCGATGCGAAGCATCGAACCCGGAATCTCGAAGTGGCAACGCAATGTCGGGATTCCGGGTTCGCCCTTCGGGCGCCCCGGAATGACAGCATCACCGCACCAGCTCCTTCATCGCCGCTTCCAGACCCTCGATCGTGATCGGATACATGCGCTCGGAGAAGATGCGGCGGATGAGGGTGGTGGACTCCGAATAGTCCCAGTGCTTCTGCGCCACCGGATTGAGCCACACCGCGTGTGGATAGGTGCGGATGACGCGGTCGAGCCACACCGACCCCGGCTCTTCGTTGACGTGCTCGACCGAGCCGCCGGGCACCATGATCTCATAGGGCGACATCGAGGCGTCGCCGACGAACACGACCTTGTAGTCGTGCGGGTACTTATGCAGCACGTCCCAGGTCGGCGTGCGATCGGTGAAACGCCGCTTGTTCTGCTTCCATACGCCCTCATAGAGGCAGTTGTGGAAGTAGAAATATTCCATGTGCTTGAATTCGCTCTTGGCGGCCGAGAACAGCTCCTCGACCTGCGCGACGTGGGAATCCATCGAGCCGCCGATGTCGAAGAACACCAGCACCTTCACCGCATTGCGCCGCTCAGGGCGCATATGCACGTCGAGATAGCCGTGGTTGGCGGTCTCGCGGATCGTGGTGTCCAAGTCGAGCTCGTCGGGCGCACCGGTGCGGGCGAACTTGCGCAGCCGGCGCAGCGCCACCTTGATGTTGCGGATGCCGAGCTCGACATTGCCGTCGAGATCCTTGAACTCGCGGCGGTCCCACACCTTCACCGCGCGGTTGTTGCGGTTCTTCTCCTGGCCGATGCGGACGCCTTCGGGATTGTAGCCATAGGCGCCGAATGGCGAGGTGCCGGCGGTGCCGATCCACTTGCTGCCGCCCTGGTGACGGCCCTTCTGCTCTTCCAGACGCTTCTTCAAGGTCTCCATGAGCTTGTCCCAGCCCATGGCCTCGATCTCTTTCTTCTCTTCCTCGGTGAGATATTTCTCGGCCAGCTTCTTCAGCCATTCCTCGGGGATTTCGGCCTTCTCCATCGCATCGAGCAGGTTCTCCAGCCCCTTGAATACGGTGCCGAACACGCGATCGAACTTGTCGAGATTTCGCTCGTCCTTCACCAGCGCGGTGCGCGAGAGATAGTAGAAGTTCTCGACCGAATGCTCGGCGAGGTCGGCGTCGACAGCCTCCATCAGCGTGAGATATTCACGCAAGGAGACCGGGACCTGCGCGTCGCGCAGCGCTGTGAAGAATTGCAGGAACATGCCCATTAGATCGCGCGGCCGGGAGGGCACGTCAAGGGCCGCTCCACGCCCCGCGCTGGACCCGCCCGCATTTTGCTCTACAATCCCTGGAACAACAGGCGAAATGGGGGCTTTCATGGGTATCATCGCAGCGCTGATCATCGGCGCCATCGCAGGCTGGCTGGCAGGGCTGATCGTGCGCGGCGCCGGTTTCGGCCTGATCGGCAACATGGTCATCGGCATCATCGGCGCGCTGGTCGCAAGCTACGTGCTGCCGGCACTGCACATTGCGCTCGCCAGCGGCACGCTGGGGACGATCCTGGACGCCACGATCGGCGCCGTCATCGTGCTCGTGATCCTCTCATTGATCAGGCGCGCTTGATTATTTCTGCTTCCGATGGCAGCCATCATCTCAAGGCCGCAGCGGCGTTGCCGCTGCGTAGCCACTCAACACAAGTTCGAACGATGAGCGAGACGCGATGAAATTTACCGGCACCCAGGACTACGTCGCCACCGACGACCTCAAAGTGGCCGTCAACGCGGCGATCGTGCTCGAGCGCCCGCTGCTGGTGAAGGGCGAGCCGGGGACGGGCAAGACCGTGCTGGCCGAGGAAGTCGCAAAGGCCGTCAACGCGCCGCTGCTCACCTGGCACATCAAGTCGACCACCAAGGCGCAGCAGGGCCTTTATGAATACGACGCGGTGTCGCGGCTGCGCGACAGCCAGCTCGGCGACAGCAGGGTGTCCGACATCAAGAACTACATTAAGCGCGGCAAGCTGTGGGAGGCCTTCACGGCCGATCAGCGGCCGGTGCTCTTGATCGACGAGATCGACAAGGCCGACATCGAGTTCCCGAACGACCTGCTGCTCGAGCTCGACCGGATGGAATTCCACGTCTACGAGACCAACGAGACCATCAAGGCGAAACTGCGCCCGATCGTCATCATCACCTCCAACAACGAGAAGGAGCTGCCGGACGCGTTCCTACGCCGCTGCTTCTTCCACTACATCAAGTTCCCCGATCCGGATACGATGGGCCGCATCGTCGACGTGCACTTCCCGAACATCAAGAAGCGTCTGGTCGAGGAGGCCCTGCGCATCTTCTTCGAGGTCCGCGACGTGCCCGGCCTGAAGAAGAAGCCGTCGACCTCCGAGCTCCTGGACTGGCTCAAGCTGCTGCTCAACGAGGACATCGGACCCGAGCAGTTGCGCGAGCGCGATCCGCGCAAGCTGATCCCGCCGCTGCACGGTGCGCTGCTCAAGAACGAGCAGGACGTGCACCTGTTCGAGCGGCTCGCCTTCCTCAGCCGGCGCGAGGTGTGAGGCGCCCGGCTCAATCCGACGGGGCCGAACGCGTCATTGCGGCGCCGTCCTCTCGATCAGGCGTCCGAGCGCGCGCATGATCCCATCGACAGCAATCGGCTTCTCGCAGCGGAGGATCTTCGAGAAGCGGTCCGGGATGACCGATTCGTCATAACCGGTGGTGAAGACGAAGGGCACGCCGCGCTCGACAAGCAGATCGGCGACCGGAAACGCCATGTCGCCGCGCAGGTTCACGTCGAGAACGGCGCCTTCGATCCGCCCCTCGCGTTTGATCAACGCGAGCGCGTCAGGGACGGTTCCGACCGGGCCCAGGATCGTGCCACCGGCGCCGCCGAAGGCGCAGCGCAGCTCGTCGGCAAGCATGTATTCGTCCTCGACGATGAGGATATGACGGTCGCGAAGCGAGCGTTCAGGCATGCTCATCGAGCTCCAGTGTGGTGAGCGAAACGGGAATCGATATCGTGCAACGGACACCGTCGGATTCGAAAGTGTATGAGGTCCTCGCGCTGAGCTGATAGGGCAAGGCCTGTTCGATCAGCTCGCGCCCTTGTCCGGTGCCGCGGGGCATCGTGGCTGGCGGCGGCATGTCGACGCCGCTCTCGCGCCACTCGATGTGCAGCCAGGGTCGTCCCTCCGCGCCTTCGCACTCGAGCGACCAGCCCACGCAGAGCCGGCCGGACGGCTGCGCCAGCGCACCATACTTGACCGCGTTGGTGGCGAGCTCGTGCAGCGCCATGGCAAGGGTCTGAACCGTCGACGACCGCAGCCGAACGCCGGACGGCCCCGAAAGCTCGATGCGCTCGGAACCGCCGGCGACAGCAGACAGCTCGCTGCGGATCAGATCGTCGAAGGTGACGCGATCATGCTCCTTGAGGCGCGACAGCAGGCCCTGGGCGCGCGACAGCGTATCCAGCCTATCACGGAAGCGGGCGCGAAAATCGCCGAGATCGGTGCTCGCGCGCGCCGTCTTGTCGGCCATCGAGCGGACCACGCCGAGCAGGTTGCGGGTGCGATGCTGCAGTTCGGCGACCAACACCTTCTGCCGCTCCTCCCATTCGCGCCGCTCGGTCACGTCGACCATGGCGCCGGTCATGCGGATCGGTCGTCCTGCATCGTCATAGAAGAAGCGCCCACGGCCGTACAGGCAGCGAATTGCGCCGCCCGGATGCACAACACGAAACTCGCTGACATATTCCTGGTGCGCCTCCATCGCGCGGTGAAGCGCGGCTTCGGCTGCGGGACGATCGTCGGGATGGATGCGCGCGGCCCAGACCTCGTAGCTCGGGGTCAGTTCGCCAACACCATAGCCTTCCATGCGAAAGTGCTCGTCCGACCAATACACCTCGCCGGTCGCGACGTTCCAGTCCCACAGGCCGAGCCGCCCCACCTCGACCGCGCTGCGCAGGCGCTCCTCGCTCTTGCGCAACTCCCGTTCGGCCTTGTTCTGCTCGGAGATGTCGCGCGCCGTTCCGAACCACTCGATGATCTCGCCGTTGCGCCCGAGAATGGGGATGGCGCGCGAATGGATCCAACCGAGGCTGCCATCGATCCGGATGACACGGTGCTCCAGCTCGAACATGCTCTTCGTCGCAACGACCCTGCTGATCGCCGCCATCACCTGCGGCTGATCGTCCTGATGAATGTATTTCGCGAGCCAGCCCTGGCTCGGCTTCATCGTATCGGCAATGAAGTCCTTGCCCTGCAACTGGCGCATCTCCCGCCAGTCAGGACTCATGCGATAGACGACGTCGGAGCTCGCCGTCACGAAAGCGCGATAGCGCTCCTCGCTGGCACGCAGCCGCTCCGTCGCCTCGGCACGCAGCCGGGCCATCTTGAGATGCGCCTCGACGCGCGCCAGCAGTTCACGCGCACTGAACGGCTTGATGAGATAATCATCCGCACCGGCCTCCATGCCTTCGACGCGGCTCTCTTCTGCGGCCCGGGCCGACAGCAGGATCACCGGGATGGTGCCGACCTGTTCATCGGCGCGCAGCCGGGCGAGCAACTGCATGCCATCGATGCGCGGCATCATCACGTCCGACAAAACGAGGTCGGGTTTGTCGCGGGCGATGGCTGCGAGCGCGGCTTCACCATCGGCGACGGTCTCGACATCGTAGCGCGCTGCGAGCAGGCGGCGGACATAGTCGCGCATGTCGGCATTGTCGTCGGCCAGGAGGATGCGGGGGCGCGGCCCGGCCCTGTTGGCGGAGAGGGCGGGGACGTCGATGTCCCGAACGGCATGCGCATCGAGCGGCGGCGTATCCGGCAGCCAGCGCAACGCCTCCTCGATGAAGGGGCGCTCACCGCGGAACATCGGCTCCTGCGCTGGCGCCGCGTCGACCTGGTCGGACGGCAGATGGCTTCGTCCCCTGGGAATTCTGACTACGAACGTGCTGCCCTGCCCGGCTTCGCTGGTCGCTGCGACGGATCCACCGTGCAGCTCGGCGAGCTCGTGCACAAGCGCGAGCCCGATGCCCGAGCCTTCATGGGTGCGGCCGCGCGCGCCGGCGACGCGATGGAAACGGTCGAAAAGCCGCGGCAGCTCGTGCTGCGGGATGCCGGTTCCGGTGTCCTTCACGCTCAGCTCGAAATGACGATCGCAGGTGACGAGCCGGACCTCGATGTCGCCCGTGAAGGTGAACTTGAACGCGTTGGACAGCAGGTTGAGGACGATCTTCTCCCACATTTCGCGATCGACATAGGCCGGCTCCGGCAGCGGCGGGCAATCCACGATCAGCCTGAGGCCAGCGGCCTCGATCGCCGAGCGGAAGGTGCTGGCGATCTCCGCGGTCAGGCTCGCGAGGTCGACCGGCGCGTAGACCGCCTGCATCCTGCCGGCCTCGATCCGCGAGAAATCCAGCAGCGTGTTGACCAGCTTGAGCAGCCGCAAGGCATTGCGCTGGGCGATTTCCAACCGGTCGCGATCCGCCGGCGGCAAGCTCTGCGACCGCAGCAGGACATCTTCGAGCGGACCGAGCATCAGCGTCAGCGGCGTGCGAAACTCGTGGCTGACATTGGCGAAGAACGCGGTCTTGGCCCGATCGATCTCGGCGAGCGTCTCGGCGCGGCGCCGCTCCTGCTCATAGGCCAGCGTCTCGGCGAAGGCGCTGCCGAGTTGAGCGGCCATCAGATCGAAGAAGCCCTGGTGCTCCGCATCGAGGGCGCGGCGCGGATTGACGCCACAGATCAGGATCGCCGTCGCCTGCTCCCGGCCCGTGGCAACCGGCAGCGCAAGCGCCAGCTGTGGCGGCTCGGGCCATGCGCCGGTCGGCACGCCGGCAAATTTCGCACGATCCAGCACGACGCGAATCGGTGCCGCCGCACGCGCCGCCTCCCGGATCGGCCACAGCGCGCCCCCGTTGCCGTCGAGGGCAATCTGCGCCGGCGCGATCGCGCTGTCCGGCTGCACCCCCGCAGCGCTCAACAGCCGTGCCGATCGCTGGTCCTCGCTGAGCTGGTAGATCACCGCAAACGGGACGTCATGCGGATTCTCGGCGAGGACATCGGTGGCTTCGCGACAAGCGTGGGCCAGACTGTCGGCACGGCCGCGCGCGGCGAGATCGCGCAAGGTCCGCATGCGACGCTCGCCCACGACCCGGGCCGTCGTCTCGATGACGGGGGTGAATACGCCGCCGACGCCGCCGGTCTCATCGCGAATCGGCGAATAGGAGAACGAAAAATAGGTCTCTTCGAGGTAGCCATGGCGGTCGATGAACAGCGGCATGTCGCGTGAGCGGGTCGCTTCGCCAAGCCCAACGACCTGCCGCAACATCGGGCTGATGACCTCCCAGATCTCGGACCATACCGCGCACCCCGGTGCCCCCAGCGCGGCGGGATGCTTCTGCGAGCCGAGGATCGGACGATACTCGTCATTGTAGAGCATGACGAGCTCCTGGCCCCACCAGATCAGGATCGGGAACGCGCAGTCCAGGCAGGTGCTGACCGACGTGCGCAACGACTGAGGCCAGCTCTCGGGCGGCCCCAACGGCGTTCGTGACCAATCATGGATGCGCATGAGCGCTCCCATCTCGCCGCCACCCTGCAGGAAGTCGGCCCCGCGCGCGAACGCCTGAAACGTTGCGCGACCGGCATCCGAATGCTGGTTCACTCCTGGTCCCTTTTGGCCCCTTTTTCGCCGCACAGTATCGCGAAATGCGCGCGGGCGCCAAGCACGGGCCCGAACGAGCGACAAGCGCATCGACGGGGAACTCGGCGGCGAGGCGGGTTCCATCTGTCCATCCACAGCCGATCTCGCAATTTGGGACAGTCCACCGCAAACGCTCGACGTGCGCGCCTGCGCTTGTTAAGCGCCAGCCTCTGCGTGAGGCGGGGTTGAGTCGGGGCACATGACGGTTGCGATCGAGATGGGGCAGACGGCGGCGGGATCGCCTGCAGCTCTCGACCTCGAGGAACTCCTGGCGACCCGGCTCCTGGTGCAGGGCAATTCCGGCTCCGGCAAGTCGCATCTCTTGCGCCGCCTGCTGGAGCAGAGCGCGCCCTGGGTGCAGCAGACGATCATCGATCCGGAGGGCGACTTCGTCACGCTCGCCGAGCGATTCGGCCATCTCGTGATCGCGGCCGAGGATCACACCGAGCGCGCGCTGCAGGTCGCCGGCGAACGGGCGCGGATGCATCGCGTCTCGACGGTCCTCAACCTCGAAGGCCTCGATGCCGAGAATCAGATGCGGCGCGCGGCCGCCTTTCTCAACGGCCTGTTCGAGATCTCCCGCGACCACTGGTACCCGATGCTCGTCGTGGTCGACGAGGCCCAGCTGTTCGCACCAGCCGTCGCGGGCGAAGTCTCCGACGAGGCCCGCAAGGCTTCGCTCGGCGCGATGACCAACCTGATGTGCCGCGGCCGCAAGCGCGGGCTGGCGGGGGTGATCGCGACGCAACGACTGGCGAAGCTCGCCAAGAATGTCGCGGCCGAGGCCTCGAACTTCCTCATGGGCCGCACCTTCCTCGACATCGACATGGCCCGCGCCGCCGACCTGCTCGGCATGGAGCGGCGCCAGGCCGAGGCGTTCCGCGACCTCGAGCGCGGCCAGTTCATGGCGCTGGGCCCTGCGCTGTCGCGCCGGCCGCTGGGCCTGCGGATCGGCCCGACTGACACCAAGCCGCGCAACGCGACGCCGCGGCTGATGCCGCTGCCGGAGGCCTCGCTCGAGGACGCCCGCGCGGTGATTCTCGCCGCACCGCCGCCCGAGACGAACGCGAGGCCGCAGCGCAAGCCGCAGCCCGAGCTGCTCGACCAGTTGATGGCGGCGAAGTCCGCCGCGCTCGAGCTGCGCCCCGAACCGCCGGCGCCCGCCGTCAGCGAGGAGGAACTCGCCGAGCGCCGCGCCCGTGTCGAGCGCGTGCTGCGCGCCGTGCTGGCCGAGCCCGACGCCGGCTTCCGCGCCGTCGGCGTGCTCTATCAGGAGTTCGTCGTCCGCTGCCGCATCGAGGGGCTGGGCACGGCGGTGCCCGACCTCAACGAGTTCCGCCGTATGCTGACGCGCGCCCGCGCGGGGCTCGGCGGCGACGAGACGGCCGACGACGCCGGCTGGCGGGACGTCACGCTGCGCGCCTCGCTGCTCCCAGAGGACATGCAGGGCGTGTTCATGATGATCGCCCGCGCCGCCAAGGACGGCCGCCCCTGCCCGAGCGATGCCGCGATCGCCCGCGCCTATGGCTCGCACTCGTTGCGGCGGGCGCAGCGCCTGCTGACCTATATCGAGGACCAGGGCCTCATCGTCTGCCAGCTCGATGGCGCCGGCCGCCGCATCGTCACTTTGGTCGAACTCGCCTGGGCCACCGCGCCGGGTGATCCCAATGCCGACGACGCCGAGCAAAGTCTCGTCACCTCATCATCTTGAGGATGCGCCCGGATCGCTCCGGGCGCATCCCGATATCGTTCGCGATCAGGTCGCGGCGATCCTGCCCATCGCCGGGTCGCTGATGCTGGGCCGGCCGTTCTCGACATGACCCGCGAGCTGCCAGTTGAAGTTGGCATCGGTATCAGTCGTGACCGTCAGATCGTACCAGCCATGGGTCTGCTGCAGGCGAACCCGCGTCTCGAGCCGCTGTCCGCGCTGCAGGCGGTGCCGCTCGCTGCGTCCCGTATAGTTGTCGGCCAGCGTCACGACGCAGCTCGCCCCCTTGTTGGTGAGCGCGATCGCAAGGCTGCGCGAATCGTCGCCATCGTCCCAATCGCAGAGATGGACGGTGTCGACATCGACCAGCGCGGCGGTGGTGGCGACGCCGCCCTTGAAGTGGCGGAAGAAGCCGTTCGGCCCGTACACCGACAGATCGTACTGGCCGGCGCTGGCCGCAAGGTCCCATGCGCCCCGCAGCGACTTGCCGGCCTCGACGGTGTAGCTCCACGGTCCGGCCGCGGTGTTGCCGGAGCGGACGTGGAAGCAGACGCCCGCCTGCCCCGGATTGACGAAGCGGATCGCAAACGTCCTGTGCGCGGCGTCGGCATCGCCGTCGACGCGGAGATCGTAGGGCAGCGCGCGCGCCGGGCGAATGCCAGGCTCCTGCTGCGGCATCACCTGCTTGGCCGGCGGAACCGGGTGATAGTCGTCGAAACGCGCACCGGAGGTGATGTCCGCGACCGGCGGCTTGAAGCCGGCCGTGCTCGGCAGCGGCGCCATGCCTTCGTTGGGCGAGGTGAAGTTGAACGCCGAGGTGAGATCGCCGCACACCGCGCGCCGCCAGGCCGGGATGTTGCTCTCGAACAAATCAGGCGCCTTGTGATGGAAGCGGCGCTCGATGAAGCGGATCACCGAGGTGTGATCGAACACTTCCGAGCACACGAAGCCGCCGCGCGACCACGGCGACACCACCAGCATCGGCACGCGCACGCCAAGGCCGTAGGGACCAGCCACGTGGCTGCCGTCGCCGGCGAAGAGGTCCGTGCTGACATCGACGGTCGACTGGCCCCAGGCCTGCGACATCGCCGGATACGGGCCGACGGCATGGTCGAAGAATCCGCCGCCCTCGTCGTAGTTGATGATCAGCGCGGTCTTGCTCCACAGTTCCGGATTCGACGTCAGGATGTCGAGCACCTTGGAGATGTACCAGGCGCCCGGCCCCGGCAGCCAGTTCGGATGCTCGCTGAACGCTTCGGGAGCTGCGATCCACGACACCTGCGGCAGCGTGCCGTTGCGCACGTCGTTGCGCAGCCCGTCGAACAGGTTCTCGAACGTGCCGCCCTTGGCGATGTTGCTGCCGCGCAGCGCCTTCTCGTACAGCGGACTGCCCGGCTGCGAGTTCTGATACTGGTGGAAATACAGCAGCGAGTTGTCGCCGTAATTGCCGATCCACGGATTCTGGGTCCAGCCCCAGAAGCCTTCCGCCGTCAGGCCGAGACCGATGTCCTGGTAGACCTTCCAGGAAATGCCGGCCTTCTCCAGCCGCTCCGGGAACGTGGTCCAGTCGTAGCCGGCTTCCGCATTGGTGATGACCGGGCCGCCGCCCTTGCCGTCGTTGCCGTCCCAGCCGGTCCACAAGTAGTAGCGATTCGGATCCGTCGGGCCCATCACCGAGCAGAAATACGAATCGCACACCGTGAAGGCGTCCGCGAGCGCATAGTGCCAGGGCAGATCCTGCCGATTCATGCAGGTCATCGTCGTGGTGCCCTTGTTAGCGATCCACTTGTCGTAATTGCCGTTGTTCCAGGCCTTCTGGCCGTCGTTCCAGCCATGCGCCACGTCCTCGACATAGACCTGGCCGGCATTGTCGACGCGGAACGGCATCACCGATCCCGTGCCGCCCGGCTGCTGCCACACCGGGTTGCCGTTCGGCAGCTTCACGGCGCGCGGATCGTTGAAGCCGCGCACGCCGCGCATCGCGCCGAAGTAATGATCGAAGGCGCGGTTCTCCTGCATCAGCACAACGATGTGCTTGACGTCCTCGATGCTGCCGTGGCGGTTGAACGCCGGAATGGCATGCGCGCGCTCGATGCTCTGGCCGAGGGCCGCGGTCGCAGCCGACGCTCCGAGCAGCCGCAGGAACTCGCGCCGGTTGTGCGCGATCGTGTTCGACATCTCGTTCATTCCCCATGGTGATGACGGTGTCGAGCGACTTAGGTCGGCGCGTTAACAGCCGCGTGACCGGCCGGTAAAGGATGTGTGGCAGGCTTTTGACCCCGCGCGGCGGTGCGGCATTCGCGGCGGCGCGAAGGCGCCCTGCCGCGATCCGCGTCAAAGCCGCCATTGCCCTTGCGCCAGAGGCGAAAAGCTGAATGATCCGTTCGGGTTGAGACGACGACAGGCCGGGCCGCCCCCGGGTTTGGCGCGTTGCGTTTTTGAGGATGATTTGCATATGCCGACGTTGACGGTGCAAGCGGCGGGTCTGCAGGGAGCGCCGGTATGGATATGGCTGCAGGTCGTGTCCAACGGACTGGTCGCCAGCGCCTTCTTCACCATCGCCTTCGTGGTCGGCACGTTTCTGCGGCGGCGTTGGCGCGACGTGATGTTCCGCGGCATCGTCGGGGCGCTTGCGACCTTCGTGGCCGTCGTCGGGGTCACGCGCCTGCTGGCGATCGTCGATCTCTGGGTGCCGACCTCGACCATCACGGGCCTCATCAACATCTTTCTTGGCGTCACCTCGATCGGAATCATCGTCGTCATGATCAAGATGCTGCCGCAGCTTCTGGTGCTGCCGACGCGCATCACCTTGCAGAAGGCCTATGCGCAGCTCGAGGAGGAGATCCGCCAGCGCCGCGCCGCGGAGGCGATGGTGCGACGATTCCAGGAGATCGAGGCCAACGAGGCCCAGGTCCGTCAGGCACAGAAGATGGAGGCGATCGGCCAGCTCACCGGCGGCGTCGCGCACGACTTCAACAACATCCTGACCGTCATCACCGGGACGATCGAGATCCTCGCCGATGCGGTCAAGGACAAGCCCCAGCTCGCCGGCATCGCCGGCATGATCAGCGCCGCCGCCGAGCGCGGCGCCGATCTGACCCGGCACCTGCTTGCCTTCTCGCGCCGCCAGCCGCTGCAGCCCCGCGCCACCGACATCAATGCGCTCGTCGTCGAAGCCGGCCGTCTGCTGCGGCCGACGCTCGGCGAGCAGATCGAGATCGAATCGATGCTGGCCCATGACAGCGCGCCGGCGCTGATCGATCCGAGCCAATTGTCGACGGCGATCCTCAACCTCGCGCTCAACGCGCGCGACGCGATGCCGGACGGCGGCAAGCTGACCTTGGAGACCAAGAACGTCACGCTCGACGAGCACTACGCGCAACTGAACCGCGACGCCAAGCCCGGAAGCTACGTCATGATCGCGGTCAGCGACACCGGCCAGGGCATTCCCGCCCCGCTGCTCGACAAGGTGTTCGAGCCGTTCTTCACCACCAAGGACGTCGGCAAGGGCTCGGGCCTCGGCCTCAGCATGGTCTATGGCTTCGTCAAGCAGTCGAACGGCCACGTCAAGATCTACAGCGAGGAAGGCCACGGCACGACGGTCAAGCTCTATCTGCCGCGGGCCGCGAGCGCGCCGGAGCCGCCGGCGGCCGAGCCTGGCCGGCCGGCTGTCGCACAGGGCGACGAGACCATCCTGATCGTCGAGGACGATGCGCTGGTGCGCGACTACGTCGTGGCTCAGGTGCGCCGTCTCGGCTATCGCACGCTCGCCGCGAGCAACGCCGCCGAGGGCCTGGCGCTGATCGACAATCCGGAACGGATCGACCTGCTGTTCACCGACGTCATCATTCCAGGCGGCATGAACGGCCGCCAGCTCGCGATCGAGGCCGAGAAGCGCCGTCCCGGGCTGAAGGTGCTCTACACATCGGGCTACACGGAGAACGCGATCGTGCATCATGGGCGGCTCGATGCCGACGTGCTGCTGCTCGCCAAGCCCTACGTCAGCGCCGATCTTGCGCGCATGATCCGCACTGCGCTGGAGGCGTAAGGCTGACATCGGTCGTTGCGGTCGCGATCCGACATCTGATCGACGTTTCCAACAGCCCATCCTCGCCATGTCTGTCATCACCCGCGAAGCCAGGCGTGACGGCGGAGCTTGTAGAGCTCATGCTGATCTCACATCCGCCCATTCTGCTCATGAGTACACGCTCTCGCAGCTGATGAGGCCCGAGTGATGCGGCGGTCACGTCCCTCCCGAACAACGAGAGGGCGCAGGGAAGGCCGGGAGCTCGCCGCCCCCATGGCCCCCGTGCGGAAAGAATGCACGGGGCAGGAACCACAGGTTCGGCCGAGACATCCCGGCCTTCCCTGCGCGATGGCTCTACGAATTATACGTGATCTCCCTGGGGATCGGCTGTCTTGCCCCCATCGTCCGCGCGTGCCGTCAAGCAACGACCGCGGACTTGACCTCAGCGTCGAGAGGCCAGGACCACACGACTTCTCCGTACGCGCCGACTGCGCTCGTCTGGCGCAGCCATCACGTCCATCGCCCCCCACCTCCACGTATCGTGACGACGCGTACGTCCCTCTGCACGAGGCGGGTTGGCAGGAGATAAGCACACTTTCCGAAAAAGCGAAAGGAAAATTTTGTTGCGTGCGCGGGATGCCGGACTGCCTGGAAGCTCACGCCAGGATGAAAGCAGCGCCGCTCACCCAGCAAGGCGTCGCTGCGGCTCCTCGGCGCCATCAGGCCTGTATTCGAGCAGGTCGCCCGGCGGGAGACATCCTCGGCTCAGGACCTATTGAATTGCTTGCGGGACAAGGGCGGCTCGATTCACTGGCACCCCAAGGAGACGCCGGCATGAGTGATCTGTGCTTATGGGGTAATCTTCCACGTTTAGGTGTTTGCTGACGAGTTCATCCACACGATTTCCCAAACGTAGCCATCCGGGTCTTCAATGTGGCGGTTGTACATGAAGCCGAGATCCTGAGCTGGGTTGGGATCGGCGCGTCCGCCCGCAGCAACAGCGCGAGTTAGGGTTGCATCAACGGCATCGCGGTCGGCGACCGTAAGGGCGAACATAGCCTGACTCTCGCGTCGAGCGTCGCCGATCGGGCGTTTGGTGAATTCGCGATATTGATCGTGGGTCAGCAGCATCACACCGATCGTGTTCGTGAACATGAGGGACGTCGAGCTTTCGCCGGAAAACTGTGAGTTCACCGCCCCACCAAGGGCAACGTAGAATGCTGTCGACGCGGCGAGATCTCTCACGGGGAAGTTCACCAAAATCATGTTGGGCATCGCTTTCCTTCCAAGACCTATGAGGCCAAGCTGTCGCCTCGCCTCATAGCGGTAGTCCAAATGTATCTTAATATCAAGATACTTTATCGAAAGACACTTGCCCATGGATCGTGCCGAGATCGCTTCAAAACAATGGGCTCGCGAGCGCCCTGATCTTCCAACGCTGCCTGTAGAGCTCGTGGGGCGTTTGCTTGACGCCGCCGCACGGGTGATCCGCGACCACATGAACCCATTGCTCGCAGAAGCAGGGCTACAGGTTGGCGAGTTTGACGTCCTCACGCCCCTCAGGCGCGCCGGTGAGCCCTATATGCTTTCACCGACCCAGCTCTATGAAGCGGCAATGATCTCTTCAGGCGGCATGACGAACCGCCTCGATCGGTTGGAGCGCGCCGGATTGGTCGAACGATACCCCGATCCCAATGACCGACGTGGCAGGCAAATTGCCTTAACCCCTGCCGGCAAGCGCGCGATCGACGATCTGATCGGTCCAATGGTGGCCCTGGAGGCACGATTGATTTCCGTCCTGACACCGGCGGAACAGAAGACGCTCAACGCTCTTCTCAAGAAATTGCTCACCGGCCTCTAGGTCGTTTTGGCACCTCAGCCTTCACCTATCACCTGGGACGACTGCTTCACGCTGGCCGCGAGCTATGTGATCTCGTCCAACTACGCGGTTGCGGGTGCCGACACAATCTCGAGATTCCGGGTTCAAGGCCTACGGCCTTGCCCCGGAATGTCGATGGTCGCGACGCAAGAGGATTGCGTCCGTCAATTCGGCCCCGCGTTCCAGGTCACCGGCAGATTCAGCAGGCCACGGAAGGCCCAGCCGCCGATGCGCACGGGCTCGGTGTTTCGGAGCCTCAGGTTCGGCAGTCGCGCAAACAGCGTCGGCAATGCGACCTCGGCAATCATCGCCCGCGAGGCCCAGGCGCCGGCGCAGAAATGCGGACCGGCGCCGAAGGCGATGCTCTTGGAGACGTCGCGGCGGATGTCGAAGCGATCCGGCCCGGAAAAATGCGTCTCGTCGCGGTTGGCCGAGCCGAACATCAGGAACACGCGCTCCTCCGGCTCGAAGGCGACGTCGCGAATCGTCCAGGGCTTGGCGATCCGCCGGGGCGACATGCCGATCGGCGAGATCCAGCGGGCATATTCCTCGAATACCTGCAGCCAGCGCACCTCGCCATTGAGGGCCAGCGCAAGCTGATCGGGATGCGTCAGCAGCGCCCATACCGTGCCGGCGATCGCATCGCGCGGCTCGTTCTGGCCACCCGAGATGGCGAGCTTGATGTTGGCGCGGATGCTCTCCATCGGCATTTGCGTGGCAAGCATCACGCCAAGCAGGCTCTGGTTCGGGGTCTTCTCCAGCACCGGCAGCATGTCGTCGATGGCGGCGTCGATGCCGGCAGTCGCGGCGTTGCAACGCGCCTCGACCGCGGGATCGGCGGTGTAGTTGGCGATGCCGTCGATCATCGCCTGCGACCACGCATTCATGTCCTGAAAGCGCATGTTGGTGAGGCCGGTGATCAGCTTCAGGCACTCGGCCGAGAACGGCAATGCGAAGTCGCGGACGAGGTCCACGTCGGCGGTGGGATCGAGCGCGTCGATCAGCCGGTCGGCATGGGCCTGGAACTGCGCCAGCCAGTGCACCCGCACGGCCCGCGGCGACACCGCCGGCGCGATCGCCTGGCGCTCGGCCATGTGCGCCGCGCCATCCTTGCGCATCATGTTGTGGCCCATCAGCCGGTTCATCAGGCCCTGCGGCTGATGCGAGCTGAAGACGTCGATCTGCTTCTCGGACACGAAGATGTCGTCGCGACGGCACAACAGCGTACTGCCGAGCTGCGGCACGAAGGCGATCGGCGCCTCCTGGCGCATGCGCGCCAGCGCCGGATAGGGATCGGCCCAGAAGGTGGCGGTATCGATATCGAAGCGCGGTGCTGTGCTCACTCTCGGTCTCCGGTCTGACGGCGCAGGCTAGCTGCACGCTCCGGCAACGTCTGTCCCGGCGATGGGTGACAGCAGGCGCGCCCTCCTCGCTCAGTTCAGCGGCCGCGGTGTCGCCATCAGGCGGAGGGCGATCGCAAACAGCTCGTTCTGCGAGGCGATGCCGAGCCTTTCATAGGCGCGCTTGCGATAGGTGAAGACGGAGTTGAGGGCGATGCCAAGATCCCCGGCGATCGCCTCGGAGGTGAAGCCTTCGAGGATGCGACGGCAGACGTCCTTCTCCCGCGCGGTCAGCACCGACAGCGGTCCGCCGGCGGCAAACAACGAAGCAAATTTGTCGGCCGGGTCCATTGCGGCGGCGCGATCCTGGCAATGACGCGCGACGATGGCCCCCACGATCGGGGCGACCGCGGCGATGCGCTGGCGCTCGTGGGGCTCAAAACCGCCTTGCACAGCGGTGCGATAGAAGTTCACGTAGGTGCAGTGCTCGCCGACCCAGATCGCGGTGGCGGCCTTGTCGACGATCTCGGAATCTTCGAAGAACAGCTTGCGGTAGCCCTTCGGGTACATGCGGCGCGCGAAATTCGGCAGCAGGATGTAGCGCGCGTCCGCGCGCCTGCGGAAGATCGTGTCCCGGTTTGGATCGGCCGTGTGGAAATGCTCCGAATAGGCCGCGCCGAGATCAGGCCCGATCGCGATGTTCCCCGTGCTGAGCAGGCAGCGCGCCGAGCGCTGGTTCTCGAAGGTGAACACCATGCAGTGGCCGACATCGGCAACGGTGCGCAGCGTCTCGATCAGGACTTGCGGAAACTCGGGCTGTCCGATCGCGAGCACCATCGCGCCGACGGCGCCGGCCGCCTCGATGCCAGGCCCCTGAGCCTCCATGCGTTCCTCCCGGATCTCTTTGTTCGCTGAAACCTAGCAGCAACCCGCCCTGGCTGGAAGCGCCGCCCCGCGTCACCAACCACGGGGACAGACACGAGGCCGCCAGTCCGGCTACGCTCATTGGCCAAAGTCTCGGCCAGTCAACGCGCCGAGCACGCTCAACGGGGAGGAACCACGATGAGAGCCGCGCTCATGGCGATCGGAATTGCTGCAACGATGGCTTTCGGCTCGCCCGCGCGCGCCGACATCAAGGTCGGTATCGTGGTGTCCGCAACCGGGCCCGGCTCGGCGCTCGGGCAGCCGCAGATCAAGGCGGTAGCTGCGCTGCCGAAGGAGATCGGCGGCGAGAAGATCGTCTATATCGCGCTCGACGACGAATCCGACAGCGTGAAGGGATTGCAGAACGCGCGCCGGCTGGTGATCCAGGATGGTGTCGACGTCATCATCGGCTCGTCGCTGACGCCGGTCACCATGCCGATGCTCGACGTCGCGCTCGAAAGCAGGACGCCGCTGCTGTCGCTGGCGGCCTCGACCGCGATCGTGCAGCCGATGGACGACAAGCGCAGATGGGCATTCAAGGTCGTGCCCAATGACGACATCATGGCCGCGGCGATGCTCAAATACATCGCCAAGAGCGGGGTGAAGTCACTCGGCTTCATCGGCGTGTCCGACGGCTATGGCGAAGGCTACTATCAGGAGGTGACAAAGCTGGCGCCGAAGCTCGGGCTCACGGTGACCACCCACGAGGTCTATGCCCGCGGCGACACCAGCGTCACCGGCCAGGCGCTCAAGGTGATCGCCACCAATCCGGACGCGGTGTTCATCGCCTCGGCCGGCACGCCGGCCGTGCTGCCGCAACAGGCGCTGCGCGAGCGCGGCTATGCGGGGAGGATCTTCCAGACCCACGGCGTCGCGACGCAGGAGTTCATCAAGCTCGGCAAGGAGAATGTCGAGGGTGCGGTGTTCGCCGGCGAGGCCTTTTCGATCGCCGACGATCTCGCCGCTGAGGATCCGTTCCGCCGTGCCAATGACGAATTCGTGTCAGCCTATCAGGCCGCCAATGGCGACAAGCCCAACATCTTCGCCGCACATCTGTGGGACACCGCCACGCTGCTCAAGCGCGCCATCCCCGGCGCGTTGAAGGCGGCCAAGCCGGGCACCGCAGAGTTTCGCGCCGCGCTGCGCGACGAGCTGGAGCGCGGCAAGGACGTCTATCTCAACAACGGTCTCTCCAACATGAGCCCGACCGACCACAACGGCTACGACGAGCGCTCGGCGTTTCTGATCAAGGTCGAGGGCGGGAAGTTCAGGCTGGTGAAGTAGTCAAGCTCGTGATCGGAAGTATAGTCTGCCGCGCAGGCGGTGCACTCCCCTCCCCCTTGCGGGGAGGGGTCGGGGGTGGGGGTCCACGAGTCCCGCTGTCAATGATGTGCGATTGAACGCGCGCGAGACAGACTAAATCGTAGAGGGCGAAGTCAATGCTCACGCCGAAGCCCATCTGCCGAACGTGAGCTTGCAACTTAGTTCAGCGCCCGGGGACCCCCACCCCCGACCCCTCCCCGCAAGGGGGAGGGGGCGCACTGGTCGTGCGGCACGACACGGGCTCGAACGATAAGCGGCGACGGCCCCAACTACGCCGGCAGCCTCTCCCCCACCGGCGCCTTGCCCAAAATCAGATCCGCCGCCTTGTCGCCGATCATCAAGGTCGCAGCGTTGAGGTTGGCGGAGATCATGCGCGGCATGATCGAGGCATCGGCGACGCGCAGGCCCTGAAGGCCGTGGACGCGGAGCTGGTCGTCGACGGTGGCCCAGGTCGACTCCGCCGGGCCCATGCGGCAGGAGCAGCCGGGGTGGAAGGTGGTGGTGGCGCGCTGCGTCGCCGCGGCCAGGAGCTCATCGTCGCTCTGCACCTTCGGGCCGGGGAAATCCTCGTAAGCGTAGTATGGCGCGAGCGGCGCCGAGGCCAGCAGGCGACGCGCCAGCTTCATGCCGGCGACGACGACGCGGCGATCGAGCTCGGCGGTGAGATAGTTGGTCTGGATCAGCGGCTGATCGAACGGATCGGCCGAGCGCAGCCGCACGTAGCCGCGGCTCTCCGGGCGCTGCTGCCACGACGCGACCGTCATGCCGGGCTCGTCCTCGAGCTGGCCCTGCACACCCTCCTTGTAGCTCGCCGGCGTGAAGGTGAGCTGCAGATCGGAGCTTTCGGCGGTCTCGCCGGAATGCCAGAAGCAGTAGACCATGGTCGGCGACAGCGACAGGATGCCGCGCCGCGTCACCGCCCATTTCAGCGCCTCGCCCCACAGATTGAGGCCGCGCGCGAGCTCGTTGACGGTCTTGATGTTCTTGACGCGCGCGACGGTGCGCGGCGCGTAGTGGTCCTGCAGGCCCTCGCCGACGCTTCGGAGTGCATGACACACCTCGATGCCGTGCTCCTGCAGCAGCTCGGGCGCGCCGATGCCGGACAGCTGCAGCAGCTGCGGCGAGTTATAGGCGCCGCCGGACAGGATCACCTCCTTGCGCGCGCGCACCTCGACCGGCACGCCGCCGCGCCCGCCGCGGTGATAGCGCACGCCGACCGCGCGCTTGCCGTCGAGCATGACGCCGGTGGCATGGGCATGAGTGCGGACCTCGACGTTCGGCCGCTTGCTGGCCGGACGCAGGAACGCGGTCGCCGACGACACGCGGCGGCCGTTCTGGATGGTGCGCTGGACGTAGGACACGCCTTCCTGGATCGCGCCGTTGTAGTCGGGGTTGCGCGGGATGCCGAGCGAGACGGCGCTATCCATGAAGGCCTCGCACAGCGTGTCCTTCCACTCCATGGTGGTCACGATGAGCTTGCCGTCGCGGCCGCGATATTGATCCTCGCCGGCGCCGATACGCTTCTCCATGCGCTTGAAGTGCGGCAGCACGTCGGAATAGCTCCAGCCGCGATTGCCCATCTGCGCCCAGGTATCGAAATCCTGGCGCTGGCCGCGATTGTAGACATGGCCATTGATCGAGGAGGAGCCGCCGAGCGTCTTGCCGCGCGGCGCGTAGATGCTGCGCCCCGCCGTGTACGGTCCCGGCTCCTGCTGATAGCCCCAGTTGATGCTCTTCATGTAGAAGGTCTTGATGAAGCCGGCCGGCAGATGGATGTAGGGGTGCCAGTCGCGTGGCCCCGCCTCCAGCACGCACACCGTGACCTGGGGGTCCTCGCTGAGGCGGCTCGCCAGCACGCAGCCGGCAGAGCCGGCGCCCACGATCACATAGTCGAAGGTATCCATCTGGTCGTTCGTCCCGGTCTCGTCATCGTCCGCCGCGCCAGGCGGCAAGCGGCCATAGCGCGATCAGCGCGGCTTGTCATTCAATTGGTAGTCGAGATGCGCCTTCACGGTCGGCCATTCGGCCGCGGTGATGCTGTAGACGACGGTATCCCGCAGCGTGCCGTTCGGCGCGATCTGGTGGCTGCGCAGGATGCCGTCCTGCTTGGCGCCGAGTCGCTCGATGGCGCGCCGGCTCTGGTGGTTGAAGAAATGCGTGCGGAACTCGACCGCGATGCAGTTCATCGCCTCGAAGGCGTGCGCCAGCAGCAGCCTCTTGCACTGCGTGTTGAGCGCGCTGCGCTGCACCCGCTTCGCATACCAGGTCGAGCCGATCTCGACGCGGCGGTTGGCGGCATCGACGTTCATGTAGGTGGTCATGCCGGCGACGCGGCCGTCGGCGTCGAGCACCGTGAACGGCTGCATGCTCCCCGCCGCTAACAGGCCGAGCCGGCGTTCGATCTCCTTGGCCATGGTCTCGGGTTTCGGAACTGCGGTGTACCACAGCTTCCACAATTCGCCGTCGCTGACGGCCTCGACCAGCGCGTCGTGATGATCGGGCGACAGCGGCACGAGGCTGGCGTGGGAGCCGCGGAGGGTGACCGGTTCGAGAAAGGGCATTTGACACTCCTTCCCCTCATCCTGAGGAGCAGCGCGCAGCGCTGCGTCTCGAAGGATGAGGCCGAGGTCGGGCCTCATGGTTCGAGACGCGCCTACGGCGCTCCTCACCATGAGGAGCAATTCCGAGAACGTTCTACGTTGCTCGTTATCATCCGCGCAGCGTCATGACGATGCCCAGCTGTCCTACTTGTTCAGAAAATTCAGCGGCAGGCCCGGCCGCGGCCAGTCCATCGCCACCAGCTCACCCCTGCCCGACAGCGTGATGTAGGCCGTCTTCAGCTCGGGACCGCCGAAGGCAATGTTGGTCGTGACGCGGTCACCGGTCGGCACCTGCTCGACCAGCGTCCCGTCGGGCGCGATCACGCTGATGCAGCCGGTCACCAGCGTGGCGACGCAGACATTGCCGTTCGCCTCGACCGCGAGCGAATCGAACATCTGGTAGCCGCCGAGGCCCGCGATCGGCCGGCCGCGCTCGCCGCGATAGATCACCTCGCGCGGCTTCACGGTGCCGGGCTCGGCGAGATCGTAGGCCCAGAGACGCGCGGTCGGCGTCTCCGCGATGTAGACGGTCTTCTCATCCGGCGACAGCCCGATGCCATTGGCCGGCAGGATGCCGTGGACGGCCTCGACGATCTCGCTCATGCCGGGCTTGAGATAATAGAACGCGCCGACATCCATGTCGCGGGCGCGGCGCTTGCCGAGATCGGAGAACCACAGGCCGCCATGGCGGTCGAATACGAGGTCATTCGGCCCGCGCAGCTCATGCTCGCCGCAGCGGCTGACCACGGTCTCGATCTTGCCGCTCTGCAGATCGACGCGCTGGATCGAGCCGCCGAGATAGTCCTCGGGCTGCGGGCCCGGCATGATCATCTTGCCGGTCGGAATCCAGGAGAAGCCACCATTGTTGCAGATGTAGATCTTGCCGTCGGGCCCGAGGGCTGCGCCGTTCGGCCCGCCCGGAATCTGCGCCACGACCTCCTTGCGTCCGTCGGGAAACACCCGCGTCAGGCGCTTGCCGCGGATCTCGACCAGCACCACCGAGCCGTCGGGCATCACCACGGGCCCTTCCGGAAATTCCAGATCGGTGGCGAGCACGCGCATGTCGGACATCGGACGACCTCCCGCTTTCGTCGCCGCGCTGCGGCGCATTGTTGTTAGGCGTGAGGTTATCGCAAACGTGCCGCTGCTTGCCAAGCAATCGGCGGGGTCCGGCGCCGCAGGGCTGGCCTGCAGCGTCTCGACACAAATCCGGGGCGCCTCCGGCGGAGGTCAGCGAATCACCGGAACCCAGATCTCGAACCCGCCATCACCGGTCCTCGGATCGAAGCGCTGATCGTAGCGTTCGAAGCTCGGTGCGTCGGCGACCGTGCAGCCCGATTGCGGCAGCCAGTGATTCCAGATCGTGTTGACGGTGCGGCGGATGGTCGAGACGTGGCCCGGATGGGCGAACACGGCAAAGGTCGCGGCGGGAATCCGAACCTTGGCGAAGCTGCGCGGCAGGTCGGAGAAGTCGGTCACCGCGACTCCTGCCACGTAGTCGAAATTTCCGGCATCGTCGCCGTTGCAGCAGACACCGTAGGCGACATCTCCGATGCGAGCCGGGATCTCGTGCACCACCTGGTGGAAGCGCTGCCACAGCGCCGGAATACCGGCCCCATTGTCGTGGCTGAAGCGTTCGGAGACGCCCGCCACGAGCAGGGGCTTGGCCGTCACGAAGCGCGGGGCGGCGAGATCGTCGAGCGGGGTCTGGTCCATCATGATCGGCTCCTGAAGCGGAAGGCCATCGAGGCATGGGTTGGCGCGCACCGATTCCGGCGTGACGCCGAACTGGTCGCGGAACGCGCGCGTGAACGCTTCGTGGGAGCCGTAGTCCGCCTCAAGCGCGAGACTGAGAATGTCGGGTGCGCCAGAGGCCAGAGCCCGTGCCGCCTCGCTGAGACGGCGCAGCCTGACATAGCGCATCACCGAGACGCCGGTCGCCGCCGCGAACGCGCGCACGATGTGGAAGCGCGACACGCCAGCGATGGCCGCCACGTCATCCAACGTCAACGGCGCCGACAGATGACTCTCGATGAACCAGAGTGCCTTCTGGGCCGGGTTGGTGGACACGCTTCTCTCCTATCGAAGCGCCCGATCCTGCGCGCGGAGATCCACGTGCGCTTGATCGTTATTGCGCTGCGGACCGTGCTATTTGCTGGTCGGCTTCGCCGGCGCCGCGTCCTTGGCAGCCGGCGCATCGGCCTTCTTCCTCAGCTCGTCCGCGAGCTTCGCCTGGGACGCCTTCAGCTCGTCGATCAGACCCTGCTGCGAGATCAGCGCGGCCTTCAGCGCCTGGATCTGGCGATTCGCCGCATCGAGCTTCTGCTGCTGATCGAGCGATTGCTTGGTCATGGTTTTCTGCAGGAAATCGATATTGCTCTGCAGACATGATGTCCGTCGATCCATCGCCTTTTCTGCAGTGCAGATTTCGATGCCCGGAATATCCTGCGCATGTCCGGCAGAACTCACACATAACGCGAGCACGCTCGCGGCAAAGATGATTCGCGCGGCAACGAATTTTCGCATCACAATTTTCTCATTTGCTTGCCCAACACATGATTTTGCGTGGAACTGACGGAGTTTCCTGATTGATACCATACTGAGACCTCAATCGCGCATTGAAGTTCCGGCCGGGACCCGTTTTTAGGGAGATGGACAGAATGGCTACGCGCGAAAAACGGCTGGCGCAATTCGACGGCAGCGGTGAGCCACCGCCGGGGCAGACGGTCGAGGTGCTGTGCGAAGATCACAGCGGCACCTATCAACTTCCGTTCCCCTGTTTCTACATTGATGGCAAATGGCACAACAAGGAATCCGGCGGCGCGCTCGAAGCCACTGTCATCGGCTGGCGCTTCCCGCGCGCTCGATTTGATGAGCGCAACGGACGCCGTCCGCAGCCGAGCTTCGTTGCCGATCGCGCTTCGTCTTATTGATTACACCGGGCCCTGAGTTCTGCTCAGGGCCGGTCTTGCCGAAAATACGGTTTCGAACGCAGATTGAGCATCACGACCGGATAGGCCATCAGCAGCGCGCCGGTGACGACCGCAAGGACAGCCGTTCCAACGTCGAGCACACCGTCACCCCACGCCCGCCGCCACATCGCAATTGCGATCGGAAAGAACAGAATCAGCGCCGTCGCCAGCCCCGGCGAGAATCTGCCTCCACTGCGCAGGAACGGCAGAATGTGGAAGAAGATGGCGTTGATGATCATCAGCGCTGCGTAGGCGAGCGCGGCCGGCGGCCATGTCTCGGCAAGCTCTGCCTGCACCGCGCCGAGCACGACCACCAGCGCGTTCGTCACGTAGAAGTCGCTCCACTCGACCGGCAGCTTCATCACCGCACGCGCCCAATTGCGCCAATCGAACGTGTATTCCTCGAGAATATGCGCGCCATAGGCCGCGAGCGCGAGCCAAGCCAATGTGGTCAAGGTCATGATCGATGCTCCCCTCGCGGGTGATGGACCGGCGCCGGATCGGTCGCAAGGGGCAATGTAGAGCACCAAGGCGCGAGACAGGCAGCGCGCGTGCCGTGTTTCAAAATGCGACGGCGCTGCCTTGCAGTCTTAATCCTTGGAACGCTGCTGGAACGAATCGCGTCCGAATCGGATGCCGCATCTGGTGCGCGATCTGTTCACGCTAGATGTCGGACACAATGGAGACGACGCACCACATCGTGAGGAGAAGCCTCCGGCCGCATGCCGCAACCGGATGCTAAAGATTAACGGAGAAGGAGCTCAGGCGTTCAGGTCCACGGCGTGACCGGGGGCACGTTGTCGGTCGCCGGCGGCATCTCGACCGTCTTGAAGTCGGCCGGGCTGACGATCTCCATATATTCCATGTCAGGGGAATAATCGTAGAGGTAGTGCACGATGCCGGGACGCTGGTGCACAACGTCGCCGGCCTTCACCAGGGTCGGCTTGTCCTCGTACATGAAGCGGGCCCAGCCCTTCATCATGATGACGATCTGGAAATCGCAATCATGGCGATGCCAGCCGGTGCCATCCACCGGCGGACAATCCGGATTGGCCTTGACGAGGTGGCAGATCACCTGCCCGCCGGTGGCGTCGGCGATGCCCAGATCGCGATACAGGAAGAAGTCGCGCAACCCGCCGCCCGTGTAGGCGGTGTCGTCGGGCTTCACGTGCGAGAACTTGGTCACCACTGCATGCTGGTTCATGACGGCCTCCACCGGTTGATCCCGACATCGGCGACCGTTGCGGCCCATCGATCGGCCACAGAGGCCACCACGTCCGAAAGCGGATTGTGCCATGCGAAAACCACGCCACGCCCCGTTTGCAACGCAAAGATCGGCAGGCCAGGCGCGCCTTCGCGGGCCGAACCGATTGCCAACAACCGGGTTTTGACCGACGCCACACGGCAATGGTGACGTGCTGACAGCTCACGCCACGCGCCGCGAAGACGCAGATCCGGCTTCAAATTGAGCAGCACCTGCCCGTGGCATGAGCCGTTCTCGCCGGAGCCGGCGGCTGCAAAGTGCCGCGGGCACGGGCCGCTGACGGCAGGACCCTAGTACTCGACCTCCAGCTCCTCGATCTCCTCTGGCTCGGCCTTGGCGGCCTCGATCCATTGCTGCATCTCCGGCAGCGCCATGATCAGGTCGGCATAGGCCCTGAGCTGCGGCTCGAGCTTCACGTCATAAGTCACGAACCGCGTCACCACCGGCGCATACATCGCATCCGCCATGCCGCGCTGACCGAACAGAAATGGGCCGCCGGATCTGTCCAGGCAGTCGCGCCAGATCGCCCAGATGCGGTCGATGTCGGCCTGCGCCCGCGTCCAGACCTTGAAGCCCGGAAAGCGACCCTTGAGATTGACCGGCAGCGACGCCCGCAGGGTCGTGAAGCCGGAATGGATCTCGCCCGAAATCGAGCGGCAATGCGCGCGCTGAATGCGGTCGGCAGGCAGTAGGCCCGCCTCCGGAAAGGTCTCGTTGAGATACTCGCCGATCGCCAGCGTATCCCAGATCGTCGCACCATCGTGGCGCAGGCACGGCACCAGGATCGAGGACGACAGCAGCAGGATCTCGGCGCGCGCCGATGCGTCGTCCGGACCGACCACGACCTCGTCGAAATCGAGCCCGGAAAATTTTGCGAGCAGCCAGCCGCGCAGCGACCACGACGAGTAATTCTTGCTGCTGATGGTCAACGTCGCTTTGGCCATGTCGCCCCTACCCTCTTGCCGCTTTGCCGCTTGTCGTTCGCCCATCGTGCCGCTCGTGCGAGCGGCATCATGCGCGGAGCCGGATACGTCGAGATTTCAGCGAGCAAGCGACATGCCAGTTTTTCAGGCAAGCCTCGGCCACTCTGGCTCCGATATTGCATACAGCAATGCATGTAATGGATCGGACGCGATGGCGCTGCTGTACCAAGCCTATCAGAACCACATGGACCTGACCGAGCCGTGGCGCCAGAGCGCAGCAGCCGCCATGCGCTATCTCAACCTGATCCCATCAGGGCTATCCAGCCGCGCCATGCGGCGTCTGTCCGCCGCGCTCGAGCTGATCTCCCGCGCGGCCTTGACCTACGCTCGCCCGGCGTATGGCATCGACAGCGTGACGGTCGGCAACCGCGAGCTCGCCGTCACCGAAGAGGTCACGTTCAAGACGCCGTTCGGCTCGCTCCTGCACTTCAAGAAGGACGCTGCGCCGGATCAGCCCAAGGTGCTGCTGGTCGCACCGATGTCCGGCCATTTTGCCACGCTGCTGCGGGGCACCGTGAAGACGCTGCTGCAAGACCACGACGTCTATATCACAGACTGGCACAATCCGCGCGACATCCCGCGCGATCATGGCCGCTTCGGGCTGGAAGACTACACCGATCATCTCATCAGTTTTCTCAGCCAGCTCGGTCCGCGGTCGCACATGGTGGCGATCTGCCAACCGTCGGTCTCCGCGCTCGCGGCCACCGCCGTGATGTGCGAGGACAACCATCCGTCGCGCCCCGCCACCTTGACCTTGATGGCCGGACCGATCGACACGCGGATCCAGCCGACCAAGGTCAACGAGTTCGCCAAGAGCAAGCCGATCGACTGGTTCGAGGACAACCTGATCCACTACGTGCCCTTCCAGTGCAGGGGCGCCTTCCGCAAGGTCTATCCGGGCTTCGTGCAGCTCACGGCCTTCGTGTCGATGAATCTCGAGCGCCATGTGAAACAGCACATGGATCTCGCCAATCATCTCGCCAAGGGTGAGGTCGAGAAGGCGGAGACCATCAAGACGTTCTACGACGAGTATTTCGCGGTCATGGACCTTCCCGCCGAGTTCTACATCGAGACCGTGCGCGACGTGTTCCAGGAGCATCTGCTGCCGCAGGGCAAGCTGATGCATCGCGGCCGTCCCGTCGATCCGAAAGCCGTGCGGCGCATCGGCCTGATGACGGTGGAAGGCGAGCGCGACGACATCTGCTCGATCGGACAGACGCTCTCGGCGCAGGACATCTGCACCAATGTACGTGCCTATCGCCGCGTCCATCACATGCAGGCCGGCGTCGGCCATTACGGCGTGTTCAGTGGCAAGAAGTGGAATACCGAGATCTATCCGCTGCTGCGGGATTTCGTGCACGTCAATTCGTGAAGCGGCCGCGTTGCAGTGTCGCCGACGGCGCCTCCCCGAACTTGTCGCGATAGGCACCCGCCATCCGCCCGAGATGGGTGAAGCCGAGGTCGAAGGCGATGTCGATGATCCGCGCCTCCGGCGGAGCCGCCATCAATTGCGCATTGAGCCGCGCCAGCCGGATGTCGAGCAGCATGTCGGAGATCGACATCCCGAAATGGCGGCGAAAGCCGCCCTGCAGCGCCCGGATCCCCACTCCTGACGACGCCGCGAGTTGTGCCAGATCGAGCGGTTCGGCTGCGTGCGCTGCCAGGAGATCACGCGCCCGGCGGACGGCCTGCGGCAGCGTCTCGACCCGGCCGGAATGCAGCCTGATCGCCTCCGCCAGGCCATTGCCCGGCTGCTCGAACAGAATGTCCAGCAGCGTCTCGCGCCAATTGGCTGCCGCAACCGATGGCAGGCCGCGCCCACCGCCGAGACGCTCGGCGAGGTCGGCGAGCGCAAGCATGTGAGCCCGGAGCCGCGAGCCATGACATCCCGACAGCGCGATCGCGGGATCGAATTCGATCGGTTGCACCGCGCGCCCGGACAGCGCGGCGGCGCGCTGTTCCACGAGACGGCGGTCGAGCAACAGGATCAACTGAGCGCAAGCGTCCCAGACCATCCGCGTGGGCAATGTCGGCGACAGCAGCGATGCTGCATGGTCTGGCGCCGTGGCGACCTCGCCGGCCCCGGCGAAAACCCGCGCGGTCCCCGCCAGCGGAAGCTGCAGCAGGAAGAAGCGGTCGAGACAGCCGGGATCGATGGTTACCGCACCGCCATAGGCGACGTAGTTGATGGAAAAGCCATCGAATGCCGCACAATTATGCAGAGCCAGGAAATCGCGCGCAGTATCGGCCTCCGGTTGCAGCCCATGCGGACAGAAGATGCGGCCTATTTGTTCAGCGGCCTCATCGACATCGTGCGTTGCAACACGGCCATAGGCTGTAAGCCGCGGCTCAGCCGGTGACTTCCAACTACGATCAGCGGCTGCACCTGCAGTCATGGCCTACATCGTCCGTCGAGATCGTTTGAAACCTATAATAATTAGCAACTGACGTCGAGAGATTCGTTTTCTGGATAGACTTGGCGTCGCCCCGGCTTGATCCTCCCATGCGTGCAGCAAGGAGATCCGCCATGATCACACTCGAAAAAGGCATCACGCGCGCAGGTACCGGCTATGCCGGCAAGACCTGGAATATCCTGGGTCAGCTCTATTATCCCAAGGCCGTCACCGACTCCACGTTCGCCTTCGAGACCAACAGCGAGCCCGGGCAGTTCGTGCCGGTTCACGTTCATCCCACCCAGGACGAGTTCATCCTGGTGCAGGAAGGCGTCCTCGACCTCAAGCTCGACGGCGTCTGGGTCAAGGCGAATGCCGGCGACCTCGTGCGCATGCCGCGCGGCATTCCGCATGGCTATTTCAACAAATCCGACAAGCCGGCGCGCGCGCTGTTCTGGGTGTCGCCGATGCAGAAGCTGGAGGCGCTGTTCAACATGCTGGACAATCTCGCCGACCCGGCCGAAGTGGTGCGGATCTCGGCGGAGCACGAGGTCGACTTCCTGCCGCCCGAGGCCAACGACTAGGCGGCAGCGCCGGGCCCGGCGAGCGCTCCTCAATTGTTGCGGTACGGACGGCGCGCGATCATCGCTATCGGCCCGGTGCGTGCAGCATGAGCAACGGCTGCGCCTGAACGACATGCGATCGGCGAGATCCTTCTCGCCCTGATTTCGAAGCTGGCTTGTCCGTCGGCATCGCACATCTCGGTCGCGCCGGGCGACCTTCGTCACCATCAAACTCTTGCGGGCTCTTGCGGCGCGGCGGGTGCGCGGCCGCGCGCCCGACAACAAGGAGGTCCCATGATCAATCGAAAGAATGTCTGTGTGATCGGCGCCGGCGTCTCCGGCCTGGCTGCAGCGAAAGCATTCACCGCCCGCGGGCACAACGTCACCATCGTCGAGCGGAGCGCCGATCTCGGCGGCGTCTGGGAGCCCGCGCGATCCTATCCCGACGTGCAGACGCAGAGCCCCAAGGAGCTCTATCGCTACACCGACAAGGCGATGCCGGATCACTATCCCGAATGGCCGAAGGGACCGCAGGTCTATGCCTATCTTGCCGACTACGCGAAGTCCCACGACCTCATCCGCCTGATGCGGTTGAACACGACCGTCCTTGCGATGCAGCGCCGCAGTGACGGCAAGCCTGGATGGAGCCTCGACCTCAAGATCGGAGACCGAACGAGCCGGGAGGATTTCGATTTCGTCGCCGTCTGCACCGGTCAGTTCAACGAGCCGCAGACGTTGTCGCTTGCCGGCGAAGATCAGTTCGCGGCCGCCGGCGGCTTGATCCTGCATTCCTCGAAATACAACGATGCCGCGCTCACGAGGGGACGCGACGTGGTAGTCCTCGGCGGCTCGAAATCGGCAACCGATATCGCGGTCAACGCCGTGCGCTCCGGCGCGCGCTCGGTCAGGATCGTGCTTCGTGAAGCGGTGTGGCGCATTCCCTACTTCATCGGCGGTCTGATCAACTTCAAGCGCATCCTCTATATCCGCGCCCAGGAGCAGATGTTCCCAAGCTGGGGCATCGGCCCGCTCTCGCGCCTTGCCCATCTGCTGGCCAAGCCGCTCGTCTGGGCCAATTGGCGCGGCCTGGAGAGCCTGCTCAAGACGCAGTTGATGCTCGCCAAATGCAACATGGTGCCGAAGGGCAGGATCGAGGACGGCGTGAACTGCTCCGTCCCGATCGCGACGCCCGACTTCTTCCCGATGGTCGCAGACGGCCGGATCAAGGCTGTCTACGGCACCTTCGGCCACTACGAGCCGAACACCATCGTGACCAGCGGCGGTGAACGAATTCCGGCCGACGTCGCGATCCTCGCCATCGGCTACAAGCTCGGGGTCCCGTTCCTGTCGGCTGCCGACCGCGCCAGGCTGGTCGATCCGGACGGACAGTACCGGCTCTATCGGCTGATCGCCAATCCCGATCTTCCCGACATGGGCTTCGTCGGCTTCAATTCGAGCTTCTGCACCGTGCTCTGTGCGGACATGGCCGCCAACTGGCTGGTGCGGTATGCCGACAAGCAGCTGGCGCATCAGCCGAGCGAGCGCGAGATGCGCGACAACATCGAGATGATGCTGCATTTCAAGCGGATCGAGCGCCCTGCCGCGGGCGTCTATGGCGGACTTTGCGTCGCGCCCTATCACTTCAAGCATTTCGACGAACTGCTTGCGGACATTGGCGCCCAGCGCCGACGGCGCAACCCGTTGGCCGAGATGTTCACGCCGCCCGATGCGGACGCGTATAACGACTTTCTCGCATCCGCGCCGGCCTATCAGGCCGGCTGAGGTGGCGGCGAGCAGCCTCGCCACACTACTAACACAGTGACGCCGCAAGCGAGACGCATTGCAGGGACGGCCGTATGCGCCGACGCCGGCGCTGGCCTTCCTGGCAAGGCCGGGCTATCCAAAGCGCCCCCGGCCTCCAGCCGTTCGCCTCGGAGCCTGCCATGATACTCTCGCCCCATCTCCGCACCATCGGTCTCGCCGCTTCGGCCGCGTTCCTCCTGACCACCGCGGCCCAGGCCGCAGATGTCCACGTCATGATCTCCGGCGGCATGACCGCTGCGTTCAAATCCCTGGTGCCGGAGTTCGAGCGGCGCTCGGGTCACAAGGTCACGATTGCCTACGGCCCGTCGATGGGAACGACAACGAATGCGATTCCCGTTCGCCTCGAGCGTGGCGAACCTGCCGATGTCCTCATCATGGTGGGCTACGCGCTCAGCGATCTCACCACCAAGGGCAAGGTGATGCCGGACAGCCGCGCGGACCTCGCCAACTCGCCGATCGGCGTCGCGGTCAAGTCGGGGACGCCGCATCCCGATATTTCGAACGCGGAAGCCGTGAGACGCATGCTGATCGCCGCCAAGACCATCGCCTATTCGGACAGCGCCAGCGGCGTCTACGTCTCGACCGAGATGTTCGACAAGCTTGGCATCAAGGACGAGATGAAAGGCAAGGCGCGGATGATTCCGGCCACTCCCGTCGGCGAGATCGTCGTCCAGGGCGAAGCGGAGATCGGCTTTCAGCAGATCAGCGAGCTCAAGCCGGTGAAGGGCATCGACATCGTCGGGCCGCTGCCGGCCGGACTGCAGAAGATCACCGTGTTCTCCGCCGGCATCGCTACGGCCGCCAAGGAGCCGGAGGCCGGCAAGGCGCTCATCAAGTTCCTGCAATCACCGGATGCGCGTCATGTCATCGCGGAAAGCGGCCTCGATCCGATCGTGAGGCGGGCCCCGAACTGACGATAGAGCGCGCCGGCTGAGACGATGGCTCTCCCCGCCTGTGGCGTGGGAGAGTTCGGCAGGTAGCGTCGGTGCGCCTACTGGGTGAGCAAAGTCGATTCGCTCAGATTGTTGGCGCCGTAGGCTTTCTTGAGCAGGCCGTTCGCCTTGGAGTCCGTCATGAACTTGGTGACGAAGGCCAGCGACTGCGGATGCTTCAGCGGCACCGCGACCGCGGTGTCCGTCTTCTTGAAGGTCTCGGCGAGCACCTTGGTGCCGGAAATCTGCTTGGCGATGAGATTCAGTTGATCGCGCGCCAGCGCGAGCGCGTCGATCTCGCCCGCGCTGAGCAGCGCGTAGACTTCCTCGTAGGACTTGAAGCCGGTGACGGTCGCCTTCTTCAGGAAGGCCTTGGCACCGCGCAGCACGGTCGTGTCGTTGATGGCCGCAACCTCGGTGCCTGCCTGGTCCAGCGCCGCGATGTTGGCAACGTCGAGACCGGCGCGGATGATGAAGGTGGTCTCGACCGAATCGTAGACCGGACCGAAGGAGACCTTGGTTTCGCGCTCCGCGTCCTTCGGCATGAACGCCACATCCCAGACGCCCTGCGCAGCGTCATCGGTGATCGCATTGGAATTCGGATGCTCGACGAACTCGACGGGCACGCCAACCTGCGCGGCCATGGCCTTGCCGAGCTCAACCGGAACGCCTGAATAGCCGTTGTCCGATTTGACGCACCAGAACGCACCGCCGGCGGGGCCAACGGCAATGGCGACGCGAAGCTTGCCCGTCGGCGCGATTTCTTCCTTCAAGCCGGCTGCGCCCGCGGCGTGGCCGGCAAACGTGACTACCGCAGCTACCAGGGCTGCGTCACGCAGCCAGCGCCAAATCGCCATGGCCCTCTCCCATTGGATTGCAAGTTGGATACGAGCCGCACCTTGCCGGGAGCACCGTTAAATACAGCTTACCTCGCTCACGCAAAGCAGCATGCGACGCGCAAAACTTGCGCGTCGCAATTACGGTTTCAAATAACTCGATACCGAAAACCGATTAAGCGTCGCTTAAACGCAGCGGCGAACCGCGACGCCATTGACGATCACCGTGCGGCACGCCGCGGCCGCCACCGGCGGCTTGCGAACCACCACGGCGCCCGCCGCACTGGCGCAGCCGGCCCGCACGACGCCGCGAGCACAGACCACGGCATTGGCATCCGACATCGACACGAACGGCATCGCCGCCAGGATGAACAATCCGCACAGCGTGGAAATAATGGCACGTGAAACAATGGCGCTCATCTTCAAACTCCTGATCATGATCTGATTGGTCAAATATCCACCCCGTCGCGACCTTGCCTGGGACTTCCCCGCCCGACAATTGGGACAATTTGGGTGGATTCGCTTTCGTGTGCGTCCTCGCGGGCACGGCGGTGGTAACTGTGAACGGCGGCAGCCACCCTGCATCAGCGATTGGCCGCAAACTGCGCGAGCATGCCCTTGCAGCCAGGTGTCAGCGCGCCGGCATTGGCCGCGAGGCACTGCGCAATCCGGCCGCCGCCCGGCTCGATGCCGCTGCACAACGCCCGCGCGTCCGCGCCGCACGCCGCCCTCACGATGCGCAACTCCTCGAGCGGCCGCAGCGGCCGCAACACCAGCGCCGGCGCCGCTGGTCCAGCGGTGGTTGTCGCCGCGGGCGAGGCAACAGCCGCAGTCGCCGTCGATGCCCCGGTCGTCGCGGCACCACCGCTCGAAGCCGCCATGGCCTGAGCGCAGGGAGCGGACACCTTGGCCTTGTTCTGCTCCAAGCACTGCAGCGCCGCCGCGCCGCCCGGCGGCACGCTGCTGCAGACCTTGCGGTAATCGGAGCCGCAGGCACTTCGGATCGCGGCAACCTGCGCCTCGCTCGGCTTGACCGCAGGCGCCGACGCAGCCGGCTTGGCCGCAGCCGTGGCGGACTGGGCAGGCACGGCCGGGACGGACGCGGCCGGCTGCGCCGCGACCTTCGGAGGCTCGACGGGAGGCTTGCTCGCCTCGGCGGCGGCCGGCCTGCTCTCGACCGGTGGCGCCGAATCCGGCTTGGCTTGCACGACAGGCTTGGCCTCTGCCGCGGGTTTGGCTTCTGCCGCAGGCTTGGTCTCCGCGGCAGGCTCGAGCGCCTTGACCGCCGTCTGACAAGATGAGGACAGGCTCGCGATGTTCTTCTGCAGGCATTGGAACGCCGCCGCGCCGCCGGGCGGTACGTTCGCGCATTTCGCCATGTAGTCCGACCGGCATGCCGACTTGATCGCGTTGCGCTGCGCATCGCTCTGCGCCAGCGCCTCCGTTGCAGCAAGGCCGGCCGCCGCGACCATCCCGAGCACCAGCATTCTCCTGAAGCGATTGATCATCGATCGATCCTCAATGGTGTCGTGCTTCAATCTCTCGTCGCCACCGCGGTCGCCTGCATGGTGGCCAATCAGATCTCATCAGTATCAGCACGCGCATATCGGCCCAGGCTGCGCCGGCAGCGCGTGCCTGGCAATTGGGAAAATTTGGGTGGATCGCATTCTCACTCCGCCGGCGCCTCCTGCAGCGCCGGCTGCGCCGCCGGCAGCTCCGGCGGCAGGATTAGCGCGGCGAAGATCGCGACCAGTGCCAGCGCGGCGAACGCCTGCAGCATGGTGACGAAGCCGCCGCGCTCATACAGCCAGGCGACCAGGCCGACCGAGGCGCCTGCCGCGGTGAAGCCGATGAAATAGCGCACCGCATAGGCGCGCGAGCGCCATTCCTCCGCCGTGTACTTGCCGACCATCGCGTCGTTGACCGTGACCTGTCCGAACGCGCCCATCACGATGCCGATCGAGGCCACGATCAGCGCCCAGTCGCGCGCATCGGCGGCGAGGTAGAGCAGCGGCGCCAGCACAAGCGAGAGCGGCAGCGCGATCGTCTTCAGCGCGTGGCGATCCAGCAGGCGGCCGATCGTGTACTGCGTCATCGCGCCGAACACGTAGACGCCGGCCGCGATCACGCCGAGCAGCGCCGGGCTCTGCGTCAACCCGGCCAGCCGCTCCGCGAACAGCTTTGGCAGCGCCACGGTGATCGCGTTGAACGTCGTGGAGATCGCGATCACCACCAGCAGCAGCGCGAGCACCACGCGCCACATCTGGTCGCGCGCGACACGGGCCTGCGCCGCGGCCTGCTTCGATCCGCGGCGGTCCTCATGCACGACCGACAGCGCGAACACCACGCCGATCGCCACCGTGATCACCCCGGGCACGATGAAGGCGAAGCGCCAGCCGAGATATTGCCCGACCACGCCGGTGACCAGCGCCGACGAGGCGACGCCGAGATTTCCGAACACCCCGTTCAGCCCCATGTCGCGGCCGAGCCGGTCGGCGTAGGACACCAGCATCGCGGTTCCCACCGGGTGATAGATCGAGGCGAACAGCCCGATCGCGAGCAGCGCCGCGCCGAGCTGCCACGGCGTCTGCACCAGGCCGACCGAGATCATCGACAGACCGATGCCGAGATAGAAGATCAGCATCATGTGCCGCCGGCTCCAGCGGTCGCCGAGCCAGCCGGTCAACAGCGACCCGGCGCCGAAGGCGACGAAGCCCGGCGTCGCATAGGGCAGCAGGTCCGCATAGGCCATGCCGAGCGCCGGGCCCATGATGATGACCGCGGCTGCGAAGATCAGCATCGCATAATGGTCGATGAAATGGGCCGCGTTGACGAAGCCGATGATGCGGCGGGCGCTGTTCATGGGAGCTGTCCTCGATTCCTGACGGATCGGTTATAGTCGACGCGACCAACGAGAAGCCGCCAATGACCGTCGTGGACACGCCATTGAAGCCGCTCGGCGCCGACCGGGTGACGACCGAGCCCGGCGTCCATCTGATCGCGCGCCTCTATCACAAGGGCGCGCGGCTCGATCCGCACATGCACCGCGAATCCCAGTTGATCTACGCCTCGCGCGGCACGATGCAGGTGACGACGCCGCGGGGACGCTGGCTGGTGCCGCCGGACCGCGCGGTCTGGGTGCCGGCGCGCCATGGCCACGCCATCGACATGCTGGCCGACAGCCAGATGCGGACGCTGTATTTCGAGCTGGACTGGCTGAAGCGGGAGACACGGGGCGCGCGGCTCGACCGCGAGTTCGTGGTGCAGGTCTCGCCGCTGCTGCATCAGGCGATCCTGGCGCTGTTCGCGGCGGCCGGCGGGCCCGAGCGCACGGCGCTGCTGGTGCGGCTCGCTCTGCTCGAGTTGCGCCGCGCCGAGGATTCCTCGACCTTCATCCCCTTGCCGCAGGATCCGCGCGCGCGCCGTGCCGCCCAGCTCGTCCTCGCCTCTCCCGCGAGCGAGGAGGACCTGGCGACCCTGGCGGGCAAGGTCGGCAGCTCGGCCCGCACCCTGTCGCGGCTGTTCGCGGCGGAGACGCGGCTGAGCTTCAAGGCGTGGTGCCAGCGTGCCCGGATCGCCGCCGCGATCGAGCGGCTGTCCACCGACCGTCACCTCTCCGTCAAGCAGCTCGCCGCCGATCTCGGCTATGCCAGCGTGCCGGCGTTTTCGCATGCCTTCAGGCAGGTCACCGGCCGCACTCCGACCGAATTCGCGGAGCAGACAGGTGCATGACACGCCGGCCGCATATGCGCGCCGCGACGGCGGCGTTGACGATTTGTTATGTTTGAATGTGACCAGCTTTGCCATAAATCCATGTAACATCGCCTTCATCACGCTCTGGGATTCGACCGACATCAGATGGCCAATGCCTTTTTCACCGACCTGATCACCACAATTTCCGAGCGAGGCCGGACGCTGCTGCGCGGCGGCGGCGCCCCTGCCGAGAAGCACGATGCGACGAGCCTGGCCGAGCTGTGCGAGGCGCTGGTGTCCGGCGCCGGCGAGGCCTCGGGCACGGCGATGGCCCGCGACGTGCTCGACGGCTATCACGATCTCGACCCCGAGGGGCGCAAGGCGTTCTTCACCGCGCTGGTCCATGATTTCGGGCCCGACAAGGCCAGGCTCGCCAAGGCGATCGACGACTGGCGCGCGGCGCCATCGGACGAGGGCGCGAGCGCGCTGCATTTCGCCTCCGAGCCGCGCCGGCAGGAGCTGATCCGCCGGCTCAACCGCGCGCCGGGCGGCACGCCCGAGCTGGTGGCGATGCGCACCGATCTCCTGGATCTGTTGAAGGCCAATCCGGAACTCGCCGCGCTCGATCGTGACGTGGTGCATCTCTTGAGCTCGTGGTTCAATAGGGGGTTTCTCGTGCTGCGTAAGATCGACTGGTCGACGCCGGCGAACATTCTGGAGCAGATCATCCGCTACGAGGCGGTGCATGAGATCCACGACTGGGACGATCTGCGCCGCCGCATCGATCCGGTCGATCGCCGCTGCTACGCCTTCTTCCATCCGGCGATGCCCGACGCGCCCCTGATCTTCGTCGAGATCGCGCTGACCGAGACGATCCCCGGCGCCATCGCGCCGCTGCTCGCGGTCGACCGTCCGCCGGTGCCGGCCGACCGCGCCCGCACCGCCGTGTTCTATTCGATCTCCAACACCCAGCGCGGGCTCGGCGGCATCTCGTTCGGCAACTTCCTGATCAAGCAAGTGGTGGAGGAGTTGAGGCGCGAGCTGCCGAAGCTCGACACCTTCGTGACCTTGTCGCCGGTGCCGGGCTTCATGAATTGGCTGAAGTCGACGGCCGATGCGACCGAAGAGGATCGCAACGTGCTCAAGCTCCTGAACGAGCCGCGCTGGGTCGAGGACGCCGAGATGTCCGCCGAGCTGCGCCCCGTGATCGAGCCGCTCGCCGCGCACTACTTCCTGAGGGCGCGCACGTCGAAGGGAAAGGTGATCGATCCCGTCGCGCGCTTCCACCTCGGCAACGGCGCGAGGCTCGAGCGCATCAACTGGCTCGGCGACCTCTCGTCCAAGGGCCAGCGCGAATCCGCGACCGTGATGGTGAACTATCTGTATCGGCTCGAGGACATCGAGAAGAACCACGAAGCCTATGCCAATGACGGCGAGGTCGTCGCCTCCAGCGCGGTCAAGAAGCTGCTGCGCGCCGAGGGCCGGCGGCTGCTGGATATGCGGCTGTCGTCGTAATTGGTCCCCTATACGGCGCATGGGACGAACCACGCGAACCACAAAGTCAGTGTCATCCCGGCGAACGCCGGGGTCCATAACCCCAGGACGTGATTTGGGGCGGACTCGTCGTTAGACCTCGCGTCCCACATCCGCCGCGGAGTATGGGTCCCGGCGTTCGCCGGGACGACGCTGTAGGAAAACCGCTTTCACATCTCAAACAGCTGGAGGACGTGCGACCGCGGCCTCGCGGCGCCTGACGCCCGAGTGCTGCGAAACACGTCACCCTCATCAAATACAGAGGGCGCAGGGAAGACCGGGTGCTGGCCGCAACCCATGGCCCCCGTGCGAGAGAAAGTGCACGGGGCAGGAACCACAGGTTCGACCGGTGCATTCCGGCCTTCCCTGCGCGATGGTTTGAACGGTGTCCTTCGTGCTCTCCCTGGGGATCGGCGTTCTTGCCCCCATTTTGCGACAACGCGCCTTTGGCGCGTTGCGCAGACCTCAGCGTCGAGAGGCCAGGACCACACGACTTCTCCGTCCGCGAAAGGCGCCGGCCGTCTACCAGCACCTCCACGGCCACCGCATCCCTGCCCCGACGTTCGTGACGACGCGTACGCCCCTCTGCGAAAAGGACAGGATGGGCGCATCATTGCTGATTTTCGGAATTTGTCAAGGTGAAAGATTCGGGCGCCGCTCGCGGCGCCCGCCGGGACCTCGGCCCCCTCGCCCTCACGACGCCTTGCGTTTCGCCTCCACATGCCGCGCGAAGCTGTCGAGAATGGCCTGCCAGCCGCCCTGCTGCTGCTCGATCGAATGGGTCGTTTCGGCATCGAAGACGACGCGAACGACAACGCCATTCGGACCGGGCTCGAAGTGGACCTCGGCCTTGCGGTCGCCGAAGGCGTATTCGATCAGCTTGTGCTCGACGATCTTGGTGTAGGTGCCGGCGAAGTCAAAACCCATGCTGCCGTCCTTGGCCTCCATCCGCGACGAGAAAGCGCCGCCCTCTCTCAGGTCGACCGTGGCTTTGGTCGTATGCCAGTCGTCGGAGGCCGCGTTCCACTTCACGATGTCGGCCGGCGTCGTATAGGCACGCCAAACCTGATCGATCGGCGCTGCAACGGTGGTTTGGACGGTGATCCTCATGGCAATAACTCCAGGTTCGAATTTGACGGCTCGCTGCAGGTGTGCAGGAGTTGTCCATCCAAGGACGACGCAGACCGGCCCGCTCCCGACACACGGTGGGAAATATTTCGCGCCTGAAGGATCCGCTGCGGGGATTACAATGGAGGGGAGCCGATGCGCGCATCAATCATCCCTCTCCGCAGCCCCGATAGGCGGCGCGATTGAAGCGGTCGATCTTGGCGAAGCAGCTCCGGCGATCAGTCAAAGACGGCAAGCTTCACGCACCGTCGCAACTAACGATTACTTTTGACTCAGCTCGCGCAAGAACGCTCGCACTTGATTTATTATATCTAGATTCTCTGCGTCATTATATCCACTCGCCCGAGGATGCATGCTCGGATTCCTCCATGCGTCCTTCACCCCGTAGAGGTATGAATGAGCCGCCTTCAGCCGTTCCGCGCGTCTCTTTTGCTTGATAGTGCCCTGCGGAAGGGCATTTATTGGCCCACTCATCGCATTTAGTATTTGCCCCCAAGTCAGCTCACGAACGTGCTTACCTGGATTCACTTGAACGATCTTGACGCCAATTCGCTTTGCAAATTCTTGCACTCCGATTTCCATAGCGCGCATCATGTGAAAAACACTAGCATCATTCTGATCCAGAACCCAACATTGTAAGCCCGCCAGGATGTCCGTCTTTACAGCTGGCATCGCCACGAAAGATGCTTCGCACTCAATCCTGATTTTGCTCGCTGTGGCGACCTTCTCAGCAGAAGGTAGATACGAGGTGACAGCAGCCAGCTCTCGCCACAAGGCTGAATGGATGGCGCGCGCTCGCGCCACGAAATCTTCGTAGTGGACGTCGGTCTTGTTCGTAAGCTCATTTAGATACATCACGGCAATTTCAGTCGCTGGCAGCTCCAAATAGCTGAGAAGCTGTCGGCCGGTAAGGATTATAACCTCCATTACCCGTCGATCTTCATCTCTAAGGGACGGCCCTACATTCAACACCTTTCTTGCCGCATCGTTTGGCGATGACAATCGAAGAACACTGACGCGGAATTCGCCGTCGCGCTCGACTGCAACCAAATGGAAAATCAAGTTATAGAGCAGGTAAAGCGGAAGAGTATTCATTGACCGCCTCCGCACAATTTAAGCGCGGGAGAAATTTTTCCCGCAATAGCATCATTGCAAGCTCAGTGGATGCCGCCGCTCGGTCTCCCTCCCCTCGCGGTCGACAAATTCTGCCAACCTGGAGTAGGCGACATTCTTCCTCGACAATGTCGGCCTTCCTTTCTAGCGGAGTCTCGGTGAAGCTGCATAGAACTTTCAGAACGTTCCGTCGCCGGTGGCGAATTCTACGCACTTAACCAACAGAATTAGACTCTTACCTCATCACGCGGATTGGCCGCAGCCGCAGCACCGCCGGCGGCAGATTGGCTGCCAGCCACTCCGCAATCACCTTCTGCTTGCGGTGATACGCCAGCCCCACCGCGACCACCGCGATGCCGATCAGCGACAGTGCGAACGGGAACAGCAGCGAGTCCTTGAAGACGACGTCGGCGAGGTGGCCGAGATACATCGTGATGCCGATGGCGCCGAACACGGCGTAGGCGCGGCGGACGATGATGACGGCGATCGCGAGCAGGCCGACGTTCAGCAGGCAGTAGATCGCCTTGCCCAGCTCGGTCGCGCCTTCGGTGGCGCTGACGCCGCCCCAGAAGGCCATCAGGCCGAACAGATGCAGCCAGAAGCCGAAGTCGCGGCTGTGGCTGTTGTAGTCGACGATCCACGCCACGCTGAGAATGCCGAGGCCGAACCAGATCGAGACGATGCGGCGCATCTCCCAGTCGAAATGGCTGACGTTGAAGATCCAGGGCGTGAGGTCCATCGACATGAACCACAGCGCGACCGACATGATTGCGACGATGAAGGGCACGCGATAGAAGCGCAGCGCGATCGCGCCCGCCGCGATCGTGGCGATCTCCATGAACAGCCAACTGCCCTTGATCCAGACGTAGAAGTCATGAACCGTGCCGGGCTTGCCGAATTTGCCCCACCAGCCGAATTCGGCCTGGATGCCGTAGACGGCGAGCGGCGCCATCGAGACGGCGATGGCGATCAGGAGGCCGCCGGGGACGCGAAGATCGCGATGCCAGAGGTGATTGCCGGCGAGGCCGAACGCCACGGCATAGGCGAGCGCGCAGGCCGTCAGGGCGCGGCCGCCCATCTGCGAGAACGCCACGGTCGAGAACAGGCCCATGGCGCCGATGACGATCAGCGCGCCGGCGTACCAGAGCAGATGCGCGGCATCGAATTTGGCGTGCGGCGCGGGACCCGCCTTCGCCTGTTGCTCGAGGTAGGTCAGCAACCGCTGCAACTCGTCGGGCCCGATCGCGCCGGCCCCGGCGGCGGCGCGCAGATCCTGTTCCGAATAGGACATCGTCTTCACCCTCTGTGACCTCGCCGGAGATGGCACGCAGGGGTCCGATCGCGCAAACGCCTGGGGACGTCGCGCGTCGGGACCGGTGCCGACGGGGCCGATATGGGTGAGTGTAGCGGAATGTGAGCGACGTTCAATATAATTTTGAACGACGCTCAAATATCTACGACCAACGTTCTAAATTACCCATCGCGACGCGGGTGCTAAAGCTGCTTCGACCCCGCCCTTCTCCACACCGTCATGGCCGGGCTTGTCCCGGCCATCCATGTCGTGCGCCTGGAATGACGACGTGGATGCCCGGGACAAGCCCGGGCATGACCAGTCCTGGGTTGGCGGTTTGCCTCATCGCTGAGGCCAGAGGTTGGCGGATACGACCACCAGAGGCCCGCAGCGCAGTCGCCTCAATCCTTGAAATACGGCTCGACCGGGCCGTGGACCTTGATGGTCAGCGGGTTGCCGTGGCGGTCCTTGGCGTTCCCTGCGGCGACGCGGATCCAGCCTTCGCTGATGCAGTATTCCTCGACATTGGTCTTCTCGGCGCCCTTGAAGCGGATGCCGACGTCGCGCGACAGGATCTCCGCATTGTAATAGGGGCTCTTCGGATCGACCGACAGCCGGTCAGGAAATGGGGTCGCAGTCGTCTCGTTGTCGCTCACAGCAGTGCCTCGATCTCTTTCTTCAACGCCTCGGGCGTGGTGGTCGGCGCATGGCGCGACACCACGTGACCGGTGCGATCGACCAGGAATTTGGTGAAATTCCACTTGATCGCTGAGCCCAGCAGGCCCGTCTTCTCGCCCTTCAGGAACCGGTATAGCGGATGCGCGTCCGCACCGTTGACGTCGATCTTCGCGAACAGCGGGAAGGTGACGTCGTACTTGCCGGCGCAGAACGCGCCGATCTCCTCGGCCGTGCCGGGCTCCTGGGCGCCGAACTGGTTACAGGGAAATCCGAGCACGGCAAAGCCCCTGTCAGCATAGGCCCGGTGCAGCGCCTCGAGGCCGCGATATTGCGGCGTGAAGCCGCAGGCGCTGGCGGTGTTGACGATCAGCAGCACCTGGCCCTCGAAGCGCTTCAGCGGCACCTCCTCGCCCTTCAGCGAGGTGGCGGTGAAATCATAGATGCCGGCCATCAGCCCAGCACCGGATCGATCGGCGACGGCGGGGTACCGCCAGCCTCGATCGCTTCGCCAGCGAGAAGGCACGCGTCCTCGCGAAAGCGCTGGCCGACAAGCTGGACGCCGACCGGCACGCGGCCGACCATGCCGGTCGAGACCGTCAGGCCCGGCAGGCCGAAGAACGGAATCGCGATCTGCGTGAGCTGGGCGTGCCAGACCTGCTGGAACGACTCCTCGTCCTTGCGGTCGAGCTGATCGGCGAACGGCAGCATGCCCGACACCGGCATCAGCAGCAGCGGATGCTGCTCCATGAACAGGAGCCATTGCCGGGTCAGCGCGGCGCGGCGCGCGAGCGTCTGCGACAGGTCGAACGGGTGAACCTTGTCACTGACGCCGCGCAGGCAGGCCAGCGCGCCGGGATCGCCCTCCTTCTCGGCCGCCGCGAGCTGCGCCTCGTAGCCGTCGCCGAGCCAGAGACGGGTCTGCAGCAGCGCGGCCTCCTGCATCGGCGGCGTGTCCGCGATCTCCTCGACGGTCCAGCCGGCGGCTTCCAGCCGCCTGGCGGCATCGCGCAAGGCGGCCACGACCTCCGGCACCGGGTTCAGCCCGTCCGGGTTGACGCAGAGAGTGACGCGCTTCGGCAGCGGCGGGCCCTCAAGCGGCACCGGCATCCACCAGACGTCGCGGACGTCGCGCGCCGACATCGCCGCCAGCGCGATCCTGACGTCGTTGATCGTGCGGGCGAGCGGACCCGAGACGGCGCTGATCTGCGGTCCGATCGGGCGCTCGGGGAACTGTGTATTGAAGGCCGGGATGCGGCCGACCGTCGGGCGCAGGCCGTGGATGCCGCAGGCGTAAGCGGGATAGCGGACGGAGCCGGCGATGTCGGTGCCATGACCGATGTGGCCGATGCCCGCCGCAGTGGCCGATCCTGCGCCGCCCGAGGAGCCGCCCGGCGTGATGCCGGGGTCGCGCGGATTCTTGGTGTGGCCGTGGATGAGGTTGCTGGTGAACCAGCGATAGGACACTGCGGGGGTGTTGGTGCGGCCGAGCAGCACCGCGCCCGCCTTCACCAGATTGTTGACGACCGGATTGTGTGCCGACGCGATCGCGTCCTTCTGCAGATTGAGGCCGTTGGTGGTGGCGAAGCCGGCCTGGTCGACATTGACCTTGATCGTCACCGGCACGCCGGCGAGCGGCCCCGGGTCCTCACCGCGCGCCAGGCGGGCGTCGATGGCGTCGGCCTGTTGCAGCACGTCCTCAGGGCGATGGTCGATCACGGCGTTGATCGCGGGATTGACCGCATCGAGCCGTGCCAGCGCCGCGGTCGCGGCATCGCGGGCGGAGACCTGCTTCGACTTGATGAGGGCGGCGAGGTCGGCAGCCGGCAGGCGCCAGAGATCGGTCATGGGGAGCTCCGTGGTGACGGATGGCTGTTCTAGCGCGCGGGCTGGATGGGAGAAAGCCGTCCAGGCGCGGCACTCCGGGATAGCCCATGCAGCAACGCGCATGGGTCTTGTCCCCCGCTCGCCGATCGGGACCGAGGGGACGATCAATACCGATCCTGCATCGATCGATCCGGAAACAAGCTTGGTCAAGCTTCACAAACGACTTTAAGACCTCAAGCAACAACATCACGAAGGGGGAAACCACATGATCAGACCGGGCACCATCATGGCCGCTACATTCGTTCTCGCCGCTGCAGCAACGCTGGCGCCGCGCGCAGGCCACGCCGAGACCTACGCCTATGTCGGCAATGCCGACAGCAACGACATCAGCGTCTTGAAATTCGATGCTGCGACCGGCGAGATGACCCCGGTGCAGACGGCTTCCTTCGTCGGCGTCGACAAGCCGGGCTCGTCGACCCCGCTCGCGGTCAGCCCGGACAAGCGGGTGCTGATCGCCGGTGTGCGGTCGCAGCCGTTCCAGGCGGAAAGCTTCGCGATCGATGCCAAGACCGGCCAGCTCACGCATCTCGGCAACGGCCCGCTCGCCGACAGCATGGCCAACATCGCCTTCGACCGCACCGGCAAGGTGCTGTTCAGCGCGTCCTATGGCGGCAACAAGGTCGCGGCGAATCCGGTCCAGGCCAACGGCGTGGTCGCCGCGCCGAGCCAGGTGCTCCCGACCGGGCTGAACGCCCATGCCTTCCTGCCCTCGCCCGACAATCGCTTCGTGTTCGCGACCAATCTCGGCTCCGACCAGGTGCTCGGCTTCGCCTTCGACGCCGCCACCGGCGCGCTGACGGCCAAGGACGCGCTGACGGTGAAGACGCCGGAGAAATCCGGGCCGCGGCACTTCATCTTCCACCCGAACGGCAAGTTCATCTATCTCCTGCACGAGCTCAACGCCGATCTCGCCGTCTATGCCTATGATGCCGAGAAAGGCAGCTGGAGCGAGCAGCAGCGCACCACCGCCCTGCCCGCCGGCTTCACCGGCAAACCCTGGGCGGCCGATCTTCACGTGACGCCTGACGGCAAGTTCCTCTACGCCTCGGAACGCGGCTCGAACACGATTGCCGGCTTCAAGGTCGATGCGGCCAGCGGGCGCCTGACCTTGATCGGCAGCGTGCCGACCGAGACCCAGCCGCGCGGCTTCGCCATCGATCCCACCGGGCGCTATCTCGCCGCCGTCGGCGAGCTGTCGAACGGCATGTCGGTGTATCGGATCGACGCCGCCGGCGGCGCGCTGGAGAAGCTGAAGTCCTACGCCGTCGGCAAGAAGCCGAACTGGGTGGAGTTCGTCAGCCTGCCGTGACCGAACGCCAGGGCCGCCGCGAGATCGTGAGTGGCGGCCCGGCGTTTCCACCGGCGCTATCATCCCCTATATACAGCGCATGACCATGCCTGCCGCCCAGCCCGACCGCCATCCCCTCGCCGTTCAACATCCGGAACTCGACGACGCATCGATCCGCCTGCTGGTCGAGACCTTCTACGGGCGCGCACGGGAGGACGAGCTGATCGGCCCGATCTTCAACCGTGCGGTGGAGGATTGGGACGAACATATCGGCAGGATCAGCGATTTCTGGTCGTCGATGTTCCTGAAGACGGGCCGCTACACCGGCGCGCCGATGCGGCCGCATCTGTTGCTGTCGTTGCGGGGGCCGCATTTCGACCGCTGGCTGCAACTGTTCGAGGCGACGGCGAAGGACCTGCTCGCGCCGGAACTCGCGGAGCTCTTCATCGTCCGCGCCCGCCGCATCGCCGACAGCTTCGAGATGGGCATCGCCAGCACGCGCGGCGACATCGTGCGCCCGCGCCATTCGGTCTGACCTCGGCTGCAAACATGCGAGCGTTCGAGGAGCGGCGATGCGGCCGCTCTGCGCTCAATGGCGCGTCATCGATTGCGCCGGCATGTTGAAGATCGCTTCGGAGAACGGGAACTCCAGCACGATCTCGCCGTCCTCGTCGGTGACCTCGATGACGGCCGTCATCAGCGCCGCGTTGCCGCCTTCGGTACGCAGCAGTTCCTTGATCATGTCGCGCGCGACTTCCCAGGCGCGGTCGGGACTGCGCAGCACCTCGCCGTCGGTATCGGAGACCAGTTCCTCGCCGATCCGTGTGTTGAAGAAATATCTAGGCATCATCAGCTTCCAATGGGGTCGCGCGCTTGGGTTTTGAAGTCTCGAACATCTCACGACTGCTTCATCCGGCCAGCTCAGCCCCTCAAGCTAGGGACCGAATTGTACGGCGTTGCGAAGCCATCGATCACGAATTCGTTGTTTTCGCGGCTCAATCCGACGAAAACGGCAGCAACTCGCATCTGCAACTTCGCACTGCAATAAACAGGCCTGAGAGGCTCAAACAAAAAGATTCCACTGGCGAACTTTTCGTAGCACGGTAGTTTAATGCTGAGGACGATAACCGTCCCGTCTTGAAGGAGAGGACAATGGCCTGGAAAGCACCGAAGATCGTTGAAGTGCCGGTCGGCATGGAAATCAACATGTACGCCTGCGCGGCCCGCAAATAATTCGCGGGTGTGACGTCCAGGTCTCGGCGATCAGGACGTCGACGCTTGAGGGTGGGGATCAGCGACCGCGTATGTGCCAGCCCGTACGCGGGTCGGATGTCCCACCCTCGTCACCTTCCCTGCGGGCGATCCTGGCCGTTGGTCAGCTTGCCTGCCGGTCATCCTGCCGCTGGTAATCGCGTGCGCCACCACAGCTGAATTCCAGGAGACGGCTCATGCTTCGCCTCGTCGTCCTGGGCGCCGCCGCAGGCGGTGGAGTGCCGCAGTGGAATTGCGGCTGCCCCGTGTGTCGTGCCGCGCGCACGGATCATCCCGAGATCAGCAACAGCCAGGCCTCGGTCGCGGTCAGCGCCGATGGCGCCAACTGGTTCCTGATCAACGCCTCGCCCGATCTGCGTCAGCAGGTCACCCGAACGCCGCAACTGCATCCGAAGCCCGGCGCCTTGCGCCACAGTCCGATCGCCGGCGTGATCCTGACCAATGGCGAGATCGACGCGGTCACGGGGCTGCTGTCGATGCGCGAGAGCTCGCCATTTTCGATCCATGCGCATCCCAAGGTGCTTGCGATCCTCAGATCGAACAACATCTTCGATGTGCTGAAGGACGAGACCGTCAAGCGCGTGCCGATCGTGATCGATGTGCCGTTCCGGCCGCTTTTGCAGGACGGCAGGCCCTCGGGCCTGGAGGTCACGGCCTTCGCCGTCTCGGGAACGAGCGCGTGGTATCTGCGCGACAATCAGCATCCCGGCGGTAGCTCCTCGATCGGCGACACGCTGGGCCTGAAGATTGCCGATCTCGAAGGCGGCCAATATTGCTACGTCATCGCCGCCTGTGCCGGCGTCGACGATGATCTGAGAACGAGATTGAAGGGCGCGCCCCTGGTGCTGTTCGACGGCACGGTGTGGCGCGACGACGAGATGATCCAGGCCGGACTCGGCAACAAGACCGGGCAGAGCATGGGACATATCGCGATGTCTGGAGAAAGCGGCGCGATCAAGTCGCTGGCGGATATCGGGATCGGCAGGAAGGTCTTCCTGCACATCAACAACTCCAATCCGGCGTGGCTGCACGCCTCACACGAGCGGCAAACGTTGGAACGCGAGGGATGGGAAATCCCCGCTGAAGGGATGGAGATCGAGCTGTGAGTGAGGCGAAACTGAGTGGAATGACGGCGCTGTCGGTCGGCAAGGGCGTGACCTTGAACAGTGCCAGCGAGCTGGAAGCGGCGCTGCGCCATATCGGGGCGACGCGCTATCACAACCTGCACCCGTTTCATAAGCTGCTGCACGGCGGCAAGCTCAACAAGGGCCAGGTGCAGGCCTGGGCGCTGAACCGCTACTATTACCAGTCGACGATCCCAATCAAAGACGCGATGGTGATGACGCGCTTCCGCGATCGCGCCACGCGGCTGGAATGGCGGCACCGCATCGAGGATCATGACGGCGATATCGGCAGCGAAGGCGGCATCGAGCGCTGGATCAAGCTGACCGAAGGCCTCGGGCTCGACACGGACTATGTCGAATCCACCGAGGGCATCCTGCCCGCTACCCGTTTCGCGGTCGAAGCCTATGTGCATTTCTGCCGCGACCGCACGCCGCTGGAGGCGATCGCCTCGTCGCTGACCGAGCTGTTCGCGCCGAGCATCCATGAAGAGCGTATCTCGGGCATGCTCGAGCACTACAATTTCGTCAACAACGACACGATGAGCTACTTCAAGCGGCGTCTCACCCAGGCGCCGCGCGACGCCAACTTCGCGCTGCATTACGTCAAGGAGCACGCCACCACGCCGGAGCAGCGCGCCGCCGTGTGCAACGCGCTGATCTTCAAGACCAACGTGCTGTGGGTGCAGCTCGACGCACTGTATTACGCCTATGTCGAAGGCAACATCCCGCCCGGCGCCTTCGTGCCGAAGGAGGGGTAGCCGTGTCCCGTTTGAACCACCGCTCTCGTACCGCGAACGGTGCACTCCCTCCCCCCTTGCGGGGGAGGGTTGGGGTGGGGGGGCCACACGGGAAGTCTTTGCTGGGACCCCCACCCCCGACCCCTCCCCGCAAGGGGGAGGGGAGTGGCATCGTGCTCTGCGCGGCCACCGTGCTTCTTCACGACTACACGACTTAGAGACCCGCCATGGCTCCGCGTCGCATCCAAGTCACCGAGACCAGCCGCGTGGTGCTGCCGCGACACACCAAGCTGAAGTTCGACGAGACGCGCCAGGTCTGGGTGATCCTCGCCCCTGAGCGCGTGCTGGCGCCGGACGAGATCGCGGTCGAGGTGCTCAAGCTGTGCGATGGCGCGCGCGCCGTCGCCGGCATCATCGATGATCTCGCGGCGAAATATGCCGCGCCCCGCGACGTCATCGCGACCGACGTCGTCGCCATGCTGCAGGATCTCGCCGACAAGGGATTTCTCACCGAGGTTCGGGAGACGACATCATGACCGAGCTCACCGAGACGACGCCGCAGATCGACGCGAATGACGGCCTTGCCGTGCTGGAGCGGCGCAGCTCCACGGCCGAGACCTACGGCATCCCGCTCGCCGTGCTGGCCGAGCTGACGCATCGCTGTCCGCTGCAATGCCCCTATTGCTCCAACCCGCTGGAGCTCGATCGCGCCGGGCAGGAGCTGACGACGGCGGAGTGGAAGAAGGTGCTGTCGGAGCTCGCCGAGATCGGCGTGCTGCAGATCCACTTCTCCGGCGGCGAGCCGACCGCGCGCAAGGATCTGGTCGAGCTGGTGCAGCATGCCAACGACGTCGGACTCTACACCAACCTGATCACCTCGGCCGTGCTGCTGACGCGGGAGCGGCTGAAGGAGCTGGCCGATGCCGGGCTGTCCCATGTCCAGATCAGCTTCCAGGGCAGCGAGGCCGGCATCGCCGACCGCGTCGGCGGCTACAAGGGCGGCCACGTCAAGAAGCTCGAGGTCGCGCGCTGGACCCGCGAGCTCGAGCTGCCGCTGACGGTCAACGCCGTGATGCACCGGCAGAACCTGCATCAGCTGCCTGATATCATCCGGATGGCGGTCGATCTCGACGCCGACCGGCTCGAGGTCGCCAACGTGCAATATTACGGCTGGGCGCTGAAGAATCGCGCCAGCCTGATGCCGACCTACGCCCAGCTCGAAGAGACCGACCGCATCGTCGAGGACGCCCGCGAGCGGCTGAAGGGCACGCTGACCATCGACTATGTGGTGCCGGACTATTACGCGCTGCGGCCGAAGAAGTGCATGGGCGGCTGGGGCCGGCAGTTCTTCAACATCTCGCCGTCGGGCAAGATCCTGCCCTGCCACGCCGCCGAGAGCATCACCGGGCTCGACTTCATGTCTGTCCGCTCGAACCATTCGATCGCCTGGATCTGGCAGAACTCCGAGGCCTTCAACCGCTACCGCGGCACCGGCTGGATGAAGGAGCCGTGCAAATCCTGCGAGTTCCGCGAGATTGATTTCGGCGGCTGCCGCTGCCAAGCGTTCGCCCTGACCGGCGATGCGGGGAATACCGATCCGGCCTGCACGCTGTCGCCGCTGCACGAGAGCATCTTCAAGCAGGCCGAGCGTGACGCGGCCTCGGGCCAGGACCGCTTCCTGTATCGCAACTTCGCCGGCGGCACGCCCGAGAGCGATGATGCCTGACGCCGAAGCCGGCCGCGCCTCCGCGCACCGCAGCGATCCGTTCATCCCGCTGACGTCGGAATGGCTGGATGTCTCCGGCGGTCACCAGATCTATGTCGAGAGCAGCGGCCGCGCTGGCGGCATTCCCGCGGTTTATCTGCACGGCGGGCCGGGCTCCGGATGCCAGCCGGATCACCGCCGGCTGTTCGATCCCGAGCGCTTCCACGCCGTGCTGTTCGACCAGCGCGGCGCCGGCCGCTCGCGTCCTGCACGCAGCCGCGACAACAACACCCTGCCCGACCTGATCGCCGACATGGAGGCGATCCGCGAAAGATTCGGTTTCGAGCGCTGGATCGTCGCCGGCGGCTCCTGGGGCGCCACCTTGGCGCTGGCTTATGCGCAGGCGCACCCGACGCGCGTCACGGGGCTGGTGTTGCGCGCGACCTTTTTCGGCACCCGCGCGGAGGTGGCGACCGCCTTCGGCGAGACGCTGGCGCGCTTTCACCCGGCCCTGCACCGCGACTTTCTGGAGCTGCTGCCGGAGAACGAGCACGCCGATCCGTGCGACGCCTACTTCCGGCGCATCCTCGATCCCGATCCGGCGATCCATGGCCCTGCCGCCCGCGCCTGGCACGATACCGAGCGCGCGCTGTCCGAGGTGAAGCCCGCGCGCGCCCGGCTCGACCGCCTCGCCATCCGCTCCGGCACCGCCTTGCCGGCGACGCCGTTCATGGAGGCGCACTATTTCTCGCACGACAGCTTCATGGCGCCGGACCAGTTGCTGCGCAATGCGAACAGTCTCAGCGGGATTCCCGGAATCATCGTGCAGGGCCGCTACGACCTGCTTTGTCCGCCAGCGACCTCGGCACAGCTGGCGGAGGTGTGGCGCGACGCCGAAATCCGTGTCGTCGAAGCCGCAGGTCACAATCTTTATGACCCCGGCATCCGCGATGCGGTCATGAAAGCCATCTCCGACATGGCTAAGCGCACGACCGCGCCTTAAACATGTGATCGTCTCCCCTCATTCCTGAGGAGCCATGCGCAGCATGGCGTCTCGAAGGATGAGGCCGATCCATCCCGACCTCATGGTTCACCAGGCAATGCGTAAGCATTGTCCGCGAGACGCGCCCGAGGGGCGCTCCTCACCATGAGGAATTGGCCGCCAAACAAGGACATCTGCAATGCCCATCGCCGGGAAAGGCATGCTGTTGACATCGATGAATATCGATGCCGCTGACGAAGCCGACTTCAACCACTGGTATGACAGCGAGCATCTCGAAGAGCGCGTGGCCATCCCCGGCTTCATCGAGGCGCGGCGCTATGTCGCCGAGCAGGGCAGCCCGAAATATCTCTGCCTGTATTCGACCGAGACGATCGACGTGCTCGACAGCGCGCCCTATCGCGCCCGGCTGGAGTCGCCGACGGAATGGTCGAAGGCAGTGATGGCGCGGTTCAAGAACATGATCCGCAGCGTCGCGCGCATCACGATCTCGATCGGCGCCGGTCGCGGCGCGGTGCTCGGCATCATCCGCCTGCGGCCGAAGCCGGGACAGGACGGGGCGCTGCGCGACGCGCTGCAGATCGAGCTCGATCCGAGCGAGGTCAAGGGCGTCATCTCGATGCACCTGCTCGAGGGCGATGCTGATCTCTCCGGTCCGGCAGCCGGGGTTCCCGCGAGCTCACGCGATGCCGACTGGTTCATCCTCATCGACGGCACCGACAGTCATGCCATCGCGACCTTGATGACCACGCGCTTCGCGGCCATCGACGGTCCGCTGGCGACGCAGATCTCGGCCGGCATCTACAGGCTGATGTGGGACCTGAGCCGCGCGGACATCGCCTCTGGCTGAGCGCGCATTGTTCTGCGTCAATGACGCGAGCGTGCAACCGGCAGATGCAGCCGCTCGCCACAATGCCGCAACGCAACATTCGATGGCATCATCACGCCCGCAATGCGGCGCCGCACACTGTGCACGAAGGGCAGCTTTGCAAATTTGCCTTTGTGTGCGCCTTGGAATGGCTCTAGTCTGATTAGACTATTCAATTGAGCCATTCAAAAAACAGAAGGGCGACGAACAGGACCTGCTCCGGACTCCCAATCGATCCCCAGCCGATCCTGAACAAGCAGTCGTCCTCACGTCAGGAAGGCCGCGCGCTCATGGTTCGCCGCGCGGACAGGGTATGAATGAGAGCGACTGATATCTCGGCCCCCGACTACTTTCACAAAGTAGTCGATTGCCAATGGGCTTGTCCCGCACACACTCCGGTCCCCGAATACATCCGCCTGATCGCCGAGGGTCGCTACAGCGACGCCTACATGATCAATTGGAAATCGAATGTATTCCCGGGCATTCTCGGACGCACCTGCGATCGCCCTTGCGAGCCCGCCTGCCGACGCGGGCGCGTCGAGGAAAGCCCGGTCGCGATCTGCCGCCTCAAGCGCGTTGCGGCCGATTTCAAGGACGACGTCCATCAGCGCATGCCGCGCCCCGTCCCCCGCAACGGCCGGCGCATCGCGCTGGTCGGCGGCGGCCCGGCCTCGCTGACCGTTGCCCGCGATCTCGCGCCGCTCGGCTATCACTGCACGATCTTCGATGCCGATCCCAAACCCGGCGGCATGATGCGCTCGCAGATCCCCAAATTCCGCCTGCCCGACAGCGTCATCGACGAGGAGACGGGCTACGTGCTCAGCCTCGGCGTCGACTACAAGGCCGGCCATCGTATCGACAGCCTCAAGAAGCTGCTGGCCGAGAACTATGACGCCGTCTTCATCGGGTCCGGCGCGCCGCGCGGCCGGGAGCTGAACATTCCAGGCCGGGAGGAAGCGGCGGCCAACATCCATCTCGGCATCGACTGGCTATCCGGCGTCTCGTTCGGCCACACCGACAAGATCGGCAAGCGCGTGATCGTGCTCGGCGGCGGCAACACCGCGATGGACTGCTGCCGCACGGCGCGGCGGCTCGGCGGCGAGGACGTCAAGGTCATCGTGCGCTCCGGCTTCGAGGAGATGAAGGCGTCTCCGTGGGAGAAGGAGGACGCGCTGCACGAGGACATTCCGATCCTCAATTATCTCGTTCCGATCGCGTTCCATCATGCCGCCGGCAAGCTGACCGGCATGACCTTCCAGAAGGTGAAGGCGGAATATGACGCCAACGGCGGACGCTCGCTGGTGCCGTCCGGCGAGCCCGACGAGACCTATCCCTGCGACGACGTGCTGGTCGCCGTCGGCCAGGAGAACGCATTCCCCTGGATCGAAGCCGATTGCGGCATCGAATTCGACAAGCGGCACATGCCCAAGGTCGATCCGACCACCTTCGTCTCGACCAATCCAAGGGTGTTCTTCGGTGGCGACGCCGCGTTCGGGCCGAAGAACATCATCTGGGCGGTCGCACAGGGCCACGAGGCCGCGCTGTCGATCCATCGCCTACTCTCGGGCGAGGACATCACCGAGCGCCCGCTGCCCGAGGTGCACATCTCCTCGCAGAAGATGGGCATCCATGAGTGGAGCTACGACAACGACATCTCATCCGACAAGCGCTTCAAGGTGCCGCATCGTGACAAGGTCGTGGCGCTGAAGGACATCCGCACCGAGGTCGAGCTCGGCTACGACGTCAAGCTCGCGCTCGGCGAGGCGCATCGCTGCCTGAATTGCGACGTGCAGACGGTGTTCTCCGACACGCTGTGCATCGAATGCGACGCCTGCGCCGACATCTGTCCGATGGATTGCATCACCTTCACCGACAATGGCGAGGAGGCGGATCTGCGCGCGCGGCTGAAGGCGCCCTCGCTGCATCCCGACCAGAGCCTCTACGTGTCCTCGGATCTGAAGACCGGGCGCGTGATGGTGAAGGACGAGGACGTCTGCCTCCATTGCGGCCTGTGCGCCGAACGCTGCCCCACCGGTGCGTGGGACATGCAGAAATATTTCATCGAGACGACCCACGCAGGTAACGCATGTCCCAGCAAGCGCCGCTCAGCAGCGTAAACGACTTCGTCGTCCGCTTCGCCAACGTCAACGGCTCCGGCTCGGCCAGCGCCAACGAGCTGTTCGCGCGCGCCGTGCTCCGTCATGGCGTGCCGGTGAGCCCACGCAACATCTTCCCGTCGAACATCCAGGGCCTGCCGACCTGGTACGAGGTGCGCGTCACCGAAGCGGGCCATCTCGGCGCCCGCGGCGGCGGCACTGATTTGATGGTGGCGATGAACCCGCAGACCTGGGACAAGGACGTCGCCGGTATCGCGCCGGGCGGCTATCTGTTCTACGATTCCACCAAGCCGATGCCGGCAACCAAGTTCCGCGACGACATCACCGTCATCGGCGTCCCGCTGACCGCGATCACCAACTCGACCTATTCGGATCCGCGCCAGCGCCAGCTGTTCAAGAACATCATCTATCTCGGCGCGCTCTCAGCGCTGCTCGACATGGATCCGAAGCTGATCGAGCAACTGATCGGCGAGCAGTACAAGGGCAAGGAGAAGCTGCTCTCCTCCAACGTCCACGCGCTGCATCTCGGCCGCGACTGGGCGCTGCAGAATTTGAAATGCCCGATCGGCCTGCGCATCAAGAAGGCCGACAAGGTCGGCGACCGCATTTTCATCGAGGGCAACAACGCCGCCGCGCTGGGCGCCGTGTATGGCGGCGCCACGGTCTGCGCCTGGTACCCGATCACGCCGTCGTCTTCGCTGGCCGAAGCGTTCAGCAACCACTGCAAGAAACTGCGGCACGATCCGGAAACCGGGCAGGCCAAATACGCGATCGTGCAGGCCGAGGACGAGCTCGCCTCGATCGGCATGGTGGTCGGCGCGTCCTGGAACGGCGCCCGCGCCTTTACCACGACATCGGGCCCCGGCGTTTCGCTGATGACCGAGTTCATCGGCCTGTCCTACTTTGCCGAGATCCCGGCCGTGATCATGAACGTGCAGCGCGCCGGCCCCTCGACCGGCATGCCGACGCGGACGCAGCAATGCGACCTGATCGCCTGCGGCTATGCCTCGCACGGTGATACCAAGCACGTGATGCTGTTCCCCGAAGATCCGGCCGAGGCGTTCGAGTTTGCCGCTGCGGCGTTCGATCTTGCCGAGCGGCTGCAGACCACGATTTTCCTGATGCTCGACCTCGACATCGGCATGAACCAGCGGCTGTGCCGACCGCTGAAGTGGGACGATGCCAAGCAGTATGACCGCGGCAAGGTGATGACGGCGGAGATGCTCGACGAAGGCCGCGACTTCGGCCGCTATCTCGACGTCGACGGCGACGGCATTCCGTTCCGCACCTACCCCGGCACGCATCCGACGAAGGGCTCCTACTTCACCCGTGGCACGTCGCGTGACCGCTACGCGCGCTATTCCGAGGAAGGCGCCGTCTATGCCGACAACGTGCAGCGCCTGCTGCGCAAGTTCCAGACCGCGCAAGACATGGTGCCGCGGCCGTTGCAGGCCAATGCGAGCAAGCCGACCAGATATGGCGTGATCTATTTCGGCTCGACCGCGCCGGCGATGGACGAGGCAATCGGACTGCTGGAGGCGCGCGGCTGCCAGCTCGACCGCCTGCGCATCCGCGCCTTCCCGTTCCATTCGAGCGTGGCGAGTTTCATCGCCGAGCACGATTTCGTCTATGTGGTCGAGCAGAACCGCGACGCGCAGTTGCGCCAGCTCATCGTCACGGAGAACGGCATCGACCCGGTCCGCCTGGTGCCGATCCTGCATTATGACGGCACGCCGATCACGGCGCGCTTCATTGCCGATGCGATCGGCGACCACCAGGACCACATCAAGGTCACCCCGCTGCGCAAGGCCGTGTCATGACGTGCTCTCCGCTCTCTCCGCCGTCATGTCCGGACTCGCCCCGCCTGCGCGGCCATAACCGCTTCGGAGCGGCGAAGGCCCGGGCATCCACGTCTTTCCTCCCGGCCCCGACGTGGATGGCCGGGACAAGCCCGGCCATGACGATGCCGGGTGATGCGAGGCTCTCATGACCTACATCGCAAAGCCGAAGTTCCAGCATCCGGGCATCAAGAAGAACGCGCTCGGCTACAGCCATCGCGACTACGAGGGCAAGATTTCGACCCTCTGCGCCGGCTGCGGCCACGATTCGATCACGGCCTCGATCATCGAGGCCTGCTTCGAGCTGTCGATCGAGCCGCATCGCGTGGCAAAAATCTCCGGCATCGGCTGCTCGTCGAAGACGCCGGACTATTTCCTCGGCAATTCGCACGGCTTCAACACCGTGCACGGTCGCATGCCCTCGGTGCTGACCGGCGCCAACCTCGCCAACCGCGAGCTGATCTATCTCGGCGTCTCCGGCGACGGCGATTCCGCCTCGATCGGCTTCGGCCAGTTCGCCCACGCGATCCGGCGCGGCGTGAACATGACCTATATCGTCGAGAACAATGGTGTCTACGGCCTGACCAAGGGCCAATTCTCGGCGACCGCCGACCGCGGGTCGAAGTCGAAGAAGGGCGTCACCAACACCGACAATCCGATCGACTTGGTTGGCATCGCGCTGCAGCTCGGGGCCACCTATGTGGCGCGGTCCTTCTCCGGCGACAAGAAGCAGCTGGTGCCGATCATCGAGGGCGCCATCCAGCACAAGGGCGCGGCGTTCATCGACGTCATCAGCCCATGCATCGCGTTCAACAATCACGCCGGCTCAACCAAGAGCTTCGACTATGTCCGCGAGCACAACGATGCCGTGAACCGGCTCGACGTGCTGACCGGACGCGATCCGATCGAGATCGACCAGGATCCGGGCACGGTGCAGATCGTCGAGCAGCACGACGGCTCCAGGCTGGCGCTGCGCAAGATCGACGCCGACTACGACCCGCACGACCGGCTCGGCGCCATGACCTTCCTCCAGAAGCATGCCGCGCAAGGCCAGATCGTGACCGGGTTACTCTATGTCGACCCTGAGGCCGACGATCTGCACAGCCACCTCAACACGGTGGAGCGCCCGCTCAACCGGTTGGAGGCGGCGGATCTGTGCCCGGGGCAGTCGGCGCTCGACAAGATCAATGCGAGTCTGCGCTAGCAGACCGCTGCGTGGAGAGCGTGTGCTCTGTAGCCGTCCTTCGAGACGCCTGCCTCCGGCGGGCTCCTCAGGACGAGGGCGGAGTGCATTGCGCCCGCTTCTGGCGGGGCTATCGCATTTCACAATCGGAGTTTTGCGCTTCTCTATCTCCACGTCATGGCCGGGCTTGTCCCGGCCATCCACGTCGTTCGGCACGCTGAGAACCACGTAGATGCCCGGGACAAGCCCGGGCATGACGGAGTAACTAACTGGCAGATCGTTCGTTGCGACAGCTCGGCATATCCTGGTGAGCCGCGCCCTCGCTCCTCATCGTGAGGAGCGCCGCAGGCGCGTCTTGAACCATGAGGCCCGTCATCGTTGATGACGATTACGCCCGCAGCGCGCTCGCCCAAACGCGATCGAGCTGCGCGATCGCCTCTGGCAGCGGCAGCGCCGAGAGCGCGTCGTCGCCACCACTCACAAGCCCAAACTCGCGCAGCCGCAGCAGCGCCTCATCGATATTGAACGCCCGACCCAGCCCGAACATCTGCTGCAGCAACTCCTCGACATGGCTGCCCAATGCAGCACGCGAGAGCGGCACCGACGCCAGCAGCAGGCCGCCATAGGCCAGCACTGCCTCCTTCCAGTCCTGGTCCTCGGCCTCGCCGATCAGATAGTTGAAGATGCCGGAATTGTTGTTGACGTTGCGGAAGTAGATGTTGTCGGTGACCTGCTTCTGGTGGATCAGCGACTGGCGGTGGAAGTTGCCCCACTGCCGCAGGATGAAGGCGCCGAGCGCAAACAGGCCCGACAGCGCCGCCAGCGCCTGCTCCGTATCGTTGTCGTGCACGGTGCCGCTGAGGCCGAGATAAAAGCCGGCGACGATGAACAGCACGGTGAGCGTCGAGGCCAGCTTGAGCAGGATCGGTACGCCGCCGACCAGCGCCGGCACGCCCAGCGTCAGTTGCTCGCGCAGGCCCATGACGACGCGGACGTTCGGCAGCAGCGCCTCGAGGTCGAAGCGCGCGATGTGGCGGAAATATTTGAACAGCACCGCGCCGCCGCGGATCTTGTTGCGGCCGCGCCAGGCGGCGGCCTTGCTCTTCTTCTTGACCGGCTCGTCGGGCTTGGTCGCGACCATCAGCACGATGTCGTCATAGACCTCGATCTCATGCTTGCGCCGTCGCAGCCCATACAGCATGGGGACCTCGATCGTCTCCTGATGCTGGCCACGCCGGAACATCCGTACAGCACGATAGTCGGAGATCGGCGCCTTCAGCTTGACCCGCACCAGCGCATGCTCGGCAAAGGCGCGCTCGATCTCGTCATGGCCGATCTCGATGAAATTGGCCTCGCCGAGTACCCGCACGACTTCGTCGGCGAGGCTGCGATAGGCCGCGTCGAGATCCTCCGGCGATCGACGGCGGCCGACCGGCACCTCGGGATCGAAGTCGAAATAGGCGTCGCGGAACCGATCGAGCTCGTCGAAATATTGATGGTGCAGAATCGCGCCGAGCATACGCGCCAGCTGCCGCAGCTCGCTGGCCTGAGCGTCATCGACATGGCCGTTCGAGATCAGGCCATCAAGAATGTCCGACTTGCGCAACGGAATGAACCGGTCCCGCCGCTCCGCCGCCGCCGTCTTCCCTGGTCCGACCACGCCACTCACGCCCGAGCTTCGATCTGCGCCATTAACAGCCGATCCGGCTGCACGGGCCGGCGCGTCCGGCCAACCCGCATACCATAGCGCCCCGATCCCGTTCACGCCACTCGCCGCAACACGTAAGCTGCAGGTCCCGCCTGCAGAGCGAGAGACTGATCATGACCCACGCCGGACAGCAGACATCCCCGTTCCGGGCCATCCGGGCCATCGACTACACCGTCATCCTGGTGCGCGACTGGTCCGCGATGCGCCGCTTCTATGAGGAGGTGCTTGGCTTTCCCCTGCTGCGCGAGCTGTCACAAGGCTGGATCGAGTACCAGGCCGGTAGCAACACGCTGGCGCTCGCCCGGCCGCAACGGCTGGCCTCGGACCAGCCGACGCCGCCAGGGAGCGCATCGCTTCAGCTCGCCTTCAAGGTGACCCGCGACGATATCGACCGCTGCGCGGCCGAGCTGACCGGCAAGGGCATTGCCCTCATGGAGCCGCCGACGGACCAGCCCTTCGGCCACCGCACGCTGTTCTTCAGGGATCCCGACGGCAATCTGCTCGAGGTGTTTGCGGACATCTAAGGCTTGGCGGCCGCGCTAGGCGGCCGCCGGTTGTATCCGGGGATTGAGCACGTACTCCTTCAGCACCTTGTCGGTGGCGGCATCGACTTCCACCAGCGACACGTCGTAGCTCCAGAGATCGGCGAGATGCTGCAGCACGCGCTTGGTGTCGGTCTCGCTGAGCTGGGCCCCCTTCACCACGGTATGCCGCAGCATCAGGCGGCGGTCGCCGGCGAGATCGACATCGACCACCTCGATGTTCGGATCGATGCAACCGACGTCGTACTGCTTGGACAGCTCGCGGCGGACGCGGCGATAGCCGCGCTCGTCATGAATGGCGTCGACGAGGATGCCGGCGCGCTCGGCCGGATCGTCATGCAGATGGAAAAGTCTGAGCTGTCGGATCAGGTTGGGGCTGAGGAACTGGCTGATGAAGCTCTCGTCGCGATAATTGGCCCAGACGTCGCGCAGCACCGCCATCTCGTCGCCGGTGCCGGCGATGTCCGGAAACCACTCGCGGTCCTCGTCGGTCGGGTCCTTCACGATGCGCTCGATGTCCTGCATGATCGCAAAGCCGAGCGCGTAAGGGTTGAATCCGGAGAAGCGCGGATCGTCGAACTCCGGCTGGAAGACGACGTTGGTGTGCGACTGCAGGAACTCCAGGAAGTTGCCGTCGGTGAGGCGGCCATCCTGGTGCAGCCGGTTCATGATGCGATAATGCACATAGGTCGCGGTGCCCTCGTTCATGACCTTGGTCTGGCCCTGCGGATAGAAGTATTGCGCGATGTGGCGGACGATGCGCAGCAATTCGCGCTGCCACATCGCCAGCCGCGGCGCGGTCTTCTCCAGGAAATAAAGCAGGTTCTCCTGCGGGAGGCCGAGCAGCGCGCGGCGCCGCTCGACGTTCAGCATCGCATTGGTCTTGACCGGGCCGGTCGGCACCGTACGCCAGAGATCGTTGAACTGGCCTTCCTCGTAGAGCCTGCGCTTGCCGGCGCGCTTCTCCTCCTCGCGGAAGTCGAGCTTCTTCTTGCCGGGATAGCGGTCGACGCCGTGCGACATCAGCGCATGCGCTGCGTCCAGCGTATGCTCGACGGCGAGCCGGCCGTAGCGCTCCTCGCATTGCGCGATGTAGCCGCGGGCGAAATCGAGATAGTCGAGGATGCCGTCGGCGTCGGTCCACTGCTTGAACAGATAGTTGTTCTTGAAGAAATGGTTGTGGCCGAACGCGGCGTGCGCGATCACCAGCGTCTGCATCGTCGCCGTGTTCTCCTCCATCAGATAGGAGATGCAGGGCGAGGAGTTGATCACGATCTCATAGGCGAGGCCCATCAGGCCCTTGCGGTACGAGGCCTCGTGGTAGGCGAAGTGCTTTCCGAACGACCAGTGCTTGTAGAACAGGGGCATGCCGACCGAGGAATAGGCGTCGAGCATCTGCTCGGCCGTGATCACCTCGATCTGGTTGGGATAGGTGTCGAGCCCAAGCTCCTTCTCGGCGACGGCTTCGCAGGCATCGTGGATGCGCTGCAGGGTGAGGAAATTCCAATCCGCGCCCTCGAACAGCAACCCGCTCATGACGCCGCCCTCTCCTGCGTGGTGCCGCGACGCTGAAACAGGTCGTGGAACACCGGGAAGATCTCGCTGCGGTCACGCACCTTGCGCATCGACAGCGGCTCGCCATCGGCGCGCAGCCGCTCATACAGCGACCACAGCGCGGAGTCCGGCATCTCGAACGAATAGGTGCCGGATTCGCCGACCTCGAGATAGGCGAAGAACTGCGACACCGGCAGGATGTTGTCGGTCAAGAGACGGGCGACGTTCTCGGAGTCCGAAGTGGCGTTGTCGCCGTCGGAGGCCTGCGCCGCGTAGATGTTCCAGTCCGAGGGGCGGAAGCGCGAGCGGACGATGTCGTGCATGCATTGCAGGGCGCTCGACACCAAGGTGCCGCCGGATGCCGGCCCATAGAAGAAGGTCTGCTCGTCGACCTCCTCGGCGCGATCGGTATGACGGATGAAGACGATCTCGACATGACGGTAGCGCCGGGTCAGGAACACGTAGAGCAGCATGTAGAACCGCTTGGCGAGGTCCTTCATGTGCTCCGACATCGAGCCGGACACGTCCATCAGGCAGAACATCACGGCCTGCGCGATCGGCTTGGGCACGGCCTCGAAGCGGCGGTAGCGGATGTCGATCGGATCGATGAAGGGGATGCGCTTGGCCTTGGCCTTCAGGGCTTCGAGCTCGGCCAGCAGCGCGGCACGCTTGTCGTCGTCGGTCTCCTGCTCCAGCTGGGCCTCGAGCTCGGCAATCGCTTCCGGCCGCGGACGGCGCAGCGCGACGCGGCGGGCCAAGGCGCGGGTGACGGTGCGGCTGATCGAGATGTTGGCCGGTGAGCCCGACGTCGAGTAGCCGGCACGCACCAGCCCCTCGCTCTCGGCCTCGGCGAATTTGCGCTTGGCGAGATCAGGCAGCTCGAGATCGTCGAGGAAGAGATTGACGAACTCCTCCTTGCTCAGCACGAAGCGGAACGCGTCCTCGCTGTCGCCCTGCCCCGGTGCCGACTTGCGGCCGCTGCCGTCGCCGGAGCGCGGCAGGATGTCGCCTTCGACGAACTTCTTGTTGCCGGGCAGCACCATGTCGCGGGTGCCGCCCTCGCGGCGGAAGCGCGGCTCGTCCATGCCGTCGAGCGGGATCGAGACTTCGCCGCCCTCCAGCACGTCCTTGATGTCGCGGTCCTGCGAGGTCTTCTTGACCGCTCCCTGAACCAGGGCCTTGGCGCGGCGCAAAAATCGCTGGCGATTTTCGAGACTTTTGCCGCCCGGATTCAGGCGCCGATCAATGATGTGCATGACCACGTTCCATACGCCTCCTGCTGCAGCGGCTTCGACTCCTGCTCTCCCCCGCCGCGATGCCGCGGTGCAGTATCGGACCCGACACTGCAACGGCACCCTCTGCCTGTCCGACGCCTCCCAGCGAAGCTCAGCGTCGAACGTTCATCTCGTTCGTAACCCTGGCGCCGACGTCAGACCGATGGCCTGCCGCACCTGCAGTGAACATCGGCGCCGGACCACGATCAACCCGCCTGCTTCACGCGCATGTACCACTCGACCAGCCGACGGACCTGCCGCTCGGTGTAGCCGCGTTCGACCATGCGCGCGACGAAGTCGTCGTGCTTCTTCTCGGTCTCGCCGTCCTTCTTGGTACCGAACGAGATGACCGGAAGCAGATCCTCGACCTGCGAGAATATCCTCTTTTCGATGACTTCGCGGATCTTTTCGTAGGAGGTCCAGGACGGATTTTTGCCTCCATTCTGGGCTCGGGAGCGCAGCGAGAACTTGACAACCTCGTTGCGGAAGTCCTTCGGGTTGGCGATCCCGGCCGGCTTCTCGATCTTGGTCAGCTCCTGGTTCAACAGCTCGCGATTGAGCAGCTGTCCCGTATCGGGATCCTTGAAGTCTTGATCCTCGATCCAGGCGTCGGCGTAGTCGACGTAGCGATCGAACAGGTTCTGGCCGTAATCGGAGTAGGATTCGAGATAGGCCTTCTGGATCTCGTGGCCGATGAACTCGGCGTAGCGCGGCGCGAGATCCGCCTTGATGAATTCGAGGTATCGTTTCTCGAGCTCCTCGGGCAGTTGCTCGCGCTTGATCGACTGCTCCAGCACGTACATCAGATGCACGGCGTCGGCCGATACTTCCGCCGTATCGTGATTGTAGGTCGCAGCCAGCACCTTGAAGGCAAAGCGGGTGGAGATGCCGTCCATGCCCTCGTCGACGCCGGCAGCATCGCGATATTCCTGCACGCTGCGCGCCTTCGGATCGGACTCCTTGAGGCTCTCGCCGTCATAGACCCGCATCTTGGCATACAGCGTCGAGTTCTCGTGCTTGCGCAGGCGCGACATCACCGAGAAGCGGGCGAGCGTGTCCAAGGTCGCCGGCGCGCAGGGCGCGGTGGAGAGCTCGGAGCCCTGGATCAGCTTCTCGTAGATCTTGCGCTCCTCGGTGACGCGCAGGCAGTACGGCACCTTGATGACGCAGATGCGGTCGATGAAGGCCTCGTTGTTCTTGTTGGTCTTGAAGCTCTGCCACTCCGACTCGTTGGAGTGGGCGAGGATCACGCCGTTGTAGGGAATGGCGCCGATGTTCTCGGTGCCGATATAGTTGCCTTCCTGCGTCGCCGTCAGCAGCGGATGCAGCATCTTGATCGGCGCCTTGAACATCTCGACGAACTCGAGAATGCCCTGGTTGGCGCGGTTGAGACCGCCCGAATAGCTGTAGGCGTCGGGATCGTTTTGCGCGTAGGTCTCGAGCTTGCGGATATCGACCTTGCCGACCAGCGAGGAGATGTCCTGGTTGTTCTCGTCGCCGGGCTCGGTCTTGGCGATGCCGATCTGGCGCAGCCGCGACGGCTGGATCTTGGCGACGCGGAACTGTGAGATGTCGCCGCCGAAGGCTTCGAGCCGCTTGTAGCACCACGGGCTCATCAGGCCGGACAAACGGCGGCGCGGAATGCCGTATTTCTCCTCGAGCATCGGGCCCAGCGTGTCGGGATCGAACAGGCCGAGCGGCGACTCGAACACCGGGCTCAGCTCATCTCCGGCCTTGAGCACGTAGATCGGATGGGTTTCCATCAACTGCTTCAGCCGTTCGGCCAGCGACGACTTGCCGCCGCCGACCGGTCCGAGCAGATAGAGGATCTGCTTGCGCTCTTCGAGACCCTGCGCGGCGTGACGGAAGAAGCCGACGATGCGCTCGATCGTGTCCTCCATGCCGTAGAAGCCGGCGAATGCAGGATACAGGCGAACCGTCCGGTTCAAAAAAATACGGCCAAGGCGTGGGTCCTTGGCCGTGTCTATCATCTGAGGCTCGCCGATCGCAGCTAGTAGTCGTTCAGCGGCGTTCGCGTATCGCATCGGGTCGGTTCGACACGATTCTAGATATTCCTGCATCGACATGTCGGTCTGGCTGCGTGCCTCGAACGACCTTGCGAACGCGTTGAACAACGAATCGTTGTACATGATCCCTCTCCACGTAGGTTCCGCCGCACTGCTGCAACGGGCCGAGATCCAAGTACGTTCCTGCTGATCCCGAACCGACTCAGAGTGAAGCGCGCTAGCCCCCATTGGGCACCGTCTTCGTCCTTTTCCGCAACGCAAAGTGCATGCAGCATATGCCCTATCAACATGCACTTCGCTCAATAGTTCGGCAAAAGCCGGCCGACTCTCCCCATTTGTACCTCATTGTCTCTGCTTCGCAACATCCGCAATACCCCGGCACCGTAGTCTCCCTGCGCCGCACAAGGTGTTGTGAAGCCACGTGAACTGGTGGCGTGACAGCTCCAAAATCAGTCTCTCTTCCCGAAGTGAACCGCGAGTGAACGCAGCTCTTCTCGCGAGCGCTCCAGGCAGGGAACGTCTCACTCGCTGCGCGACCTGATGCGCGCCGGCCACGGCGGCCGACCAAACATGGGCCTGCGACCGCATCTGCCGCCGCTCATACAACGTCCTCGAGCGAGCGATGACCGCGCGCATCTCATAGGGCCGCGCGCACGCATGTTCGCCGCCAGATCCGAACGTCGTGAAATAACGCGCGGCCGAAGCCGGACGGATCACTCGATGCCGATCATTGCCATGATCACACGGCTGTTCGCCGCCGAGCGTCTGCAGCCGGAAAGCATCATGGGTTATACGCCGACACTCGTGAGGCGCTGCCGAGGCGACAACCGCGAGACGTTCGCCATGATCCGTTGCGTAGGGCACCATTCCCCAGAACACATGTGGCACCTTTCCAGCATTGCAAGCCGGAGAAGCTTTCGATCGACGGCATTTGCTTGCCTCCCGGGAGCCTCTCCGGCGCACGAGCGCTGCTGAGGTTGACGCAGGCCGAACGCCGACCGCGCTCTGGCGGCTCTGCCGCGCGCTTTGGCCGGAACGATCAGCGGCGGGCTTCGCGTCGCCTGCCGATCTCCCTCCGGACGCGCCCCGCCGGCACGTCACCCCGGCTCGAAGCTCTTGGGATTCCAGAGGGATCAATCCATTATGAATGGCGTTCTCCTGAGGGCTGGCGCATAGTTGTTCATGTGAGGTCCCTATCGACCTGGCAGCGGCCAGGCGGGAACCTAAAAAAGCAAGCCGACGCACATAGATAGGCATCATGAATCCGGTCAAAGCTCTCGAAGAACACGGCCAGGCGGTCTGGCTCGATTTCCTCGCACGCGGCTTCGTCGCCAAAGGCGACCTCAAGCGGCTGATCGATGAGGATGGCGTCAAGGGCGTCACCTCGAATCCCGCGATTTTCGAGAAGGCGATCGGCAGCTCCGACGAATATGACACACCGATCGCCACGGCGCTGAAGAACGGCGATCGATCGCCGACGCAGCTGTTCGAGGCCGTTGCCGTCGAGGACATCCAGAATGCCGCCGACGTGCTGCGGCCGGTCTACGACCGCTTCGATGGCAATGACGGCTTCGTCAGCCTCGAAGTCTCGCCCTATCTGGCGATGGACAGCAAGGGCACGATCGCCGAGGCCGAGCAGCTCTGGACGGCGGTCGACCGCAGGAATCTGATGATCAAGGTGCCGGCGACCGACGCCTGCCTGCCGGCCATCCAGCACCTGATCTCCAAGGGCATCAGCGTCAACATCACCTTGCTGTTTTCGCAAGATGTCTACCGGCAGGTTGCCGAAGCCTATATTGCCGGCCTCGAAGCCTACGTCGGCGCCGGCGGCGATCCGTCGCATGTCGCCAGCGTGGCCTCGTTCTTCGTCAGCCGCATCGACAGCGTGGTCGACAAGCAGCTGGACGAGAAGATCGCCCAGGCCAATGATCCGACCGAGAAGGAGCGGCTGGCCGCGCTCAAGGGCAGGATCGCCATCGCCAATGCAAAGATGGCGTATCAGGACTACAAGCAGCTGTTCGCCGGCGCGCGCTGGGAGCGGCTGGCCAAGCAAGGGGCCAAGCCGCAGCGGCTGCTCTGGGCCTCCACCGGCACCAAGAACAAGGACTACAGCGACGTCCTCTATGTCGAGGAGCTAATCGGGCCGAACACCGTCAACACCGTGCCGCCGGCCACGCTGGACGCCTTCCGTGATCACGGCAAGGTGCGCGACAGTCTGGAGGAAGACGTCGATGCCGCCCAGGCCGCCCTTGAGGATCTGGCGAAGACCGGCATCTCGCTCGACGACATCACCGCAGATCTCGTGATCGACGGCGTCAAGCAGTTCGCGGACGCCGCCGACAAGCTCTATGGCGCGGTTGCGCACAAGCGCGCCGTCGTGCTCGGGACCGGGCTTGGGCAGCAGTCGATCACGGTTGCTGCTGATCTGCAGAAGAAGGTCGCCTCCGCCACCGAGGACTGGCGCAAGGACGCCAGGATCCGCCGGCTCTGGCACAAGGACGCGACGGTCTGGACCGGCCGTGACGAGCACAAATGGCTGGGCTGGCTGACCAGCGCGGAGAAGGCCGACATCGCCGATTACGAGGACTACGCGCAGCGGGTGAAGGGACAGAAATTCTCCGACGCCGTGGTCCTCGGCATGGGCGGCTCCAGCCTCGGGCCGGAAGTGCTGGCCGAAACGTTCCCGCGCAGGGCCGGCTTCCCCAAGCTGCATGTGCTCGACTCCACCGATCCGGCGCAGGTGCGCGCGATGGAGAAGGCGATCGACATCGCCAGGACGGTGTTCATCGTCTCCTCCAAGTCGGGCGGCACCACCGAGCCGAACGCGATGAAGGACTATTTCTTTGCGCGCGTCTCCGATGCGATCGGGCCCAAGAAGGCCGGACATCGCTTCATTGCCGTGACCGATCCCGGCTCGTCGCTGGAGAAGGCGGCCCGCGCGCAAGGCTTCGCCCGCATCTTCCACGGCGAGCCGAGCATCGGCGGCCGCTATTCGGTGCTGTCGCCGTTCGGCCTGGTGCCGGCCGCCACCGCCGGCATCGACGTGCGCAGGCTGATCACGCAGGCGCTGTCCATGGTGCGCTCCTGCGGGCCCGACGTGCCGCCGCTACAGAACCCGGGTGTGCAGCTCGGTCTGGCGATGGGCCTTGCCGGCCTCGAAGGCCGCGACAAGGTGACGATCTTCGCCTCGCCCAAGATCGCCGATTTCGGCGCCTGGGCCGAGCAGTTGATCGCGGAGTCCACGGGCAAGGAAGGCAAGGGCCTGATCCCGATCGATGGCGAACCAGTCACCTCGCCCGAGGTCTACGGTCATGATCGCTTCTTCATCGACATCAAGATCGACGGCGACGAGGTGGCGGGCCATGAAGCGAAGCTCGCCGCGATCGAGGACGCCGGTCATCCCGTCGTGCGCATCGTCATGAAGTCGATCGACCAGATCGGGCAGGAATTCTTCCGCTTCGAGATGGCGACCGCCGTCGCCGGCGCCGTGCTCGGCATCAACCCGTTCGACCAGCCGGACGTCGAATCGGCCAAGATCAAGACCCGCGAACTGACCGCGGCGTTCGAGCAAAGCGGCGCACTGCCGGCGGAGGAGCCCGTCGTATCGATCAAGGGCTGCGAGCTCTACACCGATGCGCAGAACGTCGAGAGCCTGCGCGGGCATGGCGCCGACGGCACGCTCGCGTCCTGGCTGAAGGCGCATCTCGGCCGCGCCGGCGACGGCGACTACATCGCCCTGCTCGGCTATATCGACCGCAATGCAGGCAATATCGACACGCTGCAGCGGATCCGGCTGAGGCTGCGCGATGCCAAGCACCTCGCCACCTGCGCCGAATTCGGTCCGCGCTTCCTGCACTCGACCGGCCAGGCCTACAAGGGCGGTCCGGACAGCGGCGTGTTTCTCCAGATCACCGCCGACGATGCCGAGGATCTGCCGATCCCCGGGCAGAAGGCGAGCTTCGGCGTGATCAAGGCGGCGCAGGCGCGCGGCGATTTCGACGTGCTCACCGAGCGCGGGCGCCGGGCTCTTCGGGTCCATCTCAAGGGCAATCTGAAATCGGGCCTGAAGATGCTCGACAGCGCGATCAGCGAAGCGCTGAGCTAGGAAGGGCCTCGTCGATGCAGCTTGGAATGATCGGTCTCGGGCGGATGGGCGGCAACATCGTGCGCCGCCTGATGCGCGCGGGGCACTCCTGCGTGGTCTATGATCGCGACGCAAAGGCCGTGGCCGCGCTGGTCTCCGAAGGCGCCACCGGCGCCGCGAGCCTCGAGGAGTTCGTCGGCAAGCTCGCCCCCCCGCGGCACGCATGGATCATGCTGCCGGCCGGCAAGATCACGGAAGCCACCGTCGAGCAGCTCACCGGGCTGATGACCCGAGACGATGTCATCATCGACGGCGGCAACAGTTTTTGGCAGGACGACGTCCGCCGCGGCAAGGCGCTGAAGGAGCGCGGTCTGCACTACGTCGACGTCGGCACCTCCGGCGGGGTCTGGGGCCTCGATCGCGGCTACTGCATGATGATTGGCGGCGACAAGCCGGTCGTCGACCGGCTCGATCCGATCTTCGCCGCGCTCGCGCCTGGGATCGGCGACATCCCACGCACACCGGGCCGTGATGGCCGCGACCTGCGCGTCGAGCAGGGCTATCTGCATGCCGGTCCGGTGGGCGCCGGGCACTTCGTCAAGATGATCCACAACGGCATCGAATATGGCCTGATGCAGGCCTATGCCGAGGGCTTCGACATCCTCAGGAATGCGAACAGCGCGGCGCTGCCGCAGGCGCACCGCTTCGACTTCGATCTCGCAGATATCGCCGAGGTGTGGCGCCGCGGCAGCGTCATTCCGTCCTGGCTGCTCGACCTCACCGCGAGCGCGCTGGCGCGGCAGCCCGGTCTGGAGAAATATTCCGGCTATGTCGAGGATTCCGGCGAGGGCCGCTGGACCGTGAATGCGGCGATCGACGAGGCGGTGCCGGCCGAGGTGTTGACCGCCGCCTTGTTCGCCCGTTTCCGCTCGCGCCAGGAGCACACCTTCGCGGAGAAGATTCTCTCGGCAATGCGCGAAGGCTTCGGCGGACACAAGGAGCCCGAACAGCACCCAGACCCGGCGCGCCAGAGCGCGCCCGAGATCGTCAAGCCGAAGGCGGACCGCGCGTGACCGCCCACCGTTCGCATCAGCCGCAACACCAGAAGCCTGACGCCTGCGCCTTCGTCCTCTTCGGCGTGACCGGCGACCTGACGCATCGGCTGGTCCTGCCATCGCTTTACAATCTGGCCGCCAATCATCTGCTGCCCGACAGGCTCTGCATCGTCGGCATTGCCCGCAAGGGCATGTCGAGCGAGCAACTGCGCGACAATCTGATGGAGGGCCTGCGCAAATACGCGACGCGCCCGATCGAGGACGAGATCGCCCAGCGACTGCTGCAATGCGTGACCGCGATCGAGGCCGATCCGAAGGAGCCGGAAAGCTTCGATCAGTTGAAGGCGAAGCTGGAAAAGCTGGAAGCCGCGCGGGAGACCCACGGCAATCGGCTGTTCTATCTCGCGACGCCGCCGAGCGCCTTTGCGCCGATCGCGCAACAGCTCGGGCGCGTCGGGTTGCTGCGGGAGGACGGCAAGGCTTGGCGCCGCCTCGTGGTGGAAAAGCCGTTCGGCACCGACCTCGCCTCGGCCAAGAAGCTGAACGACGAGCTGCTGCAGCTCGTGACGGAGCACCAGATCTACCGGATCGATCATTACCTCGGCAAGGAGACGGTGCAGAACATCCTGGTGCTGCGTTTCGCCAATGGCATGTTCGAACCGATCTGGAACAGGCATCACATCGACCATGTCCAGATCACCGTCGAGGAGAAGCTCGGCGTCGGCACGCGTGGCAGCTTCTACGACGCGACCGGCGCGCTGCGCGACATGGTCCCCAACCATCTATTCCAATTGCTGTCGCTGGTGGCGATGGAGCCGCCGGCGCGGTTCGATGCGCATACCGTCCGCTCCGAGAAGGCGGAGGTGCTGTCGGCGATCCAGCCGTTGAGCGAACGGGAGGCGCTGCTCAACTCGGTGCGCGGCCAGTACACGGCCGGCATGATCGGCGACGCCGAGCTGCCCGACTATGTCAGGAGCAAGGACGTCCACCCCGACAGCACCACCGAGACCTATGCCGCCTTCAAGCTCACGATCGACAATTGGCGCTGGGCCGGCGTTCCGTTCTATCTGCGCACCGGCAAGGCGCTCGGCGCCAAGCGCACCGAGGTCGCGATCAAGTTCCGCCAGGCGCCGTTCGCGATGTTCAGTTGCACGCCGATCGAAACCCTGGCCGAAAACTATCTGGTCATCGGCATCGAGCCGACCCAGAGCATCACGCTGCAGTTCAACACCAAGGTACCCGGCCCCACCATCCGCACCGACGGCGTGCAGATGAAGTTCAACTACAAGGACTATTTCCAGGCTGAGCCGGCCACCGGCTACGAGACGCTGATCTATGACTGCATGATCGGCGACAACATCCTGTTCCAGCGCGCCGACAGCGTCGAAGCCGGCTGGAAGGCCGTCGAGCCGTTCATCGGGGCGTGGAAGAAGGCTGGCCGCGATGGCCTGCATTCCTACGCGGCCGGCAGCGAGGGACCTGAGGCGGCGGCCAATCTCCTGGCCCGCGACGGCCGCAGCTGGCGCAAGCTGGTTTAGCCGTGGCCGGGCCGCAGGACCGCAAGCTCGTGCGCGTCGCCGACCGGGCGACGATGGCGAGGGTCGCGGCCGAACATCTCCTGGCTCGGACTGATACCAATCCGGGACGCGTGGCCATCTGTCTCACCGGGGGATCGAGCCCGAGGCAGCTCTATGAGCTGCTGGCGACGGACGCTTATCGTGAACGGATTCCATGGCCGCGCGTCCACTGGTTCATCGGTGACGAGCGATATGTTCCGCCCGGCGATTCCCTGCACAACATGACCACGGCACGTCACGTGTTCCTCGATGCCTGCGCGCCGGCCGCGAACATCCACCCGATCGCGACCGATGGGTCGGACCCGGAGGCCATTGCCCGCGACTATCAGCGCACGCTGGAAGCGTTCTACGGCGCCGCGCGGCTCGACTCCGGGCGGCCACTGTTCGACCTCGTGCTGCTCGGCATCGGTCCCGACGGCCATGTCGCGTCGCTATTTCCCGGCTTTCCCGCAATCGACGTCACCGATCGCTGGGTTGTCGGCGTCGACAAGGCCCACGTCGCACCCTTCGTGCCGCGGATCAGCCTGACCTTGCCTGCGCTCGCCTCCTGCCGAACCATGCTGTTCGAGGTCGCCGGTGCCGACAAGCGCGCGGTCATGGCGCGGGTACTGGCCGGTGAGGACCTGCCCGCCAATCGCGCCCGCTCGATTCAGGAGACGATCCTGCTCATCGACAGCGAGGCCTGGCCGGAGGGGCAAAGTGGCGAGATCTGACCTGCCCCATGCGCTCGTCATTATGGGCGTGTCCGGCTCCGGCAAGAGCACGATCGGGCAAGCATTGGGCCAGCGCCTCGGCTGGCGCTTCGAGGATGGCGACAGCTTTCACCCGCCCGCGAACGTCGTCAAGATGAGCGCCGGCCACCCGCTCACGGACGAGGATCGCTGGCCCTGGCTGCAGGCCATTGCGGCGGAGATCGCGCGTTGCCGTACTGCGGGCCAGCACATCATCATCGCCTGCTCTGCGCTCAAGAAGGCCTATCGCGACATCCTCGTCGGCGGCCGCAACGATGTCCGCATGGTCTATCTCCAAGGCAGTCAGGAGCTGATCGGCGAGCGGATGAGCCATCGCGAGGGGCACTTCATGCCGCCGGGCCTGCTCGCCAGCCAGTTCGCCACCCTGGAACCACCTGGGGCCGCCGAGCATCCCATCACCGTCTCGGTCGACGCGCCGGTCGCGGCGATCGTGGACGACATCATGCAACAGCTTCACGCCGGTCGGCGCTGCTCCTGACCGCGAACAGGAAGGGCTCATGACCCGCATCGCTCTCGTCGTATCCGACGTCGACGGCACGCTGCTGACCAAGGACAAGGTTCTGACCGAGCGGGCCGCGAAGGTGGCGCGACGGCTGCACGAATGCGGCGTCGCCTTCACGCTCACCTCGAGCCGCCCGGCGATCGGCATGCGCTTTCTGATCGAGCCGCTGCAGATCAGCCTTCCGGTCGGCCCGTTCAACGGCAGCTCGATCATCGGCGCCGACATGCGCCCGCTCGAGCAGAGCCTGATCCCGCCCGCGGCCGCCGCGCGCTGCGTCGATCTTCTCCATCAATCCGGCGTCGACATCTGGGTCTTCACCAATGATGCCTGGCTGACGCGCAATCCGGACGGCGAGTACGTCCCGAACGAGCGGCGCGCCATTCGCGCGGAGCCGACGATCGTCGACGATTTCTCCCCCTATCTGTCGAACGCCTGCAAGATCGTCGGCGCCAGCAGCGATTTCGAGCTGCTGGCGCGCTGTGAGAGCCAGATGCAGCAGGCATTGGGGGCGGAAGCGACCGCTGTCCGCTCGCAGAGCTACTATCTCGACATCACGCCGCCAGGCCGCAACAAGGGCACCTTCGTCAAAGCGATGGCCCAGCGGCTCGGTATCCCGCTCGACCAGGTCGCGACCATCGGCGACATGCATAATGACGTCGCGATGTTCGAGGTGAGCGGCTTGTCGATCGCCATGGGCAACGCCAGTGACGAGGTGAAGAGCAAAGCCAAGCGCATCACCACGTCCAATCAGGACGAAGGCTTTGCCAATGCGATGGAGATGATCCTGGCAGAGAACGCGCAAGGCTCATCCGCAAGCTGACACGCGGCAGCTCAGGCTTCCGACCGCTGCCTTGCGGGTTTGTCGCTGGCCTTCTTGGCACTGCTCAGATTCTGCGCCGTGTTGATGAGCGCGATATGCGTCAGCGCCTGGGGAAAGTTGCCGGTCTGCCGCCGTGCCTCGGTGTCGTACTCCTCGGCCAGCAGTCCGACGTCGTTGGCGATGTTCACAACGCGGCGGAACAGCGTCTCGGCTTTTTCGGTGGCGCCCGCCAGAACATGCGCGTCGGCCAGCCACAGCGTGCAGGCCAGGAACGCGCCTTCGATCGGTTGCTGCTCGTCCGGAGAGACGTCGCGCGGATCGTGCCGGAGCACGAAGCCATCCCGCAGCAGATGCTGCTCGATCGCCTCGACCGTGCCGCGAATGCGCGAATCGGAGCACGGCAGGAACCCGACCGCCGGCAACAGCAGCAGGCTGGCATCGAGCAGCCGCGAGCCATAGGACTCGACGAAGCTGCCGAGGCCTTCGTCGTAGCCCTTGTCGCAGACGTCGCGATGAATGGCCTCACGCAGCCGCCGCCAGCGCTCCAGCGGCGCCTTGAACCCGAACTTCTCCGCGCTCTTGATCGCGCGATCGAACGCGACCCAGGTCATCACCTTGGAAAACACGTAATGACGGCCATCGCCGCGGCGTTCCCAGATGCCGTGGTCGGGCTGGTCCCAGACGTCGGTGAGATGGTCGAGCACCGCGCATTCCAGGTCCCAGGTGCCGTCGTCCAGCTTGAGCTTGGTCATGCGGGCTTGGTGGAAGGCATCCATCAGTTCGCCGTAGACATCGAGCTGGAGCTGCGCATGCGCGGCATTGCCGATCCGCACCGGCTGGGCACCCTCGTAGCCCGGCAGCCACTCGGCCTCCCACTCCATCAGCCGCCGCTGGCCCATGATGCCATACATGATCTGCATGTAGGCGGGAGCGCCGGCCGCGGCGCGCAGCAGCCAGTTGTGCCAGGCCAGCGCTTCCTCCGTGTAGCCCGAGTTCATCAGCGCCAGCAGCGTGAATGTCGCGTCACGCAGCCAGCAGAACCGGTAGTCCCAGTTGCGCCGGCCGCCGAGCTTCTCCGGCAGCGAGGTGGTCGGCGCCGCGACGATGCCGCCGGTCGGCGCGTAGGTGAGCGCCTTCAAGGTGATCAGCGAGCGCATCACGAGCGCGCGATGCTCGTCCTGATGGGTGCAGCGCCGCGACCAGTCGGCCCAGAACGTTTCGGTGTCATCAAGCGCCCGATCCGGATCGATCGCCTTGGGCACCGGCAGATGCGACGGACCGTAGGTGAGCACGAAGGGCACGGTGTTGCCGGCAGCGACCTCGAACTCCGCCACCGTGGTCATGTCCTCGCCGCGGGTGGCGACCGGCGTGTGCAACACCGCCATGTCCTGGCCGCAGATGGCGAGCAGCGCGGAGCGATCCTCGGAACGCTTGACCCAGGGAATCTCGATGCCGAACCCGAAGCGGATGATCAGCTCCATCCGCATGGCGACCCGGCCTGAGACGCCGCGGACCAGCCGCACGACATCTGAGGCGCTGCCCCGTGGCGGCATGAAATCGATCACCTCGACGGTGCCGGTCGCAGTTTCGTATCGCGTCTCGAGGATGAGGCTATCGCCGCGATAACGGCGAGACGTCGATCGGACGTCGCCGCGCGGCTCGATCAGCCAGCGGCCATGGCTGCGATCTCCCAGCAAGGCTGCGAAACAGGCATCCGAATCGAACGCCGGCCAACACAGCCAGTCGATCGACCCGCTCCGGCTCACCAGGGCAGCCGTCTCACAATCACCAATCAGCGCGTAGTCTTCGATCCTGCAGGACATTTGGCATCCGCGTGCAACTGCCCCCCGCAATCCCCCCGTTCTAAACGCCGGCCGGGCTGATCCGTTCGGCGGTCGCCGCCTTCAACGCCGCGACGCTGGTCGCACCGGCGATGTCCTCGAGCTTGATCGGCATCTTGCGGCGCCAGTTCGGATGCTCGTCGATCGTGCCGGGAATATTGGGCTGATCGACCACTTCCAGCAGATCCTCCAGGGAAATCACCAGCAGCCGGGACCGCGTCCGCGACAGGAAGGCGATCGCTGAGTGGACGTCGTTGGCTCGAATGCCGTTTTGGCGGAGCACCTCGTCCCAGAGCCCCAACGCATCCCAGCGATCCTGGTCGCTTTCACCGGGATCGATGCCCAGCCCGCGTTTGGTCTTGAGATCGCCGAACGAGCGCCAGCCGGCATAGGTCGAGAGATCGTGGGTATTCAGCGTCACCAGCGCATTCGGCGGATAGAAGTCGACATCGCGGAAGCACCCGTTGTCGTCGCGTTCGAAGATCATCACCTTGTAGGACCACAATCCCCAATCGGCCATCTGCTCGCGAAAGCCCTCCGGCACGGTGCCGAGATCCTCGCCGATGACGATGCATTCGTTGGCGACGCTCTCGATGACGGTTGCGGCGAGCAGCGCCTCGAACGGCATCTGCACGTAAGCGCCCTGCTTGGCCGGAAATCCGTGCGGCACCAGATAGAGCCGCTTCAAACCGAGCACATGGTCGAGCCGGATCGCGCCGGCATGCCGCATCGACGCCCGGACCATTTCCCGGAACGGCTCGAAATTCTTCAGCGCCAGTCCAGGCGCGTTGAAGCCGGCGAGCCCCCAGTTCTGCCCGACCGTGTTCAAGGGATCGGGCGGCGCCCCGACCGACAGCGTGCGCGAAATGGCGCCCTGCTCGTTCCAGGCATCGAAACCGTCGGATTGAACGCCGACCGCGACGTCGAGATACAGACCGACCTTCATTCCCAGCCGCTGCGCGAGATCCCTGCAATGGCTCAATTGTCGTTCGGCGAGCCACTGCACATAGGCGACGAAATCGGCCTCCCTCCGATCGGGGCCGCTGAGCAGCGCCGCGCAGCGCCCAGCATCGGGCTGCCGCCACTCCTCGGGCCAGTCCCACCACGGCTTCTGGAAGCGATGCCGCAACACCTCGAAGCAGGTGAAGCGCGCCAGCAGATCGCCGCGCTCGGCGCGGTAGGCCTTGAACTCCGCCGCCGCGGCGGCGTCGGGCGCAGCCATGAAGGCGTCGAAGGCTGCGCGCAAGGCCGGCCATTTCAACGCCGCCACTCCCTTGTAGTCCACCAGCTCGGCCCGCCGCAGCGGCTCGAGCACCTTGCTGTCCGGCCCGTTCGCGAAGCCGGGCGCCTGCTCCACATCGACATAGAGCGCATTCAGGAACAGCCGGCTATTCGGTGCATAGGGGCTGAAATCGCCCGGCCGGTCGTCGAACAGCGCGTGCAGCGGATTGAGGCCGACGCCATCGGCGCCGAGCTTGGCGCAAAGCGTGATGAGATCGGCAAGATCGGTGAAATCACCCATGCCCCAGTTGCGACCGGATCGAATGCCGTAGAGCTGGACCGCCAGCAGCCAGACGCGATCGAAATCACCGCCGAAGGCCTTCGCCGGCGCGACCAGCAGCGGCAGCTCCTCGCGGTACGACGACGCATCCACCAGCTCGAGGCGATAGCTGCCGACCGGCAGATCACCCGGCCACTCGACCAGGGCCTCAGCGGCCTGCCCGGAGACTGTCTCAGCGTCGCCACGCCTGATGGTCCACCTGACTGGCAGCTTGGCCGCCTCGTTGAGGCGGCTGCGCGCCGGCTGCCCGGACCGAATCACGACCGCGCCGCTCAGCAGCCGATGAGGCGTGGGCCTGGGAAAAGCCTCAACGATGATCTTGAGCGCCGCTTCGTCGGTGACACGACGCTGCCCCTGACCATCGTAGAATTCTGTCAGGATTCCGAGACTATGGGCTTCGCTGTAGAGATCCATTCGGCACGCGATCTGGACGTAACGGGAGACGTACGTCGTAAATTGTTGTGGGACGGCAAGAAGATAAGCCCCTAACGCCGCGGCATGGCCGTCGTTCCCGGGGGAACAAAACGAGCCTTGCAGCTTTGTAAGGGGGTCGTCTCGGCTTCTAGCGAACCGGGACGCCGTTTTCTTGTCAATGGCATCACCGTGAACAAATTTGCGCACACGTTCGAGAGCGTCACCCCCAAGGACGCTTTCTCCCCTATTCTGCCCTCTTTTGAGGAGAGCCGCATCTGCCGAGACCGAGACATCTTTCGAGACGCCTCCGATCGCAGCTGCATCATCATCCTCTCTCCTAGGTGAGGGCCTCGTGAACCTGATGTCATCCCTGGATTCGCCGAGTCTGCAGACCGAGACCGACGGCGACGGTCTCTGGTACAAGGACGCGATCATCTACCAGCTGCACGTCAAGGCGTTCGCCGACAGCAACAATGACGGCGTCGGCGACTTCGCCGGCCTGACCGACAAGCTGGATTATCTGCAGGACCTCGGCGTCACCACGCTGTGGCTGCTGCCGTTCTACCCCTCGCCCGGCCGCGACGACGGCTACGACATCGCCGATTACGGCAGCATCAATCCCGATTTCGGGACGATGAAGGAGTTCAAGCGCTTCATCCAGGAGGCCAAGCGGCGCGGCCTGCGGGTGATCACCGAGCTCGTGGTCAATCACACCTCCGACCAGCATCACTGGTTCAAGCGCGCCCGGCGCAGCCCGCCCGGCTCCAGCGCCCGCAACTGGTACGTCTGGAGCGACACCGACCAGAAATATCTCGGCACCCGAATCATCTTCACCGATACCGAGAAGTCCAACTGGACCTGGGATCCGGAGGCCGGCCAGTTCTACTGGCACCGCTTCTTCTCGCACCAGCCGGACCTCAATTTCGACAATCCGCGCGTGGTCAACGCGATCATCCAGGTGATGAAACGCTGGCTCGATGCCGGCGTCGACGGCTTCCGGCTTGACGCCATCCCCTACCTCTGCGAGCGCGACGGCACCAACAACGAAAACCTCCCCGAGACGCATGCGATCATCAAGCGCCTGCGTGTCGAGCTCGACAATTACGCCAAGGACAAGCTGCTGCTTGCGGAAGCCAATCAGTGGCCGGAGGACGTTCAGGAATATTTCGGCCAGGGCGACGAATGCCATATGGCCTATCACTTCCCGCTAATGCCGCGCATCTACATGGCAATCGCCCAGGAGGACCGCTTCCCGATCACCGACATCCTTCGCCAGACGCCCGACATCCCCGCGACCTGCCAATGGGCGCTGTTCCTGCGCAACCATGACGAGCTGACGTTGGAGATGGTGACCGACGTCGAGCGCGACTATCTGTGGTCGACCTACGCCAACGATCCGCGCGCACGCATCAATGTCGGCATCCGCCGCCGCCTCGCGCCGCTGATGGACAACGACCGGCGCAAGATCGAGCTGATGAACTCGCTGCTGATGTCCTTTCCGGGCACGCCGATCATCTACTACGGCGACGAGATCGGCATGGGCGACAACATCTATCTCGGCGACCGCAACGGCGTGCGGACGCCTATGCAGTGGACGCCCGACCGCAATGGCGGCTTCTCGCGCGCCGACCCGGCGCGGCTCTACGCGCCGATGATCATGGACCCTGTGTACGGCTACGAGGCGGTCAATGTCGAGGCGCAGTCGCGCAGCTTGTCGTCGCTGTTGAACGCCACCAAGAAGCTGATCTCGGTGCGCAAGTCGACGCTGGCCTTCGGCAGGGGCACCATGACCTTCATCCGCCCGGCCAACCGGTCGGTGCTGGCCTATGTCCGCCAGTACAAGGACGAGGTCATCCTCTGCGTCGCCAACCTGTCGCGCTCGGCGCAGGCGACCGAGCTCGATCTCTCGCCGTTCAAGGATCGCGTCCCGATCGAGATGCTCGGCCGCTCGCGCTTTCCCGCGATCGGCGAGCTGCCTTACATGATCACGCTCGCGCCGTACGGATTCTACTGGTTCCAGCTCAAGGAGCGCGAGAAGTCGGAGCCCATCATCCAGCGCGCGGTGCCGGAGTTCGAGACGCTGGTCGTGCCGCTCGGCTCGACCTGGGTATCGCTGGCTCGCACTCGCAGCGTGTTCGAACGCGACGTTCTGCCCGGTCATCTGGCGCGCGCGCGATGGTACCCCGAGCGCTCGGCGGACGCGATCCATCCGACGCTGACCTCGGCGATCCCATTCTGCGACATCGGCGACAACCGGCCCTGGCTGATCTTCTTCAAGGCCGCTGAGCGCGACGACAAGCTGCGCTATCTGCTGCCGATGCAGATCGAATGGGTCCGCTTCGATCGCGATCGCTACAATCCGCAAGCCTTTGCCGCCGTGCGCCAGGGCGCCCGCGAGGGAACGCTGCTCGATGCAGCGACCAGCCCGATCTTTCTTGCGCTGCTCCTGCACAATCTGAAGCAATCGCTGACGGTCGAGGAAAACGGGGTGCGCCTCGAATTCCGGCCGACGTCGCGGTTTCCGGACAAGCCAATCCGCGAATCCGAGCAGGTGCGCGTGGTCGAAACCGACCGCTGCAGCAGCAAGGCGGTCGTCAACAACGAGTTCTTCATCAAGATCCGCCGCGAGCTGGAGGCCGGCCCGCATCCGGAGATCGAGATCGGCCGATTCCTCACGGAGGCGGTGGGCTTCGCCAATGTCCCGCCGCTGCTCGGCAGCATCGAAGTGATCCAGGAGGGCGAGCGGCAGACCGTCGGCTGCGTCCATGGTTTCATCGAGAACCAGGGCGACGGCTGGACCGTCAGCGCCGCCTATCTCGATCGCTACGTCGACGACCAGCGCGTGTTCGCCGCGAGCGGCGACGTGCGGCAGAGCGAGGAGCTGTCGCCCTATCTGCGCTACATGGCGCAGGCAGGCCGTCGCGTCGGCGAACTGCATGCGGCGCTCGCCTCGCGCAGCGACGTCGCCGATTTCGCGCCCGAACCCACGACCGCAGATCATCTCGATCACTGGATCGACCGGCTGCGCGCCCAGGCCGGACGGGTCCTGACGGACCTGAGCGAGCGCCGCGATCACCTCAAGGATCCCGAACGAGGGCTGGTCGACCAGGTGCTCGCCAGGCGCGGCGAGTTGTCGGAGCGCCTCAGCAGCCTGATCCCGCACCATGTCGGCGGCTGCGACATCCGGCTGCATGGCGATTTCCATCTCGGCCAGATCCTCATCGTCAAGGATGATATCTTCATCATCGATTTCGACGGCGACGAGGAGCAGCCGCTCGCCGAGCGCCTGCGCAAGGCGCCGCCGGCCCGCGACATCGCGGGCTTCCTGCGCTCGATCGATTGCTCGGTCCGCGTCGCGCTCGAGCGTGCTCTGAGGGCAGGCCCGGACGATCACGGCCGGATCCCCGCCGCGCTGTCGGAATGGCGCGACCAGGCTGTTGCGGCCTTTTTGACGGGCTATCGGGAGATCAAGGCCAACCAGCGCCTCTGGCCGGACGATCCGCACACCGCGGAGGCGCTCCTTAACTTTTTCATGCTGGAAAAAGCCCTCGGAGCGCTCGAATATGATCTGGCTCACCGGCCGGACTGGTTGCGCGTCGCATTGGGCAACCTGCTTCGCGTCCTGTCCGAGCCAGCATCAGCCAGCGAGTCCTCATGACCCATCTTTCTCCCGAGGCGTTTGCGATCATCGAAGGTCGGCATGCCGACCCGTTTCGCTATCTCGGTCAGCACAATGTCGACGGGCGGACCGTCGTGCGTGCCTTCCTGCCCGAGGCCTCGCGGGTCGAGGTGGTCGGCGAGCACGGCGAAGTCTCGCCGCTGACGCGCATCCATGATGCCGGCCTGTTCACCGGGACCATGCCGTCGCTGCAGCGCTATCGGCTTCGGGCGACATTCGGCGACCACGTCACCGACCTCGAGGATCCCTATCGTTTCCTGCCGATCCTGAGTGATTTCGACCTGCATCTGCTCGGCGAAGGCAACCATGAGCGGCTTTACGACAAGCTTGGCGCGCATCCGATGGTGCTCGACGGCGTCGATGGCGTCGGATTCGTCGTACTCGCGCCCAATGCACGTCGCGTCAGCGTGGTCGGCGATTTCAACTTCTGGAATGCGCGGCGCCACCCGATGCGCGTCCGCGGCAACGGCTATTGGGAGCTGTTCATTCCCCGTGCCAGGGCCGGCGACCACTACAAGTTCGACATCATCGGCCCGCAGGGCGAGCACCTGCCGCTGAAATCGGACCCGATGGCCTTCGCGGCCGAGATGCGTCCCAAGACCGCATCGATCGTGGTCGACGAAACCAGCCTGCCGCGGCCGCGGCCGGCGCCACATGACATCAACAAACTGAATCGACCGGTCTCGATCTACGAGGTGCATCTCGGCTCCTGGCGGCGCAAGGACAACAACCAGTGGCTGACCTATCGCGAGCTCGCCGAGCAGTTGCCGGCCTATGCACGCGACATGGGCTTCACGCACATCGAATTCCTGCCCGTCAGCGAGCATCCGTTCGACGGCTCCTGGGGCTATCAGCCGACCGGCCTGTTCGCGCCGACCAGCCGCTTTGGCAGTCCTGAGGATTTCTGTGCGCTGGTCGATGCCTGCCACCGCGAAGGCCTTGCGGTGTGGCTCGACTGGGTGCCGGGCCATTTCCCGGATGATCCGCACGGCCTCGGCCATTTTGACGGGACAGCGCTTTACGAGCACGCCAACCCGATGCAGGGCCGGCATCTCGATTGGGGCACGCTGATCTACAATTACGGCCGCACCGAAGTCGCCAACTTCCTGCGCTCGAACGCGCTGTTCTGGCTGGAGCGCTACGGCATCGACGGCCTGCGCGTCGATGCCGTCGCCTCGATGCTCTATCTCGACTACAGCCGTCCCTCCGGCGGCTGGATCCCGAACAAATATGGCGGGCGCGAGAATCTCGAGGCGATCGAGTTTCTGCGTCGGACCAATATCGACGTGTTCGGTCATTTCCCGCAGGCGACCACGGCTGCCGAGGAATCCACGGCGTGGCCGCAGGTGTCGCGCCCGGTCGACACGGGCGGGCTCGGCTTCGGCTACAAGTGGAACATGGGCTGGATGCACGACACCTTGCGCTACATCAGCAAGGATCCGATCCACCGCAAATATCACCACGGCGAGATCCTGTTCGGCCTGCACTACGCCTTTTCGGAAAACTTCATCCTGCCGCTGTCGCATGACGAGGTCGTGCACGGCAAGCGCTCCATCCTCGGCCGGATGCCCGGCGACGACTGGCAGCGCTTTGCGAATCTGCGCGCCTATTACAGCTTCATGTTCGGGCATCCCGGCAAGAAGCTCCTGTTCATGGGCTGCGAGCTCGCCCAGGAGCGCGAGTGGAATCACGACACCTCGCTCGACTGGCATCTGCTCGGCGATGCCAAATATGCCGGCATCCAGGCCCTGATCCGAGACCTCAACCATCTCTACCGCAACGTGCCGGCGCTGCATGAGCGGGACTGCGAGCCGGACGGATTCGAGTGGCTGATCGCCGATGACGCGGACCGCAACGTGTTCGCCTGGGTGCGAAAGGGCTTCGATGAGCACGCGCGCTGCGTCGTGGTCGTGAACTTTTCGCCCAACGTGTATTACAATTACCGGGTCCGCGTGCCGTTCGGCGGCAAATGGAGGGAAGCTTTCAATTCCGACTCCCTGCATTATGGCGGCAGCAATGTCGGCAATGTCGGCCAGGTCCATGCCTCTGAAGAACACCAGCTCAACCTCATCCTCCCGCCCATGGCAGCGGTATTTCTCGTCCCGGAAGCCTGACGCAATGCGTCTGGCCGCAGGAAGCCACGCCCGTCTCGGAGCAACCTGGGACGGACGGGGGACCAATTTTGCCTTGTTCTCCGCCAATGCCGAGAAGGTCGAGCTCTGCCTGTTCGACAGCCAGGGCCGGCGAGAGATCGAGCGGATCGAATTGCCGGAGCGGACGGAAGATGTCTGGCACGGCTATCTCAACGACGTCTCGCCGGGGCAGCTCTACGGCTACCGCGTCTACGGGCCCTACGAGCCGGAGCGCGGCCACCGCTTCAATGCCAACAAGCTGCTGCTCGACCCCTATGCCAAGCGGCTCGCTGGCCGGCTGGTCTGGAGCGATGCCCATTTCGCCTACCGCGCCGGCTCGCCGCGCGAGGATCTCTCGTTCGACCGGCGCGACAATGCCCGCGGCATGCCCAAGGCTGTCGTCATCGACGAGACCTTCAACTGGGGCCGGCGCGAGATGCGGCCGCAGATCCCGTGGGAGGACACGATCATCTACGAGGCCCACGTCAAGGGCCTGACCAACAAGCGCGACGACGTGCCGCCCAATCTGCGCGGCACCTATGGCGGACTCTCCTCGCCCGCGATGATCAAGCATCTGAAGCGGCTCGGCGTCACGACGATCGAGCTGCTTCCGATCCACGCCTTCATCGACGACCGCATGCTGGTCGAGAAGAAGCTCGTCAACTACTGGGGCTACAACACCATTTCCTTCTTCGCGCCGGAGCTGCGCTACGCGCAGGACAATCCGCTCGATGCCTTCCGAACGACGGTGGCGCGGCTGCACGATGCCGGCATCGAGGTGATGCTGGACGTGGTCTACAACCACACCGCCGAGGGCAACCATCTCGGGCCGACCCTGTGCTATCGTGGCATCGACAACGCCTCCTACTACTGGCTCCAGCCCGACAATCCGCGCTTCTACGACGACTTCACTGGCTGCGGCTCGTCGGTGAATCTCACCCATCCGCGCGTGCTGCAGATGGTGATGGACTCGCTGCGTTACTGGGTCGAGGTCTGTCACGTCGACGGCTTCCGCTTCGATCTCGCGACAACGTTGGCGCGCGAGAAGCACGGCTTCGACCGGCGCAGCGGGTTTCTCACTGCGATCCGCCAGGACCCCGTGCTCGCCGGCGTGAAGCTCGTGGCAGAGCCGTGGGACGTCGGCCTCGGCGGCTACCAGGTCGGTGCCTTCCCGTCGCAATGGTCGGAGTGGAACGACCGCTATCGCAGCGCCATGCGCCGCTACTGGAGCGGCGAAGGCAGCCTGATCGGCGAGGTCTCCAGCCGCATGACCGGCTCGTCCGACATCTTCAATCACGACGGCCGTAGCCAACGCGCCAGCGTCAATCACGTCACCGTCCATGACGGCTTCACGCTGGCGGACCTGTTCAGCTACAACAGCAAGCACAACGAGGCGAACGGCGAGGACAATCGCGACGGCTCCAACGACAATCACAGCAACAATTGCGGCCATGAAGGCCCGACCGACGACGTCGCGATCAATGCGATGCGCCGACAGCTGCGCAAGAACCAGCTCGCCTGTCTGTTCCTCGCGCAGGGTCTGCCGATCCTGCTCGCAGGCGACGAGGTTGGCAACTCGCAGCACGGCAACAACAACGCCTATTGCCAGGACAACGAGGTCGGCTGGGTGGACTGGAGCGGCATGGGCCGCGAGGGCGACGACCTCATCGACTTCATCGCGCACATGACCGAGCTGCGCCGTCGCTTCGGCCAGATTCGCGCGCGCCGCTGGCTGGACGGCCGCCGCTCGGACGGCAGCTTCGGCGTGCTGTGGCTGACGCCTTCGGCGGAGGAGATGACGCAAACCGACTGGACCTTTCCCGACGGACGATTTCTCGCCTACGTGCTCGCCCCGTTGGAACAGGAGCAGGCTCCGATCTTTATCGTTCTGAATGCAGCGCCCGAAGAGATTGGATTCAAATTGCCCGAGCTCGCCGAATACAAGACGTGGCAGCAGGTCCTCGACACCACCGAAGCCCAGCAGAAGCAGGTCGATTTCACCGCCGGGGCCGACCTCAAGGCTCCGCCCCGCTCCGTGCTGGCGTATGCGGGCCTGCCATGAGCCCCCGTCAGTTCGGACCTCGCATCACCGGGAAAGACACGACGTTCCGGTTGTGGGCTCCCGCCGCCAAGCGCGTCGATCTGGTGCTCGACGGCAAGCACGAGATGCAGCGCCTCGACGGCGGCTGGTATGCGCTTGAGGTCGCCGGCGTCGGCGCCGGCACGCAGTATAAGTTCCGCATCGACGACGAGCTCGACGTTCCGGATCCCGGCTCGGATTTCCAGCCAGAGGACGTCTCCGGTCCGAGCGAAGTCATCGATCACCGCGCCTACACCTGGCGCTCGGAAAACTGGCGCGGCCGCCCGTGGCAGGATGCCGTGTTCCTGGAAAGTCATGTCGGCACCTTCACGTCGGAAGGCACCTACCGCGCGATGATCGACAAGCTCGATCACCTCGTCGAGACCGGCATCACGGCACTCGAGCTGATGCCACTGGCGGATTTCGCCGGCCGGCGCAATTGGGGCTATGACGGCGTGCTGCTCTACGCACCCGACAGCGTCTACGGCCGGCCCGACGACCTGCGGGCGTTGATCGACGAGGCCCATTTGCGTGGGGTGATGGTGTTTCTCGACGTCGTCTACAATCACTTCGGCCCGGAGGGAAACTACATCGGCCTGTATGCACCGACCTTCTTCACCGATGCGCATACGCCATGGGGCAGCGCGATCGACTACCGGCGCGCGGAAGTGTGCGCCTTCGCGATCGAGAACGCGCTGCATTGGCTGACGAATTATCGCTTCGACGGCCTGCGCTTCGATGCGGTCAATCACATCCTGTCCAACGAGGGTGAGATCCCGATGCTGCACGATCTGAGCGCGGCGGTTGGCAAGCTTGTCGAAGCAACCGGGCGGCACATCCATCTGGTGCTCGAAAACGGCGACAACCGCGCCAGCATGCTGGATTCCGCGGAGGAGCCGCCGCGCGGCAAATTCCGCGCGCAGTGGAACGACGATTATCATCATGCCTGGCACGTCATGCTGACGGGCGAGAGTGGCGGCTATTACGGCGACTACCAGCAGGCGCCGCGCCGCGATCTCGCTCGCGCGCTCGCCTCCGGCTTCGTCTATCAGGGCGAACCGGCGGCATTCTGGGGCGGCGATCCGCGGGGTGAGCCGAGCGGTCATCTGGCCCCCGGAGCGTTCGTCAACTTCCTGCAGAACCATGACCAGATCGGCAATCGCGTGTTCGGCGACCGGCTCGAGGCGCTGGCGCCGCCGCAAGGGATCGCGGCGGCGCTCGCGGTGACGCTGCTGGCGCCGACCGTGCCGATGCTGTTCATGGGCGAGGAATGGGGCTCGAAGCAGCCGTTCCCATTCTTCTGCGACTTCCAGGGCGACCTTGCGCATGCCGTGCGCAAGGGACGCCGCAAGGAGTATGAGTGGGCATACGCCAAACATGGCGACGAGGTCCCCGATCCGCTCGACATCGAAACCTTCAAGTCCGCGATCATCGACTGGGACTTCCGCAATTTATCGCCGGGGCGCGAGCGTCTGGCGCTGGTGCGCGCGCTCCTCGCCGTGCGTCACAAGGAGGTTGCGCCGCGGCTTCCGGGCGCAAAATTCGGCGACGCTGATGTGACCGATGACGGTCGCCTGACCGCGCATTGGGAGATGGGCGATGGCCGCAGGCTGACTCTGCTTGCCAACGTCTCGGACAAGGAGCTCGCGGCTTCGCCGAACGGCGTCCCGGGCACTCCGATCTGGGGCGGCACGCCTGGAGACCGCCTGCCGCCGTGGTCCGTGTTCTGGAGCATCGGAGGATAGCATGCCTCCGGCCGTTCCCCTCGCGACCTATCGCCTGCAGCTCACGGGTGATTTCAACTTCGAAGGGGCCGCGCGCGTCGTGCCGTATCTGAAGGCGCTCGGCATCAGCCACGTCTACGCCTCGCCGTTCATGACGGCGCGGAGGGGCTCGACGCATGGCTACGACATCACCGATCATTCCAGGCTCAATCCCGAGCTCGGCGGCGAGGACGGCTTTGCCAAACTGAGCGCGGCGCTCAAGCAGCACGATCTCGGCCTCATCCTCGACTTCGTGCCGAACCATGTCGGCGTGCATTTCGACGACAATCCATGGTGGCTCGACGTCCTCGAATGGGGCCAGGCTTCGCCGCACGCCGCCTCGTTCGACATCGACTGGGACCAGTTGCCGTATCGCGCACGCGGCGGCGTGCTGCTGCCGATCGTCGGCACCTCCTACGGGCATGCACTCGAACATGGCGACATCGAGCTGCGCTATGATCCAGGCGAAGGCTCGTTCTCCTGCTGGTACTTCGAGCATCGGCTGCCGATCGCGCCCGAGCGCTACGGCGAAGTGCTGCGCATCATCGTCAAGGAGGCAGGCGCAGAAAGCAGTGAGACCGGCAGGGCGATCCTGGAGCTCGCCTCGCGTTATCAGGGCCTGCGCCATCCGAACCGCAAGGAAGCGCCGGCATTCAAGGCGGCCCTCAAGGCCATTCCGGACGCCGCCGACGTCATTGCCCGCGGGATCGCGGCCTACAAGGCCGGGCCCGAGCGTCCGGCACAGACGCTCGCCCTGCATCATCTGCTGGAGAGGCAGCACTACAAGCTCGGCCACTGGCGGCTCGCCTCCAGCGACATCAACTACCGCCGCTTCTTCGACGTCAACACGCTGGCGGGCCTGCGCGTCGAGGATGCCGGCACGTTCGAAGCGATCCACCGGCTGGTCAAGACGCTGATCTCCGGCGGCCAGTTGCAGGGATTGCGGCTCGACCATATCGATGGCCTGCGCGATCCCGCACAATATTTTCAGCGCCTGCGCCGGCTGATCCGCGACGCCCGCGGGCCCGCGGCGGGGCCGTTCTACGTCGTGATCGAGAAGATCCTCTGCGAGCAGGAGAAGCTGCCGCGCTTCGCAGGCGTGCACGGCACCACCGGCTACGAATGGATGAACGTCATCATCCAGCTGCTCATCGACGGAAACGGCCTGGAGCCGCTCGACGAGATATGGCGCCAGATCAGCAACAAGCCGCCCAAGCTGGCGCCGGTGATAAAGGAAGCCAAGCGCCGCGTGCTGGAGACGCTGCTGACCAGCGAGTTCACCGTGCTGACGCGCCTGCTGGCGCGCATCGCCAACGGCCACTACTCCACGCGCGACTATTCGGAAGACATCCTGCGCCAGGCGCTCGAACTGTATGTTCTTCACTTCCCGGTCTATCGCACTTATCTCACCACAGCCGGTCCGACCGAGACCGACCGCAAGCTGATCGACCACGCCATCGCCGGCGCCCGCGCCGAATGGTTCGCCTCCGACGGCTCGATCTTCGAGTTCCTGCGCGACGCGCTGACCATGGATCTCATCAAGCGCGACCGCAGCACCAACCACAGCGTCCCGCGTGTGCGCCGCTTCGCCCTCAAGGTGCAGCAGCTCACCGGGCCCATGATGGCGAAGTCGCTGGAGGACACCGCCTTCTACCGCTTCCACCGGCTGCTCGCGCTCAACGAGGTCGGCGGCGATCCGGCGGCGCATGCTCTGGCCATCGCCGACTTCCACAAGCTGATGCAGGACCGCGCCAGGCATTGGCCGCACGGCATGACCGCCACCGCCACGCACGACACCAAGCGCGGCGAGGATGCGCGCACGCGGCTGGCCGCCATCACCGAGCTGCCCAACGACTGGACGTCGTCGGTCGCGCGCTGGAAGACCTTGAACGCGCCGCACGTCATCACGGATGGCAAGATGCGCGCGCCCTCGGCGGCGTTCGAATACATGCTGTACCAGACGCTCGTCGGCATCTGGCCGGCAAGCGGCACCGATGACACCCTGCCCGATCGGCTGCAGGCCTATGCGCTGAAGGCCGCGCGCGAGGGCAAGGAAGAGACCAGCTGGCTCAATCCGAACGAGACCTATGAGAACGGCCTGCGCGCCTTCATCGGACGCATCCTGGACCGCGACCGTTCGCCCGAGTTCCTGCCGTCGCTGGAGACGCTTGCCAAGCGGCTGGCGCTGCTCGGCGCGCTGAACTCCCTGACGCAACTGACGCTGAAGGCGACGATGCCGGGTGTGCCCGACTTCTACCAGGGCACCGAATTCTGGGACCTCTCGATGGTCGATCCCGACAATCGCCGCCCGGTCGATTTCGCCGCACGCGAACAGGCGCTGCGTGCGTGCGAGAGTCCCGACTGGGCGCACCTCGCGGACCATTGGCCGGATGGCCGCATCAAGCTGGCCTGGACGCGGCGGCTGCTCAGGCTGCGTAACGAGATGTCCTCGGTCTTCACGGACGGCGCCTATGAGCCGCTCGAGGTGAGCGGACGTCATGCCGATCACATCGTTGCCTTCGCACGGCGGCGCGGGCGCGACGCCGTCATTGTCATCACTGCGCGCAACTTTGCGCCGTTTACCGACGCTGGCCGGGTGTGGCCCCACGCGGATGATTTCGAAGCCGAGGTTCATGCCCGCGGTTACACATCTGCGGACATGCAGAACGGCATGGTCGCGGTGTCCTCCATCTTCACGCACGTGCCTGCAGCAGTGATCCCGGCGCGAACTGATGCGGCAGCCCACCCGGCTGGTCGACGCCAGACAGCGGCAGCGCCGACCTGATCAGCTCTTCTTCGTCAGCAGCAACTGGCCGCGGTTACGGATCGCGGCCTGCGCCGCCTCGGCAAAGCGCTGCAGCAGCCAGGGTAGCACGACCTCGACACGCACGTGATCGTCGGCGACGTCGACATGGCCCGACGCCGCCTGACCGAGCGCGCGAACGCGAAAGATCATCTTGTCGCCCTCCCAGCGCTCTTCGTCGACCTTCAGGACCGGAACGCTGGTCGCGGCGCGGCTGAGACCGGCCTGGAGCCGGCGCACAGCCTCGTCCTTGCCGAGGCGATGCGGAATGGAAACGACAAGCGGACTTGACATCGCGATCTCCTGACTAACAACCGCCTTCATGTAGTCATCGGTGGATGCGACCGCAAAGACACACCCTGCATTTTACTTGTTCCCATGCGGAACTTTCGAAGTTCCAACCAGTTTCCTCGGCGAAGGCAGAGCACGTTGTCGCCCCGCTGCCGGGCACTGGAGGGAAGCACATGTCCATCGGAACTATCATCCTCATCATTCTCATCATCGCCCTGCTCGGCGGCTTTTCCGGCATCGGCGGCGGTCCGTTCTACGGCACCGGCTACTACGGCGGCGGCGGCCTTGGCCTGATCATCGTCATCGTGCTGATTCTCGTCCTGCTCGGACGCATCTGATCCGATCGATCTCATAGCCATCCAACTGATCAGCTCGGGCTGACGTGGCCGCGCCACGTCGGCCTGGGCTTGATTGCGCCCCGCATCGCATCCGTTACGCTTCCACTTCGTTCGCGAGCTTCCTCATCGCCGACTTGATCGCTCCGGCCGCGTCGTCATAGCCCTCCCACGCCTTGGTCTTGGGCAACAGCGCCGGCACGGTTCGGACCGTGTACCGCTTGGGTTCGAGCCCGTTCTTCACCTGCGCCCACGTCAGCGGCATCGACACGGTGGCGCCTTCGCGGGCGCGCGGCGACAGCACGGCGACGGCCGTCGACATCCGGTCGTTGCGCAGATAGTCGAGGAAGATCTTTCCCCTGCGCAGCTTCTTCGACATGTTGAGCAGATATTGCTCCGGGCTGTCGTTCGCCATCCATTGGCACACGCCCTGGGCAAACGCCTTCGCCTCGGGCCAGCTCACCTTGTCGCGCGCGCCGTGCAGCAACGGCGTCACCACATGCAGACCCTTGCCGCCCGTGGTCTTGCAGAAGCTCTCGAGTCCGAGGCTCTTCAAGCGCTGGCGCATGTCCTTGGCTGCCGCGATCACCTCCTCGAACGCGACGTTCGGCGCCGGATCGAGATCGAACACCAGCCGGCCCGGAACGTCATAGGCGTCCGGCGCGCAATTCCATGGATGCAGCTCGACGGCGGCGACCTGAGCCACCGCGATCAATCCCTCGACGCGATCGATCTGCAGATACGGCTTGCGATCGCCCGAGACCTTGACCAGCTCGAGCAGGTCCGACATGCCCTGCATGCCGTGCCGCTGGAAGAATTTTTCGCCACCGATGCCGTCAGGCGCACGCACGATCGAGCATGGCCGGCCCTTAAGATGACCGATCATCCAGTCTCCGACGGCTTCCAGATAGTTCGCGAGATCGAGCTTGGTGACGGGCTCGCCGTCGCCGGCGTCCGGCCACAGCGCCTTGTCGGGCTTGGAGATCGCAACGCCCATCACGGTGGCCGAGCCCTTCGTCCGAGACGGCGTCTTGTGGACCGTGGTGCCGACGGTCGCGACGCTCGCCACCGGCTTCGCAACCTTCGTCGTCACCACCGGCTCCTCGGCAACGACCTCGCGCGCCGGCTTGTCCTCGCGCAGGGCCTTGAACGAGGCCTGCCTGACATTGCCGTCGCCGGTGAAGCCTGCAAACTCGATCTCGGCGACCAGCTCGGGCTTGAGCCAATGCACCTCACGCGTCTTGCGCGGCGCGTTCTTGCCGCTGAACGGGCTCTTGTCGGAGGCAGCCGCCTTCAGCGCCGGCATGATCTCCTTCACCGTGTCCTGGCCGAAGCCGGTGCCGACGATCCCGACATAAGCGAGATGATCGTCCTTGTTGACGCCGACCATCAACGATCGGAATTTGCCGTTGGTGGTCTTCCAGCCACCGATGACGACCTCGTGGCCGGGCCTGGTCTTGGCTTTGGTCCAGCTCTCCGTCCGTCCCGAATGATAGGCCGAGTCCAGCTTCTTGGAGACGATGCCCTCCAGCGACAGCTTGCGCGCGGACTCCAGCACCGCCTCGCCGTCGCTCTCGAAGTGCTCGACATAGCGGATGCGCGGCGCCTTGCCCTTGATATGCGCCTTCAGCAGCTTCGCGAGCCGCGCCTTGCGCTCGCGCAAAGGCTGGCGGCGCAGGTCGAACTCTTCGGCGAACATCAGGTCGAAGGCAAAGAAGATCAGCTCGTCGGTTTCGCCCGCTGAGATCGCCGCCTGCAGCGCCGAGAAATTCGGATTGCCGTCCTTGTCGAGCGCGACGATCTCGCCGTCGATAATCGCATCCGGCAGCTTCGCGGCCTCCTGCGCGATCGCACTGAACTTGGCCGTCCAGTCCAGGCCCTTTCGCGTCATCAGGGTTGCCTTGCCGTCTTCGACCCTGATCTGCACGCGGTAGCCGTCGAACTTGATCTCATGCCCCCACCCCTCACCGCTCGGCGGCTTCGCGACCGAGGTACAAAGCTCAGGGGCGACGAAGTCCGGCAACGATGACACCATGCGCGGCGCCGCTGTCTTCGACTTCGGGCTCGCTTTCGTCGTCTTTGCCGACGGCGCCGTCTTCGTCGAAGTGGCCTTGCCGTCGCTGCGGTTCGAATGCCACACCGCATCGGCATTCATGCGCTGTGTCTTGGCGAGCATGAACGGCTTCGGCGCTTTGCCTTTGCCGGCCGCGATCTGCTCCATCGTGCGCCCCGACGCCACTGATTTGTCGGCGTCGAGAATGTCGTTGGCCTCGCCCTCCTTGGCAAATTCGTCGCGATGCTTGATCAGGAGCCAATTGGTGCGCTTGCCGCCGGTGCGATCGTGGCGCATGCGCACCAGCACCCAACTGCCATGCAGCTTCTCGCCATCCAGCGTGAACTTCAGATCACCCTTCTTGAAGCCGCTCTCGGGATCCTCGCTCTCCCAATAGCCACGGTCCCACAGCATGACGGTGCCGCCGCCATACTCGCCTTCCGGGATCGTGCCCTCGAAATCGCCGTAGTCGAGCGGGTGGTCCTCGACCTCGACCGCGAGCCGCTTGTCGTGCGGATCGAGCGACGGGCCCTTGGTCACCGCCCACGACTTGAAGACGCCGCCAAATTCGAGCCTGAGATCGTAGTGCAGCCGCGTCGCGTCGTGCTTCTGGATGACGAAACGCGGCCGCGGCGCACGCGCAACCTTGGCGTCGCCGGACGGCTCCGCCGTCTTGTCAAAATCGCGCTTCTTGCGATAGGTGGAGAGCTTCCTGAGCGCCACGGTGATCCCTCGCGTTGAGTGGTAGCGTAGCAAAGCCGGTGAACTCGTGGAACCGGCCGCATCACCATGATGATAACATCGGGCAAAGTTCCGCGTTCCCGCGGCTCAGGGAGCCCAGGCTGCGCTGGCGTCCGCCCTCTGCCAATCGAGAGGGCGCAGGGAAGGCCGGGAGCTCGCCGCCCCCATGGCCCGCCTGCGAAAAAAATGCAGGCGGCAGGTACCACAGGTGCAGCCGAGACATCCCGGCCCTCCCTGCGCGACGGCTTTAACGGCTGCTTCGCGTTCTCCTCGGCGCGCCGGGCTTGTTGGCCACCGTGTCGCGACAATGCGCTTGCGCGCATCGCGCTGGATACCAGCATCGGGGTATCAGGACCGCGCGACTTGACCGTGCATGCCGGATTGTTCGTCGGCGCGACTGAATCACGCTGCAATCCGACACACCCATCGCATTCCGCTGCCGACGTCCGTGACGACCGCGATACGTCCCCTCCGACGCAACGGAACGGGTCGGACCATAGTGCTGATTTTACGAAGTCGTCAAGCGAATTATTTTTTCCCGAAGCGACCTTCGCCGGGCCCATGGAACCCACACCGATGCTTGCCCGTTGCAGCCTCGTCCGGATTTTCCAAGGAGACCACGATGGCCCCCCGCGCCTATTGGAAAGGCTCGCTCAAACTCTCGCTCGTCAGTTGCCCTGTCGTCCTCTATCCGGCGTCGACCTCGGTGGAGAAGACGCGCTTCCATCTGATCAACCGCGAGACCGGCAACCGGCTCAAGCAGCAGATGGTCGACTCCGAGACCGGCGACATCGTCGAAGGCGACCAGAAGGGCCGCGGCTACGAGCTGTCCAAGGGACAGTACGTCGAGATCGAGCCCGAGGAGCTGGAGGCGGTCCAGATCAAGAGCAACCATACGATCGACATCGACAGCTTCGTGCCGCGCGACGAGATCGACCAGCGCTATCTCAACGATCCCTATTACATCGCCCCCGACGGCAAGGCGGCAATCGACGCCTTCGCGGTGATCCGCGATGCGATGAAGGATCAGGACCGCGTCGCGCTGGCGCGCATCGTGCTGACCAACCGTGAGCATATCATCGCCATCGAGCCGATGGGCAAGGGCATGCTCGGCACCACCCTGCGCTTTCCCTATGAGCTGCGCGACGAAGCTGAGTTCTTCGACGACATCAAGGCGCCGAAGATCGCCAAGGACATGGTCGAGCTCGCCGGCCACATCCTGCAGACCAAGGCGGCGCATTTCGATCCCTCGGAGTTCAAGGACCAATACGAGACCGCGCTGAAGGCGCTGGTAAAACGCAAGGCGTCGGGCAAGCCGATCAAGCTACCGGAGCCGGAGGAACGGCCCGACAACGTCGTCAGCCTGATGGATGCGCTGAAGCAGAGCCTGAACGGCAAGAGCGGAAAAAAGACGGCGCGTGCGGCGCCAAGGCGGACGAGCACGCATCGACGCCCGGCGAAGAAGGCGCATCGGTCGGCGGCGCGGCAGAGGAAGGCGGGCTGAGTACGCCGTAGCCCGGATGAGCGCAAGGCGGCACAATCCCGAGCCTCAGCTTTTCTTCGATGATTTCTTTGCTGTCTTCCGGCTGGTCTTCTTCGTGGTCTTCTTGCTCGATGCCTTCTTGGTTGTCTTTTTCGATGACTTATTCGCCGATGTCCGCGCGCTCTTCTTCGGCGGCACCTTCTTGCCCTCGCGGCGCGCCTCCGACAGGCCGATCGCGATGGCCTGCTTGCGGCTCTTGACCTTGCGACCGGAACCGCCGCTGCGCAGCGTGCCGGCCTTGCGCTTCTTCATCGCCCGGCCGACCTTGGCCGATGCCTTGCGCGAGTATTGTCGTGCCATGAACATCCTCCCGATTGCGACACGTAAACCGCGTCGGCGAGACGAAAGTTCCAAAGCGCAAGCTGATGCCGCGTACCTCCACACATGCTTTCACGATCGCGGGAATCGAAGCCCGTCGATACATCGAGATTCCAATGCAGCTTCGCGCTCGTCGCTTCGATGACGGATAGACCGAGAAGCCGATCAGACGTTCTGATCCGCCGCATGAGGCGCAACTGGACAAGGCGACGTTCCGAATGATGCGTCCCTGGCCTCTTCCTCAGTCAGCAATTTCAGGAGCACCGTCCGCTTGGACTCATCGTTGAATTCAGCGAGACGTTTCCTGAACAGGATGAGGTTCTGCAGATGAATGTATTCTTCCATGACCGACCTCACTGATGGGAGCCAAGAACAACGCGTCGGGCTGACCTTGATTGAGATGAATTTCGGGCATGATGCTCTTCCCGGTATCGCCGATGACAATCTCTGCGCCGCAGTCGGCAGCCTCGCCCCCCAAAATTCAGATCGCGTTCTGACAAGCCGAGACATGGCACGTCCCGTGTTTACACCATCGTGCATGCAAACGCACGATCAGCTGCGCCGATGAGGTGGCACGACCGCAGTCTCGATCATCCGTTGATCCAGAGAACGGGCGCCTGCGGACGTACTGTGCCGCAGCGCGAGATGACCGGTTGGTCAAAATTGCTCGTAAATTTAACGAAACGAGCTGATGCCGCCCGCGGGACACGCAAGCTCGCCATCGAATGGCGATGCCAACGCCCCTGACACATAGGACCAGTCGGCCGATACGACCAAAGCTCAGTCCGGCGCGCGCAGCCGATAGCCGATGCCGGTCTCGGTCAATACGAATTGGGGGCGCTCGGGATCGGCCTCGATCTTCTGCCTGAGCTGACGCACATAGACGCGCAGATATTGCGCGTCGGTCAATTCGTCCCACAGCTCCTTGAGCAGGAAGCGGTGCGTCAGCACCTTGCCGGCGTGCTGCACCAGGACGCGGAGCAGATCGTACTCCTTGGGCGACAGCTTGATCTCGCGCTCGCCGACCTTGACGATGCGGCGGACGAGATCGACGGAGAGATCGCCGGAGCGGAACACCGGACGCTCGCCCTGCACCTGCAACTGATGCCGCAACGCCGCGCGCAGCCGCGCCAGCAATTCATCCATGCCGAACGGCTTGGTGATGTAGTCGTCGGCGCCGAGATCGAGCGCCTGGACCTTGCCCGCCTCGTCGCCGCGGCTGGACAGCACCACGACCGGCACAGCCTCGTTGCGGCCACGGATGGTACGCAGCAGCTCGAGCCCGTCGATGTCGGGCAGGCCAAGGTCGAGAATGATCAGCGCCGGCTCCTGGCCCAACAGATCCAGCGCAATCCTGCCGTTCGAGGCTTCGAGAATCTCGTAGCCCTGCGTGGTCAGGCCCATCCGCAGCAGCTTGCGGATCGGCGGCTCGTCGTCAATCACGAGCACCTTGATCGGAGCGCCGGTCATGCGGCCGTATCCAGCGGTCTGGCCTGCGCCGGCACCGGCAGGCGGATGGTGAGGACCGCGCCGCGCCGATCGGTGCGGTTGCCGGCGAAGATGCGGCCATGCATCGCCTCGATGAAGCCGCGCGAGATCGCGAGCCCCAGCCCCGTGCCGGGCCGCACCTGGTCGCCCTTCTGCACGCGATAGAACTTGTCGAACACGTGCTCGACCTCCGCGGCGGGAATGCCGTCGCCTTCGTCACGGATCTCGAGCACGACCCAGTTGTTGTCGCGGGCCGCACGGATCGCGATCGAGGTCTCGGGAGGCGCATATTTGGCGGCGTTGTCGAGCAGATTGAACAGCACCTGCTCGAACAGCACCGCGTCGACCTCGACCATCGGCAGATCGGGCGCCAGCTCCAGCGAGACATGATGACCGGCGAGGATCTTGCCCGCGCGCCGCAGCGCGCTGCCGACGATCTCGCCGACGTCGTGCAGCGCGGCGTTCGGCACGATCGCGCCCGATTCCAGCTTGGTCATGTCCAGGAGATTGGCGATGAAGCGGTTGAGCCGCTCGGATTCGTCGATGACGGTGGCGAGCAGGTCGAGCTTCTCCTTGTCGGACAGCCTGGCGGCCAGATCGCGCATCGTCGAAGCCGCGCCGAGCACGGAGGCAAGCGGCGTCTTCAGATCGTGCGAGATCGAGGTGAGCAGCGCCGAACGCAGCCGGTCCTGCTCCATGGTGCGCTTGACCTTGTCCATGTCCTCGACCAGCAGCACGCGCTCGATCGCGAGCGCGCCCTGATCGACCAGGGCATCGAGCAGCCGGCGCTGGTCTGGCGTCAGCAGCGGCCCGGTACGATCGTCGTCGATGCCAATGACACCGATCGAGCCGCGCCCGGTGCGCATCGGCAGGAACAGGCGCTTCGCGCCGGGCAGCGTGTCGGAGCCGCGGCCCGCTGCGCGGTCGTTGCTCCAGGCCCAGCTCGCAGCGGCGAGGTCGGCGTCGTCGAGCTGATCCTCCGGCGGGTAGCCCGTCATGACCGTGAGCTTGCCGTCCTGCGGCAGCAGCAGCACGACCCGCACCTTCAGCATCAACGCCGCCTGATAGGCCGTCGCCCACAGCACGTCGTCGAGGGTCGCGGTGCCCGCGAGCTTGCGGCTGAAGGCGTAGAGCTGCTCGGTGGTCCGGATGCGCTGGGTGGCGGCGTCAGCCTGAACGCGCACGCGCGCGGCGACGTTGGACACCAGGATGGCGATCAGCATGAAGAAGAAGAACGCGCCGATGTTGGTCGGATCGGTGATCGTGAACGTATACAGCGGCGGCAGGAAGAAGAAGTTGTAGCAGAGCGAGGCGGCGAGGCTCGCCAGCAGCGACGGCCCAAGACCGTAACGCGCGGCGACGCCGACCACGGCGGTCAGGAACACCAGATCGACGTTCTCGATACCGAAGAAGGGCTGGATGAGCTCGGCGAGGCCGAGGCCGACAGCCGTGATCAGCAGCGCCATCAGATAGGGCTTTGGCCGCAGCGGCTCGCTGCGCGGGCGCGTCTGCACCGACGGGCTCGGCGTGTCCAGCGCCTCCTCGCCGGCGATCACGTGGATGCTGATGTTGCCGGCGCGCCTGACGAGGTCATGCACCACCGAGCCCCTGATGATCTCGAACAGGCGCGAGCGGCTCGACTTGCCGATGATGATCTGGGTAACGTTGTTGGCCTGCGCGAAGCTGATGAGGTCATCCGCGATGCGCCGGCCGACGCCCGGAATCGTCAGCGCCTCGCCGCCGAGGGTCTCGGCCAGCCGCAGCGTATCTGCGAGCCGGTCGCGCTGCTTGTCGGTGAGCTGCAGGTTGCGCCGGGTCTCGATGGTAACGGCGGTCCACGGCGCGTGGACACGGTCGGCGAGCCGCTTGGTGTAGCGCACCAGCCCTGTCGTCCGCGGATCCTCCGACACGCAGACGAGGATCCGCTCGCCGGCCGCCCAGGGCCCGGCGATGGCATTGGCCTGCATGTGGGTGAGCAGTTGCTCGTCGACGCGCTCGGCCGTCCGGCGCAGCGCGAGCTCGCGCAGCGCGGTCAGATTGCCAGGCGAGAAATAATGCTCCAGCGCGCGCTCGGCCTGTTTGGGGACATAGACCTTGCCCTCCTTCAGCCGCTGGATCAGATCGTCGGGCGTGAGGTCGATCAGCTCGATGGCGTCGGCGCGGTCGAGGATCGAGTCCGGGACGGTCTCGCGTACGCGCACATGAGTGATCTGGGCGACGACGTCGTTGAGGCTCTCGATGTGCTGGACGTTGACCGCCGTGTAGACGTCGATGCCGTGCGACAGTAGCTCCTCGACGTCGAGATAGCGCTTGGGGTGGCGGCTGCCGGCGGCATTGGTGTGCGCAAGCTCGTCGACGATCGCGAGCTTGGGACGGCGCGCGATCACGGCATCCAGATCCATCTCCTCGACGATCTGGTCCTTGTAGGAAATATGTTTGCGCGGGACGACCTCCAGGCCGCGCACCAGCGCCTCGGTCTCCGCGCGGCCATGGGTCTCGACGAAGCCGATCACGACGTCGACGCCGGCCCTCAGCTTGGCATGCGCGCTCGACAGCATCTCATAGGTCTTGCCGACGCCGGGGGCGGCGCCGACGAAGATCTTGAGCTTGCCGGCAGGACTGTCCTCCCGCCGGGCCGCTTCGAGCAGGGCCTCCGGCGAGGGACGTTGGTCAGGATCGCGGCGTTGACTGGCCATGCGGCATTATAGACGGAGGGACCTCGGCGCCAAGGCCAGGACCGTTAAGGCCAGGACCTTTAAGGCCAAGACCCTCAAGGCGCAGCCAGCGAGGCTTCATTGCGGTTTGGCAGCATCGAGCGCCAGATTGAGCGCCAGCACGTTAACGCGGGGTTCGCCGAGCAGCCCGAGCAGACGGCCCTGGGTCTGCTGAGCGATCAGGCTGCGGACGCTGGCCTCCGGCAAGCCGCGTGCCTTGGCCACCCGCGGCACCTGGAACAGCGCCGCCTCCGGCGAGATGTCCGGATCGAGCCCGCTCGCCGAGGTCGTCACCAGATCGACCGGCACGGCCTGGGCGGGATTCTCCGCCTTCAGCTTGTCGACGTCCTCCTTGACGCGGTCGGCCAGCGCCTTGCTGGTCGGGCCCAGATTGGAGCCGGACGAGTTGGCGGCGTTGTAGGGTGCCGGCACGGTCTTGGTCGCATCGTTCGGATCGGCGGCCGAGGTCGCCGACGGACGGCCGTGGAAATATTTGTCGTCCTTGAACTCCTGGCCGATCAGCGCCGAGCCGATCACCTGGCCGTTGCGCGTGATCAGGCTGCCTTCGGCCTGCGCCGGAAAGATGGTGCCGGCGACGACGGTCATGGCGAGCGGGTAGATCAAGCCCGTGATGAGCGTGAGGGCGAGCAGGACAAAGATGGCGGGACGGATTTCTTTGAGCATCGGTGTCTCCTATTTTTCTCCGTCATTGCGAGGAGCGAAGCGACGAAGCAATCCAGGGCTGCGCGCGGGACTCTGGATTGCTTCGCTTCGCTCGCAATGACGCCGGTAAGTGGTCAAGCCAAATGCAAGGCGGTCACGATCAGGTCGATCGCCTTGATGCCGATGAAGGGGATGATGATGCCGCCTAAGCCGTAGATCATCAGGTTGCGGCCGAGCAACGCGCCGGCGCCGATGGCGCGGTAGGCGACGCCCTTCAGCGCCAGCGGGATCAGCGCGATGATGACGAGCGCGTTGAAGATGATCGCCGACAGGATCGCGCTCTGCGGGCTCGCGAGGTTCATGACGTTCAGCACGTTGAGCTGCGGGTAGAACGCCAGGAACATTGCCGGGATGATGGCGAAATACTTGGCGACGTCGTTGGCGATCGAGAATGTCGTCAGCGCGCCGCGCGTCATCAATAGCTGCTTGCCGATCTCCACCACCTCGATCAGCTTGGTCGGGTTGGAGTCGAGGTCGACCATATTGCCGGCCTCGCGCGCGGCCTGCGTGCCAGTGTTCATGGCGACGCCGACATCGGCCTGCGCCAGCGCCGGCGCGTCATTGGTGCCGTCGCCGCACATCGCCACCAGCTTGCCCTTGGCCTGCTCGTCGCGGATCAGCCTGAGCTTGTCCTCGGGCGTGGCCTGCGCCAGGAAATCATCGACGCCGGCTTCGGCGGCGATCGCCGCCGCGGTCATCGGGTTGTCGCCGGTGATCATGATGGTGCGGATGCCCATCCGGCGCAGCTCGGCGAAGCGTTCGCGGATGCCGCCCTTGACGATGTCCTTGAGCTGGACGACGCCGAGCAGGCGCCCGTCCCTGGCGACCGCGAGCGGCGTGCCGCCGGATTTGGCGATGTCGTCGGAGATTGCACGGATCTCGCGGACAAGCTCGCTCTCGACCGGCTGGACCGCACGCACCGTGTTGCCGGAGACGGGCTGGGTCGGGCCACCGCCGATGGAGTTGAGGATGGCGTCGACCGCCCCCTTGCGCACCGAGGAGCCGCCGGCATCGACGCCGCTCATGCGGGTCTGCGCCGTGAACGGCACGAAGGTGGCGCCGAGCTCGGCCATGTCGCGGCCGCGGATGCCGTACTTCTCCTTCGCGAGCACCACGATCGAGCGGCCCTCCGGTGTCTCGTCGGCGAGCGAGGCGAGCTGCGCCGCGTCGGCGAGCTCCTGCTCGCTCACGCCCCTGACGGGACGGAACGCAGTCGCCTGGCGATTGCCGAGCGTGATGGTGCCGGTCTTGTCGAGCAGGAGCGTATCGACGTCGCCGGCGGCCTCGACAGCACGGCCGGACATCGCCAGCACGTTGAAGCGCACCAGGCGGTCCATGCCGGCGATGCCGATCGCCGACAGCAGCGCGCCGATCGTGGTCGGGATCAGGGTCACGAACAGCGCCACCAGCACCACCACCGAGATCGAGCCGCCGGCATAGGCCGCGTAGCTCGGGATGGTCACGGTGGCGAACACGAAGATGATGGTGAGACCCGCAAGCAGGATGTTGAGCGCGATCTCGTTCGGCGTCTTCTGCCGCTCGGCGCCTTCGACCAGCTTGATCATGCGGTCGATGAAGGTCGAGCCTTGCGCGGCCGTGATCTTGACGCGGATCCAGTCCGACAGCACCTGCGTGCCGCCGGTCACCGCCGAGCGGTCGCCGCCGGATTCGCGGATGACGGGGGCGGACTCGCCGGTGATGGCGGCCTCGTTGACGGAGGCGACGCCTTCGATCACCTCGCCATCGGAGGGGATCGTGTCGCCTGCCTCGACCAGCACGATGTCGCCGACCTTCAGGCTGGTGCCCGACACGAGCTTGTAGGTGCGGTCCGTCGGGCTTGAGCCCGTCAGCAGCTTGGCCTGGCTCTCGGTGCGGGTCTTGCGCAGCGAATCCGCCTGCGCCTTGCCGCGACCTTCGGCGACTGCCTCGGCGAAGTTGGCGAACAGCACGGTGAACCACAGCCAGAGAATGATCTGGAAGGTGAAGCCGAGGTTCGCTCCGCCGGTGACGACGTCGCGCAGGAAGATCACCGTGGTGAGCGCGGCGACGACCTCGACCACGAACATCACGGGGTTCCTGATCATCAGCCGCGGATCGAGCTTGACGACGGCGGCCTTGATGGCCGGCAGCACGATCTTCGGGTCGAGCATCGTCGACATCGACGAGCGCTTCTGCAGTTTCATAGTTTCCATGGAGGTTGCTCCGGGATCAGAACACGGTGCCGGCGGTCATCGCGAGATGCTCGACGATTGGACCAAGGGCGAGAGCGGGGAAGAAGGTGAGGCCGCCGATGATCAGGATGACGCCGACGACGAGACCGACGAACAGCCCGCCGGTGGTCGGCAACGTGCCCGCCGAGGGCGGGATCGACTTCTTCGCGGCGAGCGAGCCGGCGATCGCCATCGCCGGGACGATCATGAAGAAGCGGCCGACGAACATCGAGCAGGCGAGCGTCAGGTTGTAGAAGAAGGTGTTGCCGGTGAGGCCGCCGAAGGCCGAGCCGTTATTGGCGGTCGCGGAGGTGTAGGCATAGAGCACCTCGGTGAAGCCGTGCGGACCGGCATTGGCCATCGAGGCGACGGCCGAGGGCAGCACCACGGCGACCGCGGTCCAGCCGAGATACATCAGCGGCAGCACCAAGATTGCCAGCATCGCCATCTTGACCTCGCGGGCCTCGATCTTCTTGCCGACATATTCCGGCGTGCGCCCGACCATCAGGCCGGCGACGAAGATCGCGAGCACGACGAACAGCAGCATGCCGTAGAGGCCGGCGCCGACGCCACCGACGATGATCTCGCCGAGCTGCATGTTGATGAGCGGGATCATGCCGCCGAGCGCGGTGAAGCTATCATGCATGGCGTTGACGGCGCCGCAGGACGCCGCCGTGGTGATCACGGCGAACAGCGACGAGGCGACGATGCCGAAGCGGACCTCCTTGCCCTCCATGTTGCCGCCGGTCAGGCCGAGCGCGTTGAGCACATTGCTGCCGCTGGCCTCGGCCCAGTAGGTGACGGCGACGCCGGCGATGAACAGGACGCCCATCACGGCGAGGATCGCCCAGCCCTGGCGCTGATTGCCGACCATGCGGCCGAACACGTTGGTGAGCGCGGCGCCGAGCGCGAAGATCGAGAGCATCTGGATGAAGTTCGACAGCGCGTTCGGGTTCTCGAACGGATGCGCGGCGTTGGCATTGAAGAAGCCGCCGCCATTGGTGCCGAGCATCTTGATCGCGACCTGCGAGGCCACCGGGCCGACCGCGATGGTCTGCTTCGCCCCTTCCAGCGTGGTCGCCTCGACATAGGGCCCGAGCGTCTGCGGGATGCCCTGCCAGACCAGGAACAGCGTGTAGACGATGCAGAGCGGCAGCAGCACATAGAGCGTGCATCTGACGACATCGACCCAGAAATTGCCGACGGTCCGCGCCGAGGCGCGTGAAAATCCGCGGATCAGCGCCATCGCGAGCACGATGCCGGTGGCGGCCGACAGGAAGTTCTGGTGCGTCAGGCCGAGCATCTGCACGAGATAGGAGACCGTGCTCTCACCGCCGTAGTTCTGCCAATTGGTATTGGTGAGGAAGCTGATCGCGGTGTTGAACGACAGATCTTCGGCTACCGCCGACTGCCCGGCCGGATTGAACGGCAGCACGGCCTGCAAGCGCATCACGCCGTAGATGATCAGGAAGCCGCCGACGTGGAACAGCAGCATCGCGACCGTGTAGGTCAGCCAATGCTGCTCGCGCCGCTCATCGACGCCGCCGATCCAATAGATCGCGGATTCGACCGGCCGCAGCACCGGCGAGAGGAAGGTGCGCTCGCCATTGAAGACGCGCGTCATGTACCAGCCGAGCGGCTTGGCGAGCGCGACGATGACGGCGCAAAAGAGCAGGATCTGGATCCAGCCGATCACAGTCATGGGATATGTCCTTGAAGGCGCGACAGCCGGCGGTCAGAACCGCTCGGGCCGCAGCAGCGCATAGGTGAGATAGAACAGAAGGCCGAGCGACACGGCGCCGGCGAGCGAATAGTCGAAGATCATGGCCCGTCTCCTAGAGTCGCTCGCAGGCATAGGTGTAGCCGATCGCCAAGGCGAAGAAGCCGGCGGCCAGCGCCAGCATCAGGATGTCAAGCATGGTGTGCTCCTCATGCGCGCGAGAGACGCGCAAAGCGTAAGGACAGCCGGAGGCGCGCGACTTGTGATAGATCAAGCATCCCGTCGCCGTGCCCCACGATCCGCTCCATCGCGACAGATGGCATCCGGAACCATAGGTTTTCGAGACAGCGCTGCCGGGAAAGTTATAGGAATTTCATAAAGACCACGGCATTCCCGCAGTGGCTTTCGCCTGGTCGCCGCGGCGATCGCATATGGAGGCAGCCACAGCACCGAGGCATCTTTATGCGCCGCTTATTTCTCTCAGCCCCCGCCCCTCTCGCATTCCTACGGCGCCGTCGGCCACATTGCCGATCAGGGCCCATCGGGCCAACGCTCACTGACGACGGGAGGCCAGCATGGCTGCCTTGACAACACGACCGGATGTCCTGGAGCCGGCACAGCTCGCGCAGACCACCACGGCGATGCTGACGGCTTTGCTTGACGACGACGAGGGAGTCTCACCCTTGTCGGCGCGCGGGCGGCGCCGGCTGCGGATCGCAAAATTGCTGGAGACCGAGGCGCGCGTCGATGCCGCGCTCGAACTGGTCGCGTTGCAGCTGCCGCGATGGCAGCTTCGCCGCATTGCCTATGACGACGGCGAATGGCACTGCGCATTGTCGCAACAGCGCGAATTGCCGGACTGGCTCGATCGTTGCGCTGAAGCCCGCCATAGCGATCTCGCCCTCGCCATTCTCCACGCCGCGGCCGAAGCCCGCCGTCTCGAGCCAAGCGTCTCGCAGCCTGACGCAAGGCGCGGCATCACGACGGAGGCGGCGGTCGCCGACCTGCTCTGCTGCGACAATTTCTGAGCCGCCGTCATTGCCGCGATGTTCCTTTCCACTGACAAGCCCGCGGAGCTTCCGGCCGCCAGAGTGCTGGTTCGATTTCTGCTGCGAACGGCGATCCTCATCCTGTTCGCGACCTTCGGCAGCATCGGCTTCGGTCGCAGCCTCGCCGCCCTGCTCTGGATGACCACAATCCTGTGTGCCGTGCTCGCGATGCTGCGCCGGGAGCGCGTGTTCGCTGCGAGCCTGAACCATTGGGACGAGATGATCGGCTACACCGCGCTCTATTGCGCGGTGACGGCACTGATCCAGCCGTCCGGAAACTAAGCGCCCCTACGCCACTCTTATGCGATCGCACGCGGCGCCATCTCGAATTCCTACCCCTCGCCTTCGATATTGCCGACCATGAGCGCCGATCGTTCCGATCGGCCTGCTCTCACCACAGCAAGGATCACTCCCGTGAAAAGTCTCGAACCCCCATCGTGCAACATGCCGGCCCCCGCGCTCGTCTTCATCGGCAAGAACGGCCGCGGCCAGTGGGTCGCCCAGGAGCAGAATGGGCTCTATGGCGGCCTGTTCGTGAGCCGTGCCGAGGCGATGAAATATGCGCTGTTCGAGAACGGCCACCATCCGGAAACCATCGTCGAGCTCGCGCGCACGATCGAGCTCGATACCGATGGCCGGCTTGCTTCGATCGGCCTGCTGTTCGCGAGCGGAAGGCGGCCGGTCGCATGAGCGATGCGCTCAGGATGCAGCCTGGATCGGCCGCACGCTGGCTCGCCGGCACCATCGCGGACATTCCAACCCCGTTCGATGCCAATGGTGCGCTCGACCGCCCGGCGCTCGCCAGACTGTGCGAGCGGCAGATCGAAGCGGGCGCCAGCGCGATCCTGGTCTGCGAGACCGCAGGCGAAGCATCTACGCTCACCGCGGCAGAGCGCGGACAGGTCATTCGCACGGCAGTGACGGCGGCCGCCAATAGGGTCCACGTCATCGCCGGAGCAGGATCCAACGCGACGCTCCAGGCCGTGCAGAACACCCGCCAGGCGGCAGCCGCCGGCGCGGACGCGATCATGTCGGTGGTCCCTTACTACAACCGACCTACGGCAGAGGGAATCTACGCGCATTTCCGCGCCGTCGGCGACGCGACGGCGCTGCCGGTCATTCTGCACGATTGCCCGTCGCGCACGGGACGCGCACTGCCCGACGATACACTGGTGCGCCTTGCGCGGTGGGCGCAATTCGTCGGCCTGCGTGACGGCACCGGCGATATCGCACGGACCGTACATCTGCGATCGCGGCTTCCGGTCGGCTTCCGCCTGCTGTCAGGCGACGATGCGACGGCGGTGCCGTTCGCAGCCGCCGGAGGCGACGGCAACATCTCGCTGGTGGCCAACGTCGCACCGCAGCTCTGCGGCGCGCTTTTCGCCTATTGTCAGCGCGCCCGCTGGCGCGCTGCGCGACGGCTGCATCATCAGTTGCTGCCGCTGATCGAGGCATTCAGCCGCGATACGCCGGCCGCAGTCAAATACGCGCTCAGTCTCCAGGGGCTCATCGCCGCCGGCGTTCGTCTGCCATTGACAGCTTTGGACTCTCCCACGATGGCAGCCGTCATGCAGGCCATGACGCTGCTCAGCGCTCACACCGCAGCCGCGTCACGGAGGCAAGAGGTCCGGTGTTGAGAGGGCCCACCGCGCGGTGCCGCGAGGACCGATCGTTCAGAAGCTCCCTTTGTCGTCAACAATCTGCGGCGACCGCGGCCGGACTCTCCGCATCACCCGGCAGCGACGGAGACGCCACGGAACTGCGCCGACAGAGCAGCTCGTTGCGCAAGCGCCGCAGCTTGGCCGCGGCGATCGCGGCATGAATGGTCCTGAAGATGCCGCGCAGCGTCTTGATTGGATGCGGCCGCCGGATGGCTCTCAGGCCGATAGCGCCGCGGGCTTCGCGAAACAGGTCAACCGCGCTCATGTCCATTCTCCGTCGGGCCGGCGCCAGATCCGGCCGGCAAGGCGGAAGATGGAGCCCAGCAGCGTAGGAATGCGAGAGAGGCCGAATTCGTCTCGTATAGGAAATCAATAAGTGCAAGGAGGTTCGGCGCTTTCGCGGTAAGCGAGCTTCCACCTAGCGGCCGCGCAGCACCGCGCAAAAAAAAGGGCGGCCGATCCGGCCGCCCCTTTTGTATCATCGTCGATCGGTCAGAAGATCTTGACCGCGCTTTCCAACGTCTTCCAGACGCCCCAGGCCAGCGGCACGCCGACGAAGGCCCAGAACAGGGCGGCCTTGACGTCGAGGCCGCCCTTGCCGATGCCGAACGACCCGTGCTGGATCGCCGACTCGTTCTTGGCGAGCTCCGCCTGGTACTTCGCGACTTCGTCCGCGCTCATGTTCCACTTGTCATCGACGGGCTTGATCAGGAAGTTGCAGATCAGGCCGGCGAGCAGCATGGCGCAGAGGATATACATCGTCGTGTTGTACAGCTGGTCGCGCGGCACGCCGGCGGCGAGCTGGAACTCGCGGATGTAGTTGACGACCACCGGACCGATGATGCCGGCCGTCGCCCACGCGGTCAGCAGCCGGCCGTGGATGGCACCGACGAACTGGGTGCCGAACAGGTCGGCCAGATAGGCAGGTACGGTCGCGAAGCCGCCGCCATACATCGAGAGGATGATGGCGAAGGCCCCCACGAAGAGCAGCTTGGACCCCATCGCTGCGAAGGTCGGCGCCAGCGCATAGAGCACGATGCCGATCAGGAAGAAGCAGTAATAGGTGTTCTTGCGGCCGATGTGATCCGAAAGCGACGCCCAGAAGAAGCGGCCGCCGATGTTGAACAACGACAACAGGCCGGCAAAGCCTGCCGCGATGCCCGCGATCGCGGCCTTCTGGCCGGCGTCGAGCTGGTTGAAGCTGACGTCGGGCAGACCGATCAGCTTGCCGGCGAAGATCTCCTGCAGCATCGGCGAGGCCATGCCGATCACGCCGATGCCTGCCGACACGTTCAAGCAGAGCACCCACCAGACCAGCCAGAACTGCGGAGTCTTGTGCGCGTTGTCGAGATGCACATGGTGCTCCGAGATCATTGCCTTCTTGACCGCAGGCGGCGTCCAGCCTTCGGGCTGCCAGCCGACCGGAGCGACGCGATAGGCAAAGGCACCGATCATCATGAAGACGAAGTAGATCACGCCCATCGTGACGAAAGTCTCCCAGACACCCACCGAGGTCGGGGTCTTGAAGTAGTTCATCAGCAGGTTGGCGAGCGGAGCACCGATCATCGCGCCGCCGCCGAAGCCCATGATGGCCATGCCGGTCGCCATGCCGCGCCGGTCCGGGAACCATTTCACCAGGGTCGACACCGGCGAGATGTAGCCGAGGCCGAGGCCGATGCCGCCGATGACGCCGGCGCCGACCCACATCATCCAGAGCTGGTGCACATAGATGCCAAGCGCTGCGATCAGCAGGCCGCCACCCCAGCAGCAGGCCGCGACGGCACCCGCCTTGCGCGGTCCGGCCCGCTCGAGCCAGCCACCCCAGACCGCCGCGGAGCCACCCAGCAGTACGAAGAACAGGGTGTACATCCAGCCAAGGCTTGCGACCTTCCAGTCGCAGGTCGTCGTGAACAGCTCCTGCACCAGGGTCATGTCCGGGCAGGCCTGAGTCTTGGTCACGCCGATCGCGCGCGACAGCGGCAGCCAGAACACCGAGAAGCCATACGCCATGCCGATGCACAGATGGATGCACAGCGCAGCCGGAGGAACCAGCCAGCGGTTGAACCCCGCCTTGGCGACCGTGTGCTCACGATCGAAGATCCCCGCTTGCGAGCCCGGGAGCGTGCCCGCGCTTTCAATGGTAGCCATGCATTCCTCCCCTACGGACTCCCGTCCAACGCAACAACGTCATGTTCTGTCCCCTTGATCAGAATCAATACGCCCACTCACCCCGCCCGCTATCGCGTACCAGAGCAGTCCCGCAACGCACAAACGTTCATCATTGGCTCGATGCGCATAACACCCCACCCGAGACGTTATGCCCTCACCATCTTTGTGCCGCTGTTCTGCCTGGCCCGCTCCCCAGCGGGCATGACTCGTCTCCCGCAACCTCCGCGGAAGCGTCTCAATTGGTGCAGAACTGAGGCAAATTGTCGATAGTAAAATGGTAATAATCGGTCGATCTTCGTGGATTGATCGCACTGCAGCGGGAATGTGTTGCTAACAAACACACAAATTCACGTGCAACCAACGCGACCGCCACTCACGGCTGTAGCCACATTGCTCTCGATTACTTTCCGGACGCGTCACGACCATTCCTGATGGAATCAACTAATGAGATGTCCGGGCGATCAGCGACGGGACACGGCTTAAGGCCGCATGCGCGCGCTCGCGGAAACGTGAAGACGAAGCAACTTGTCCTTGCCTGGCAACAGCGTCGCAAGCCTGGACTGAGAACGCGGCATTGTTGTGAGCTCGGGTTGACGCCGCTGCGACGATAGGAAGCAGCACGATCCCTTGACACATCGATGCGTCGAGATCGCACCCGCGAACTACGTAGTTCGAGCAACCTGCAGCAGAGGATGTTCACCGCCGCACGGGTCATCCGGCCGGTCCCGCCGCCTTCTCGATCCGAAACAGAATGCCGCGCTCGGTGCGATCGACGCTCTCCACCCGATCTCCGGTCTCCCGTACCAGATTCGGGATGTCGATCACCGCAAGCGGGTCGGTACAGCACACTTCGAGCCGCTCTCCCGCCTTGAGCGTCCGTAACGCCTTCCGGGTCTTCAGCACCGGCAGTGGGCACTTCAGGCCCGTCAGATCCAGCCTCGTCATCATCATGTGCGCGACCATGGCCAAGCGGTTCCGGCACGTCAACCGGGCCGCACCATCACGGGAACCCTGAACTGGGTTCCTGGGATGCCAGAGGAACACTGGCGTTGCGAACTCGCGCGAGTTCCATCACGGAACACCAAGTTTGTCGCACAACGCCAGAACGTCCGCCAGCGGCATCGCGAGATGGTGGACGAGCGCCGCGATCGCCGGGATATCGTCGAGATGAACGCGCGGCAGCGCGGTCTCGACATCACCGTCGCTGGCGAGCCCGACGATGCCTGGATCATCGGGAAACAGCAGCGGCTTGCCGTTGGCTGTGCGATGCACCTCGATGCGGCGATGCGGCCCGGCCTTGTAGCCTTCGATGACGACCAGATCGACGGGAGACAACTTCGCCAGAAGCTCCGCGAGTGCCGGCTCCCTTGCGCCGCGCAGCTCGTGCATCAACGCCCAGCGCGTGCCCGACGCGACGAGGACCTCCTCGGCGCCGGCCTCGCGATGCCGCCACGAATCCTTGCCGGGAACGTCGACGTCGAACTTGTGATGGGCATGCTTGATCACCGAGACGCGCAGTCCCTGCCCCTTGAGATGAGGAATCAGCCGCGTCAGCAGCGTGGTCTTGCCGGCGCCGCTCCAGCCGGCGAGGCCGATGACTTTCATCGCGGTCTCCAGAAAAGCCCCGGCGCTTTCGCACAGCCAGGAGCGCGGAATCGATCGATGGCCCGAAGGCCGGGTGGAACGCCATGTCCACGCTTCGCGCTGTCATGCCAGCAGCCCCGCGGACCAGGCAAGGCCCGTAAGCGAGGGGCATGCCGGTGCGTGCGGCCGCCCCGCAGACCCAAATGGTGGATCGTGCGCGCCAACGCTGACGCCCTGGCAGCAGTCGTGGTAACGAACCCGCGATGACAGCCATGACCTCGACTTCGATCCCCGGCGTGCTGCTCGCCGGCGGTCGCGCGCAGCGGATGGGCGGCGGCGACAAGCCGTTGCGCATGGTCGACGGCCGCACCATCCTGGAGCGCGTGATCGCGCGGCTGGCGCCGCAGTGCAGCCGGCTGATCCTCAATGCCAATGGCGACCCCGCGCGCTTCGCAGGCAACGGCCTGACAGTCGTGCCGGATGGTGTCGTCGGCTTTCCGGGCCCGCTCGCCGGCATTCTCGCCGGCCTCGACTGGGTTGCGGCGCACATGCCGGAGGCACGGTGGATGCTGAGCGCCGCCGGCGACTGTCCATTCCTGCCGCGTGATCTGGTCGCACGGCTGGCGACAGCGCGGGCGGCGGAGCAGGCCGAACTGGCGTTGGCGGCGTCCGGCGGACAGATCCACCCAGTGATCGGGCTGTGGCCGGTCGGGCTGCGCGAGGACCTTCGCCACGCCCTGGTCGCGGAGGACATCCGGAAGGTCACCCGCTTCACGGCGCGCTACAAGGTCGCAACCGTGAGCTGGCCGTCGGTTCCGCTGGATCCGTTCTTCAATGCCAATACCGCGCTCGACCTCGCCGAGGCGGAGCGGCTCGCAGCTCTCGAGGATTGAGGACGCCTGATGGACGCGACAACCATGGTCCGCCGCGCCGTGCTCGCCGTTGCCGTGCTCAATCTCGGATATTTCGGCATCGAGTTCGCCGTGGCGTTGGCGATCGGCTCGGTGTCGCTGTTCGCCGACAGCGTCGACTTTCTGGAAGATGCCTCGGTCAACATCCTGATTGCGCTGGCGCTGCGCTGGAGCCCGCCGCGGCGGGCGCTGCTCGGCAAGGTGCTGGCGCTGATCCTGCTGGCGCCGGCGATCGCCGGACTGTGGACCGCCGGGGAGAAGTTCTTCACGCCGATCGTGCCCGCGCCGCTGCCGCTCACCGTGACCGGCCTCGGCGCGCTGATCGTCAATCTCGGCTGCGCGCTGATCCTGGCGCGGGTCAGGGACCACCGGGGCAGCCTGACCCGCGCCGCCTTCCTGTCCGCACGCAACGACGCCTTCGCCAACATCGCGATCATCGCGGTCGGTCTCGTGACCGCCTTTGTGTGGCCCTCGATCTGGCCCGACCTGATCGTGGGCGTCGGCATCGCGCTGATGAACGCCGACGCCGCACGCGAGGTGTGGGAGGCTGCGCACGAGGAGCAAAAGACCGCCAAGGCCTGAACGGCCGAGGAGCCTGCGCGCGTGAGCGACGACCTCGCTGCTTGCGGCATTGCAGCGCACAGGATCGCTCCACCGCTCCGCCGTCCGGCATGATTGACGGCCGCCCTGGATTGATTGCAGATAGGCGGACCGGCCGGCAGAGCCGGAACAAACAACGGCATCATGCCGGTATCGGTGGAGGACTGATTGCAACTCAGCTGCTTGAAGCGGGCGGCGTGGGCCGCAGCCGCGCTGCTGGTCACGACCGCCGCGCAGGCCGAGATCTCCGACAACGTCGTCAAGATCGGCGTGCTCAGCGACATGAACGGCCCGGCCTCGACGCCGACCGGACAAGGGTCCGTCACCGCGGCGCAGATGGCGGTCGATGATTTCGGCGGCAAGGTGCTGGACAAGCCGATCAGCGTCGTCGTCGGCGATCATCAGCTCAAGCCCGACATCGGCGCGGCGATCGCGCGCCGCTGGTACGACACCGAGCAGGTCGATCTCATCGTCGACGTGCCGGTCTCCGCGGTGGGCCTCGCGGTGCAGACCATCGCCACCGAGAAGAAGAAGCTGTTCATCACCCAGTCGACCGGTTCCGCCGATTTCCACGGCAAGTTCTGCTCGCCCTACGCGATGCAATGGGTGTTCGACACCCGCGCACTCGCCACCGGCACGGCGAAGGAGGTCGTCAAGCGCGGCGGCGACAGCTGGTTCTTCATCACCGACGACTACGCCTTCGGCCATTCGCTGGAGCGCGACGCGTCGAGCGTCGTCACCGCCAATGGCGGCAAGGTCGTGGGCGCGGTGCGGCCGCCATTCGCGACGCCGGATCTGTCGTCCTTCATCCTGCAGGCGCAGGCTTCCAAGGCCAAGATCATCGGCATCGCCGCCGGCCCGCCCAACAACATGAACGAGATCAAGACCGCATCCGAGTTCGGCCTGCTCAAGGGCGGACAGCAGATGGCGGCTTTGCTCGCGCTGGTCACCGACATCCATTCGCTCGGCCTGCCGGCGGCGCAGGGGCTCTTGCTCACCACCTCGTTCTACTGGGACATGGACGACAAGACGCGGGAATGGTCGAAGCGCTATTTCGCCAAGATGAACCGGATGCCGACGATGTGGCAGGCCGGCGTCTATTCCGCAGTCATGCACTATCTCAACGCCATCAAGGCGGCGGGCAGCGACGATCCGCTCGCGGTCGCCGCGAAGATGCGGGACACGCCGGTCGAGGACTTCTTCGCCCGCAACGGCAAGCTGCGCGCCGACAATCTCATGGTGCACGATCTCGTGCTGGCGCAGGTGAAATCGCCGGAGGAGAGCAAATATCCGTGGGACTACTACAAAATCCTCGCGACCATCAAAGGCGATGACGCGTTCGGCCCGCCAGATCCAGCGTGCCCCTTGATCAAGAAGTGAGGGCGCCGCAACGATGAAGGCATCGTCCCGTCGAACGTCGGCGTTCGACGGGACGACAGCGGTTCACTTGGCAACGCCAATCTCTTTCAAATATCGCATCACGCCTGGATGGATCAGTGCGAGATCGGGCGCTGCCGCAACGGTGTTGGCGGCCGTGGTCTCGCAGGCCTGCGCCAGCGTCCTGCACAGCGCGGCTTCCGCGCCATGCAGCGTCTTCGCCAGCCGGTAGGCAACGTCGTCGGGCAAGGTCTCGCGCACCAGCACGAAGCTCCATGACCCGATCGAATCGATCGCCGCGTCCTGCCCGGCATAGCTGCCGGCAGGCACCGTCAGGGCCTTGAGGAAACCGTGCTTCGCCCTGACCTGCGCGATCTCCTCGGCGGACGGCGCGATGAAGCGGGCACCGCCCGGCGCCTTGGCCATCGCCGCGAAGCCGGGCCAGCCGATGCCGGCGCCCCACAGCGCCGCGGCGCGCCCGTCCTGCACCATGGCCGGGCCGTCGCCAGCACGGTCGAGATAGATCGCCTTGAAGTCCTGGTCCTGCTGCAGGCCGAGCCCGTCGAGCATGTAGCGCGACATGATCGGCAGGCCCGAGCCCTTGGCGCCGAACACCACCGTCTGGCCGACGAGATCGCGGATGCTGCGATAAGGACTGTCGGCGCGCACCACGAACAGGCCCGGGCTGGAAAAGATCGCGGTCAGGATCTTGAGCCGCGTCTTGGGGCGGTCGATGCCCATGAAGGCCTGGTAGGCCGGCTCGCCGGCGACGAGGCCGAGATCGAGCTCACCCTGCTCCAGCAGCGGAATGTTCTCGTTGCTGCCCTTGGTGTTGCGCGTGACGATCGCAAGCCCGGCATCGGCGTCATTCAGGGCCTTGGCGAAGGCATCGCCATAGAGCGGAAAGCCGCCGCCTGGCGTCGCGGTCCCGAGACTGATCGTGAGCTTGCTGATGGCGTTCCCTCCCTGCTGCGCTGCGGCGGCGCTGGACACCAGCGCAACGGCAAGGCCGAGCATTCGCAACGACGTCATGAGCCTGCCTTTCCCTGCCTGCGCGTCCGACACAAGCTTGTATGCAAGCGTGCAGATCTATGGAAGCATGTCGCCAAAGACGACGACAAGAACTTCGGGAGGACGAGATGAAGTGGGCGCGCACGTTCCTGGCCGGCCTGGTGGTCACGGCATGCCTGGCGATACAACCGGCCGCGGCGGCCTACCCCGACCGTCCGATCCGCTGGCTGATCGGCTTTGCACCGGGCGGGCCGGTCGACATCGTCGCCCGTATCATGGCGCAGTGGCTGTCCGACCGACTGGGCCAGCAGGTCGTGGTCGAGAACCGCACCGGCTCGGGCGGCAACATCGCCGCAGCCGCCGCGATCAACGCGCCGCCGGATGGCTACACGCTGCTGTTCGTCGCGCCCAACAACGCGATCAGCACCTCGCTCTACAAGAAGCTGCCTTACGACTTCATCCGCGACACCGTGCCGGTCGCCAGCATCATGCAGCTCACCAACATGCTGGTGGTGAGCAACGACGTGCCGGCCAAGACCGTCAAGGAGTTCATCGACTATTGCAAGGCCAACCCCGGCAAGATCGCCTTCGCCTCCTCGGGCAATGGCACCTCGGTGCACATGGCGGCCGAGCTGTTCAAGGCGATGACCAAATGCGACATGCTGCACGTGCCCTATCGCGGCTCGGCGCTGGCGTTCCCGGACATCATCTCCAACAAGGTGCAGTTGATCTTCGACAATCTGCCGACGGCGCTGGAGCAGGCGCGCGGCGGCAGCGTGCGCGCGCTCGGCGTCACCTCGCCGCAGCGCTGGCCGACGGTGCCGGACGTCCCGGCGATCGCCGAGACCGTGCCGGGCTACGAATCGGTCGGCTTCTACGGCATCTCGGCGCCCAAGGGAACGCCGCCTGAGATCGTCGAGATTCTCAACAAGGCGGTCGGCGAGGCGCTGAAGGACCCCAAGCTGGTGGCACGGCTCACCGAGACCGGCGGCATCCCGCGCGCGATGACGCCGGCGGAGTTCGGCAAGCTGGTCGTCGACGAGACCGAGAAATGGCGCAAGGTGGTGGAATTCGCCGGGGTTTCGGTGGACTAGCGTCGCGGCGGGCCGAGACCGGGCCGGCGGCGACGGCGGCGCGCCAAAACGATCCGGTAGCGGCATTGCCGGATGGCTGGCCAGGCTGTAAACGGAGCCCGAACCGTCGTTGGGGTTCCCACGCCGCGCCGGACAGGCCCGCTCCTGCCCGCCGCCGGCAAGACCTCCGCGCCGCGGGGCCTGTAGCTCAATGGTTAGAGCCGACCGCTCATAACGGTCTGGTTGCAGGTTCGAGTCCTGCCGGGCCCACCAATGAGATCAAGTACTTGACGATAGAGCCATTTCTGCTGCGGACCGTTTCGCGGACCGGCTGCCATTTCCTCTGCCATTTCGGCACTAGCAACCGTTCGTGCCGGTTTTCGGCGAGGCGCTATCGTAAGCAAAACTCTCTACTGAAGTGAGAACTGCGGCCTGCGCGATTCTTCGCTTATTGCCCTGTTTCGAGCGCTCGTCGTCCTGCATGAAGTTGTTGAAGTACCCTGACCTTGCCCCTGGGGCTTAATCCAGTTTGAAGTTCGTTCTGGCCCAACGAGGACCAGAGCATGAAGCGCAGCCGCTTTACGGAAGAGCAGATCATTGGGATTTTGAAGGAGCACGAGGCTGGCGTTCCGGTCGCCGATCTGTGCCGCAAGCATGGCGTGAGCGACGCCAGCAT